>JBJTWT010000001.1:0-17474 GCA_046081865.1 Sphingomonadales bacterium
AAAAGGGCTTTTTGCCTTTCTATTGTGTAGACCAAAGCCCCCATCTTTGCCAACACCATGGCTTGATAGGCACTGCCGGTACCTACTTCTAACACTTTTTCAAATCGCCTGGCCGAAAGTAATTGCGACTGATAGGCCACGGTATAAGGATGAGAGATCGTTTGTCCCTGCCCGATAGGAAAGGCCCTGTCTTCGTAAGCGATCTCATCGAAGGCAGAATCTAAGAAGAAATGTCGAGGCACTTCTCCCATTGCCAGAAGGACCGATTCATCAGAGATGCCCTTTGCACGCAGGATATCCACCAACTTTTTTCTAAGACCTTGATGTCGATACGTGTCTAGTGTGGGTCTCATAGATTCAAATCGGCCATTATGCCATTTATGCGGGCCATAAGCGATGCGGATACTTCGTTATAATGCGATGCCGAAGGTAAAGGAGCACAAACGCTAAAATAAAATTTGATCTTGGGCTCTGTTCCGCTGGGACGTGCCGAGATGAGACTTCCGTCTGCCAACAAGAACTGAAGCACATTAGAGCGAGGCAACGCAATGGGGGTGGAAGTGCCGTTGATACGATCGGTGGCTACTCCCAGTTCAAAATCCTGTACCGATGTTACGGCAGAGCCATTGATAGTGACAGGAGGGTGTTTTCTAAAGCGATCCATCATGGCAGCGATCTGCTGTTGACCATCCATGCCTTTTTTGGTAATAGAGAGCAGATGTTCCTGATAGCAGCCAAATTTTACATAGAGATCGATCATCTTTTCGTACAGCGATCGACCCTTTTGTTTTTCGTAAGCAGCCATTTCACAAAGCAATGCCACGGCGCTTACTCCATCCTTATCACGCACCTGATCTCCTATCATAAGTCCAAAGCTCTCCTCACCACCAATAATGTAATGCTCCTCTTTTTCTTTTTGGCGAATGAGGTCGGCGATCCACTTAAACCCGGTAAGCACCCGATAACAGCTCACTCCATAGTGCTTGGCAATAGCATCGATCATGGGGGTGGTTACCACGGTGGTAATGACCATGTCGCTCCGGGCTGCGATCCCTTTTGCTTGTCGCGCCTCCAGCAAATAATTAAAGGCCAGTACGGCAGTTTGATTGCCGTTCATCAATATCCACTTTCCTGTATCATCTTTGACCCCAATGGCCAGGCGATCGGCATCAGGATCGGTGCCACATAGAATATCGGCATCTAACTTTTCGGATAGTCTAAGTCCAAAATTCATGGCCTCGCTTTCTTCGGGGTTCGGATAAAGCACCGTAGGAAAATTTCCATCGGAAACCGCTTGCTCTTCTACCACATGAATATTATCGAAACCAAACCGGCGAAGCACGGCAGGCACCATCGTAATGCCGGTTCCATGAATGGGCGTGTACACAATGGACATATTCTTTTGGGCCTGTATCACATCGGGATAAATACTCAAACCGGCTACCATCTCAATATACTCCCTGTCCATTTCCTTCCCTATCAATGTAATCAACTCCGGGTTGCCCGACCAGCGAACTTCCTCTACCGAATGAATCTTGGCTACCTCGGCCATTACATTTTTGTCGTGGGGAGATACCAGCTGAGAGCCATCATCCCAATAGGCCTTGTACCCGTTGTACTCTTTTGGATTATGAGAGGCAGTACATACCACCCCACCCTGACAACCCAGTTTTCGGATAGCAAAAGAAAGTACGGGTGTGGGTCTGAGATCTTCGAACAAAAACACCCGAATTCCATTGGCGGCAAAAACATGGGCCGTGGTCTCGGCAAAAAATCGACTGTTGTTGCGACTATCATGGGCAATGGCAACGGAAACACCTGCAGGAAAACATGTCTTCAAATAATTTGCGAACCCCTGGGTCGCCATACCCACCGTATACTTATTCATTCTGTTGGTGCCTATGCCCATCAAACCACGCAACCCACCAGTACCAAATTCGAGGTCTCTGTAAAAAGCATCAGCAAGCGCTTGGGGATCTTCTTGCTGTAAGCGTGCAATTTCTTCTTTGGAGGCATGATCGAAGGAACCCTCTAACCAGGTATTGACTCTTTTTGCAATGGCCTCATTCATCGGGATAAGATTTTAAAGCCGGAAAGTTACCAAATTTTAGTCGCTCTTTAGATCGGAGCTTATTGGTAGCTTTGAAGCACATGTATCGGGCAACTATCCTTTTTCTGTTACTGATTTTTGGAGAGACCGCTCTAAAGGCACAAGACAGCAGTGCACTTAAAAAGAACCACCGAGCAAGAATAGCATGGGTAACGGCGGCCAATGTTGCCGGATACGGAGGTACTATGGTTGCCCTGTATCGTTCGTGGTATCTGCATTATCCACGGTCTTCTTTCCATACATTCAATGATATGCCTCAATGGAAACAAACAGACAAGGTGGGACACCTCTATAGCGCCTACATACAAAGCAGTGCCAGTACCGATCTTTGGAAATGGGCAGGTATGAACAAAAAAACGCGTATTTGGGTGGGTGGCCTAAGCGGTACCGTATACCAAACGGCGATCGAATTTTTAGATGCCTACAGTGCCGATTGGGGATGGAGTTGGGGCGATTTTGGTGCCAATTTGCTGGGTAGTGGGTCGTACATTGCTCAGGAACTGACTTGGAACGAACAACGCATTCATCTTAAATTTTCATTTCACCGAAAAAACTATGGCGACCCACAACTAAACGAGCGAAGCGATCAGCTTTTTGGAAACGGATGGAGCGAGCGAATGCTAAAAGATTATAACGGTCAAACGTATTGGGCCAGTGTTAGGCTGGCCCCTTTTTTAAGGAATAGTCATTTTCCTCGTTGGCTCTCTTTGGCTGTAGGGTACGGGGCAGAGGGGCTTTTTGGAGGAACAGAGAACAGGGCTATCAATGCGGCCGGTGTGGTAACATTTGACAAAAGAGATATTGCCAGGGCCAGGCAATGGTACCTTTCTCCTGACATAGACTGGACACAGATCAAGACCAACAAAAAAGCAGTAAGAGTACTTTTTACATTTCTAAATGCCTTCAAGTTTCCCGCACCGGCCCTATCTTATTCTAAAGGAAAATGGAAAGTACACCCACTCTATTTCTGACGGTATTTATCATAATTTAGCAATCTAATTATTCTCCATGTCGTTTTTAGAACCCCTTCTTTTCATTATCCTTTTTGCTGTTGCCACAGCTTTATTCAGTAAAAAAGCGGCGGCCATACGCCGCAATATCTTGCTGGGACGAAAACAACAGATTCACGATCAATCCGCAAAACGATTCAAGAATATGCTCTTGCTGGCCCTGGGTCAAAAAAAGATGTTTCATAACCCCCTGGTGGCTATTCTGCACTTATGGGTCTATGCCGGCTTTATAATCATCAACATAGAGATCGTTGAGATCATCATCGATGGACTTACAGGATCTCACCGGGTATTGCTTCCCTGGATCCCTACCCTATACCCCTTTTTTATTAACAGCTTCGAAATACTGGCGCTGCTAGTAGTGATCGCTTGCGTCGTTTTTTTTATTCGCAGAAACGGATTGGCCATCAAAAGATTTTTAAGCAATGACCTTAACGGATGGCCTCGAACAGATGCCAATCTGATCTTAATAACCGAGGTAGTACTGATGAGTCTTTTTCTGTTGATGAATGCCAGCGACACATTACTACAACAGCGAGCGGTGGGGCATTATGCCGAGCACCTCACAGGCCCTTTTGTCATCTCATCGTTTTTGCATGGAAGCCTCCAATCGTTATCTGATAACACCCTTGTTATTATCGAAAGGTCCAGTTGGTGGCTTCATATTATCGGAATATTTGCGTTTTTAAATTACTTGCCCTACTCTAAGCACTTGCATATTATTCTGGCCTTCCCCAATTCTTATTATGCCCCCTTGCAACCCATAGGAAAGATGGAGAACATGCCTGCCATTCAACAAGAGGTACTCTATGCCATGCAACCCGAGCTGGCCCCCACCACGGCAGAGGCGGCCCCACAGCGATTCGGAGCCCGAGATGTAATGGACCTTAGCTGGAAAAATCTACTGGACGCTTACAGCTGTACCGAATGTGGCAGATGCTCCGCCGCTTGTCCGGCACGTCAGACCGGAAAGAGACTCTCTCCCCGAAAGATCATGATGGATACCCGAGATCGGTTAGAAGAAGTGGGTCGTCAAATCGACAAAAAAGGCCAGTGGCAAGATGACGAAAAATCACTTCTACACACTTATATCAGTACAGAAGAATTGATGGCTTGTACCACCTGTAATGCATGCGTAGAGGCCTGTCCCGTTAGCATCAATCCGCTCGATATTATTTTACAGCTGCGCAGAAACCTTGTGATGGAAGAGAGTCGTACGCCCGCCGAGTGGGCGGCCCTTTTTAGCAATGTGGAAAATAATTTTGCCCCCTGGAAATTTAGTCCCGACGACCGTGATAGCTGGAGCCGTTCGGTGTAAATAAAAGTATCAAGAACGAGTTGTCTTTTCCTCTATCTGCTGCATCGTATCTTTCTTACTAACAATCTTATAAAGCTGCAAGAGCGCTGTAAAAGCAAAGACCCCACCTATGATCCAATTTAGGGTCTGCTGATTATTCTCAATTCGACTGGCCACAAATTGGCCCCCAAAAATAAAGACGCAGTTGCCTATAAAAGTACCGCAACCAATTCCCAGAATATAAAAATAATACTGCGACCTATCGGGCAGCAGTAGATTTCTGGAAAATAAAACCGCGCTCCAACCAAACCAAAATGGAATCTGTACCGGATTGAGCGCACTCATTATGAACCCTAGCGCAACTTTAGGAATGGCTAAACCCAATAAAGGATTGGGAGCCGGCTCCGATTGAGAAGCGGTATAGAAACTAGATAGCGCCAGTGCCGTTACGATCAGCAGGGTTAGCCAATCCAGTAATTTCAGCAATAACGTTTGTTGTCGAATCCAATCCATCGCTACCAGCGAAAGTCTAACATAGATCATCTCTGCCAACAAAGACCCCAATGAGAAGAGCATGGCCGATCGAATACCTTGGCCAATGGCGATCTGCATGGCGGCAATGTTGAGCGTTCCCAATGGGAGAGACCCCATAAAACTGATGAGTAAGCCAAGAAAAAATACCCGTACAAAATTCATATTGTAAATATAAGTCGCACACTCAGTCAATGCTCTCCAGTTGGGCAAAATGTCTACGGGCTTGTTTTAAAAAACGCCACCCTTTCGCGAAAGGCCAATAACGATGACCCTGTTGGTGATTATAGGCGCTAATACGAAAAAGTACGCTCCAATGCTGTAACAAGATCTTATAAACTTGCCTTAGTGATAATCCTGCATCATAAATATGATTGGGTTCAGCCCCACATCCATTGTACTCCAGTATAGAAAAAGAGTGCCCCTGCTTTAGCGTCTCCAGTGAATGGCACTTGAGATCGTATCGCCCGTAATAAAAGGAGGTCTGCCGACTTAACGCATCAAAAAAAGTAACCAACCGATCGTCTACCTCGTGCATCAGACTAACAAATCGGGCACCTCGATTATGATTTCCGGCATAAGAAAGATAGTATCGCTCACCACTGGGCACCACCCAATCGAAACGACTAGCATGCCGGTGCTTCATTTCCTGAAACCGTAAAGAAGCCCTGGGGTGTTGCGCGATCAACTGCTCGAGTGTGAGATGACCATTGCCCACCACATGCAATAATTCCTTTTGAATACAGCCAGAGATCGTTTCGGAATTATCGGTCGGAAACCGGTAATAAAATATGCTAAGCTCTAAGGGATATTCAATTAGCTCTTGCACCATGTAGGTAACAGGCATAATGTTATGATAGTCTCTCCACTCCTCCCACTGCTCAATTTTTCTGAATAAGATCCCCTTCATACCTACATCTGGCTTTACCACAAACGGTAGACCAAAGCCGGCATCAACAATTGACTGCTTAGCCAAAGAGAGATCGCTTTTCGGCTCTATGTACAGCGTTTTAGGAAACCAGCCGCTGGGAAGTTGCGCATACATCTCCTTCTTTCCTTCACCCTCGAGTCCTCCAAAGGTTATAGTGGGATTGGAAGCGGTAAAAAACCAAAGTGATCGGCTCTTGATACAGTACCAACACCATACGGGAAAAAAAGGCAGATAAAGAACAAAGAAGTTCCATTGCTCCCAGTTAGTCAACAAGCGGTATAGTCTTTTCATGTAGTAAGAGGCAAAAGTAAGTGCAAAAGGGCAAGCACAATTTGAGGGAAGCCCTCGAAAGCTGTAATTTTATCCCCTAAAACAAAACCCATGCATGTACCTACCGTTGCCGAACTAGTAGCTCAGGGTAAGACCCCGGAGATCTTGTTTTGGGTAGGCTGTGCCGGAAGCTTCGATCAAAGGGCCCAGCGAGTTACCAAGGCCTTTGCACAAATACTCGACCAGGTTCAGATCAATTATGCCATTTTAGGCAAAGAGGAATGTTGTACCGGCGATCCTGCCCGAAGAGCCGGCAATGAATTTTTGTTTCAGATGATGGCCTATCAGAACATTCAATTATTGAATGGCTACGGGATCAAAAAAATCGTCACCACTTGTCCGCATTGTTTTAATACGCTCAAGAACGAATATCCCGAACTAGGTGGCGACTACGAAGTGATCCATCACACGACGCTTCTTCAACAATTGATCAACGAGGGGCGTATTACGGTAAAAGGGGGTGGCTCCTTTGCCGGAAAGAAGATCGTTTATCACGATAGCTGCTATCTTGGAAGGGCCAATGGTATCTACGAGGCGCCCCGCGAAATTCTGGAATGGCTCGATGCAGATCTGGTAGAAATGAAACGCTGTCGCAGCAAGGGGCTTTGCTGTGGTGCCGGTGGCGCACAGATGTTCAAAGAAGAAGAGAAAGGAGATACTCGTATCAATACCGAGAGAAGTCAAGAAGCACTCGCTACCGGTGCCGGCATTATTGCTGCCGCTTGTCCATTTTGCCATACAATGCTTAGCGATGGCGTTAAACTTGCCGAAAAAGAAGAACAGGTTAAGGTGATGGACGTAGCTGAGCTGATCGCCGCGCAGCTTGGAAATTAACGTTTGCACGACCCTTGAATCTTATTGCCAATGAATTTAACGTACGCCCATTTACTACCGGCCCACTTCGCTGCCTCTGCCCGCGTATGGATCTACCAAGCCACCCGACTGTTTTCTTTGGCAGAGGCTTTGGCGATAGAAGAAAGACTCGATCAGTTTACTGCGCAATGGCAATCGCACGGCCAACCGGTAAATGGAAAAGGATTTTTGTTCTTTGGTCAATTTATAGTACTACTGGCCGATGAGTCTACGACCATGGTCAGCGGGTGCAGTACTGATAGCTCGGTGGCACTCATACGAAAATTAGAGCAAGAATTCGCTACTCCCCTGCTCGACCGCACCCAGTTGGCCTTTGTGGTCAACAATAAAATAGAGCGACTTCCGTTGGCACAGATCGACTATGCTCTCAAAAAAGGATTTATCGACAGCCAAACGCTTTACTTTAATAACAGCGTTACCACCAAGGCCGAGTTAGAAAACAACTGGATCGTACCGGTCGCAAAAAGCTGGCTTGCCAAAAAATTAACGCGTTAGTAAAGGTTTCTTTGCGCTCAGCAAATAGGCGATGGTTAGCCGGTAATTCTGAGTGCGGGTCAACGTAAAGCTTTCCAAGAAAAAATTAGGACCATACGTAAGACTCTTTCTTCTTTGGTTGATGATAGGATCGACTACCGTAGCGGTGATCAGTAATTTCTTCATTACCAGTTTACGTTGCAGTGCCATTTGAATGGCCGTTGTCCAGTTGGCAAATCCTTGTGGGTTGGCAAATCGGTTTACATGAAAAGTTCCATTGGCATTCCAAACATCGCTGGCTACCCAAGAATACCCCACCGAAGAGGTGAAGGAGGCGCCATTTCTGAATTTGCGAATGGTACGGTCGTAATCGCTGTAACGTTGTAGCGTAACATTGGCATTCGCATTTAACTTTACGCGGGGCGATAGCGTAACCCCATTCCAGGTGCTGAACTCCATCTCTTTTCTGCCACTGATATTCTCCCAGGTCACTTGCGTTTTACCGGCATCTAATAAAGTGCGTACCGGGCTAAAGATATCCTCGATACTGTTATAGCCAAGTGATACGTTCAAGAAGTAATTTTTACGCGTGCGGCTCATGATCAGATCGAGGTTATGGGCACCCGCCGCCTTTAAAAAGGCATTTCCGAATCTTACATTGTAGGGATCAGAAAAATCGATCGTAGGATTCAATTGTCCCAACCCGGGTCGGCTTAGCGTACGACGATAGGCCAACGTAAGTGATAACTTGTCTTTCCAGTTTTTATTGAAATTCGCAAAGGGAAGCCATGAGACATATCCATTGGCCACCTTTCGGTTCTCGGTTAGCAGATCAAAAAAGAGTTCGGTTCTCTCTAAAGCTGTGCCGGCGGTAACACTATACTCCTTGCCCAGCAGCTGACGAATCGATAACCTCCAATTACCTATACCCTGATCAAAGACAAGATCGTTGCTCAAACCAGGCAAAGGCAACAACAACTGCTCTGGTCTTTTCTTATAACTGGCCTCGTTTACCACCTGATGCGTTCCGTGCTGATAATAGCTACCCAACGATAGAAATGTTTTCTTGTTCGCCAGCATCTTGTCATAAAAAAGTCTCACCGTGTAGGTGCCCACCACTTGATCGATCAGTTGTCGTTGCAGTGAATCAATGCCGGTAAACTCCATGGTGGCATAATAAAAACGTTGATAGAATTCCCGGTCATTACCGGTAACCGAGTGATTATAGTTGAACACGACTCGAAACGTCTCACCCGCCATGGGTTTGTATTGGTAGCTAAAAGTGAGCGCCGGACTACCAGAGGTAACCAAACCCGTAACACTTCTGTCGCTTACACGACTGATCGCATTGTAGCGATTACGGTTAACAAACCGAGTGTCGGAGGTATTACTTGTTTGTTGCGCATTGTATTGCACTACCAAATTAAAAAGCGATTTCTTTCTATGATCATAATCTACCGCCAAGCGAGCCATGGGTCGTTTTGACCGATTTTGATTTTGGTTGTTAATGGAGAGATAATTGCTGCTATCGACATAATTATTTTGACGAAGCGAGGAACTTTCGCCACTAAAAGCATTATCGGCATAACCCAAGGTGAGGGTGGCAGACAATGCGTTTTTTCTGTAGGTAAAATTGGCATTGAGGTGGCGCTCTCCCCTAGTACCTGCTGAGAGCGAAAGTCGACCGCTTTTACCTACTCTTCCTTTTTTGGTAACAATATTGATGACACCGCCTTGCTCGTTGGCGTACTGAGGGGGCGGTTGTGTCATCACCTCAATCTTCTCAATTGCACTACCCGGCATTGATTCAAGCAGATCTTGCAATTGCTGCAAATTGAGCTCTATAGGTTTATCATCGATCAAGATCCGGGGCTCCTTACCTCTTAAAGAGATCTTTCCATCGGGGTCGCGTGTAACCAAGGGTACCTGAGTGAGCAGCTCCGAAGCAGAAGAACCCGCGGCTGCAGCAGACTCCGATACGTTATAAGTAATATTTCCATCCTTAGATTCAAACAAGGGCTTCTCCGCATAAACCATCACTTCTTTTAGCTGCTCTTTTGTGTTGACCTTCAATACAATGTCAGGGATATTGAAATCAAATTTTGCAGCTCTAAACCAGAGACTATCCAAACAATTTGTTCGAAGACCCACATGGCTGATGCAAAGCCGATAATGGCCCATGGGAATGGAACGAATTAGAAAATCGCCTCGCTCATCAGTTAGTGTCGAAAAAGCAACGGAGCTGTCTGCCAATAAAAAAAGTCTTACCGAGCCCGATTCTACCGGCTTGCCCTGCTCTGTTAGAACCTGACCGGAAAGCAGCCCCAGTGGTTGGAATGATTGTGCTACCGCATTGAAAATCAAGATAAAAAATGTAAACCCGTATAAAAAAAACCTTTGCAATCAGTCTAAATTTTATCAAATATACGTTTTGCAATGAGCCCAAGGTTAAAGCAAGGTGACATCCTGTCAGAATCGCTGAGATAGTGGTATATTTGTCCTCCCAAATTTGAGAGGGAACATGGAGACGTTGCTCATCGATAAGACTCATGATGAATCCCGGCAGGGAGAGGCATTGGCCCCCAGTGGCACCGATCTGGCTGGCTATACCAAGCGGTTTTATATTGAAAGCTACGGATGCCAGATGAATTTTGCTGATAGCGAAGTGGTAGCATCGATCTTAAATAAAGAAGGCTTTGGCGCTACCCGCAACCTAGAAGAGGCCGACCTCATTTTCGTCAATACCTGTTCGATCAGAGAGAAGGCAGAGCAAACGGTTAGAAAAAGACTTACCGAATTTAAGCGACTAAAGAAGCAGAACAAAGAACTATTGGTCGGTGTGCTGGGCTGTATGGCCGAGCGACTCAAATCTAAATTTTTAGAAGAAGAGAGATTGGTAGATATGGTGGTAGGCCCCGACGCTTACCGATCATTGCCGGCACTGGTCAGCGAAGCGGCCGGTGGACAAAAGGCCATTAACGTACTGCTTAGCAGAGAGGAGACCTATGCCGATATTGCTCCGGTAAGACTAGACAGCAATGGCGTTAGCGCCTTTGTGAGTATTATGAGAGGATGCAACAACATGTGCTCTTTTTGTGTGGTACCCTTTACCCGCGGCAGAGAACGTAGTCGTGATGATCAAAGCATCCTTCAAGAATGTCAAGATCTTTTTGATCAAGGCTATCGCGAAGTGACCCTGCTAGGACAAAATGTGGACTCCTACTACTTTGTTGCCGACCCTTCAGCAAAAAATGTAGCGAGTGTTCCGGTTACGTTTGCCATGCTGCTAGAAAAAGTGGCTCGCCTATCGCCCTTGCTGCGCGTTCGCTTCTCTACCTCGCACCCCAAAGACATTACCGATGAAGTGCTCTATACCATGCAGCGCTACGACAATATTTGCAAATACATACACCTGCCCCTGCAAAGCGGATCATCGCGCATATTGCAACTCATGAACCGCACCTATACTAAAGAGTGGTATATGGCTAAAGTCGATCGCATTAGGTCCATAATGCCCGCCTGTGGTATCAGCGCCGATATCATTGCAGGATTTTGTACGGAACAAGAAGAAGATCATCTTGATACCCTTCGGGTAATGGAGTACAGCGCATTTGACTTTAGCTATATGTTCTTTTATAGTGAGAGACCCGGAACGCTCGCCGCGCGTAGTTACCAAGATGACATTCCCGAAGAGACCAAAAAAAGAAGACTACAAGAGATTGTCGAAAAACAAAACCGGCTGTCGCTACAAAGCAATCAGCGCGATGTTGGAAAGACCCATACCGTGTTGATCGAGGGCGATAGCAAGAAAACCGATCGGGAGTGGAAAGGAAGAAACAGTCAAAACAAAGTGATCGTATTTCCCAAAACGGATAATACCACCCTTGGCAAAGGCCATTACGTTCAAGTAAAAGTAACGGAATGTACCCAGGCCACTTTGCGGGGTGTGCTAGTCTAATACGTATTACCATGGAAATTCAAAACATCAAAAATCGCTTCAACATAATTGGCAATTCCCCTGCCCTCAATTATGCCCTACAAGTGGCCACCCAAGTGGCCGCCACCGATCTAACCGTGTTAATCAATGGAGAGAGCGGCGTGGGAAAAGAAGTGTTCTCGCAGATCATTCACACGCTCTCTGCTCGCAAGCATAATCCCTTTATTGCCGTAAACTGTGGAGCCATTCCTGAGGGTACCATCGACTCAGAACTTTTTGGACACGAGAAGGGATCCTTTACCGGAGCCGTCGAAGCCCGTAAAGGATATTTTGAGACCGTCAACGGAGGAACCATTTTCTTAGATGAGATCGGTGAACTTCCCCTGGGAACACAAGCCCGTTTACTACGTGTGTTAGAGACGGGCGAATACATTCGAGTGGGATCCTCAAAAGTGCAGAAAACAGATGTACGGGTGGTAGCTGCCACTAATCGCGATCTTTTACAGCAGGTGCAAAATGGAAAGTTTCGAGAAGACCTCTATTACCGGCTTAGCACCGTACCCATTAGAGTACCCTCGTTGCACGACCGTTCCGAGGACATTCATTTACTTTTTAGAAAATTTGCCGCGGACTTTGCCAACAAATATAAGGTGCCCTCCGTACAACTCAACGAAGAGGCCATACAGCTACTGGTCAATTACCCTTGGCCCGGCAACGTGCGTGAGCTAAAAAATATCGCAGAGCAGATATCGGTGCTTTCTACCGAGAAAGTGATCAGCGCAGAAGCATTGGGAAAGTTTTTGCAACCCTATCCCAAAAATCGATTGCCGGTATTGCAAACCGGGAGTACGACCAGCGGTCCCGAATTCGCCAATGAAAGAGAGATCTTGTACAAGCTTTTTTTCGATATGAAAAAAGATGTTACGGAACTAAAGCGGATGTTCGTTGAACTGCTGCAAAATCCGGAACTTGCCGCCCACCACCCCCAATTTGTCAATCAATTGCAAGAGTGGAGAGGGCCCGTTGCCTCAGAGCTATTACCGGCTCATACAAATCCCACAGCGGCGGCGGTCGTTACTCCGGCTAGTCCCGTTCCCGTAATCCATACCGGCTATTCACGCAGTACCGCCACCATTCAGGACCACGTGGAAGTAGAAGAAAGCTTGAACATCATCGATAAAGAAAAAGAACTCATCATCAAAGCACTCAAAAAACACAAGAGCAAGCGCAAGGATGCAGCCCTGGACCTGGGTATTAGCGAAAGAACCTTGTATCGCAAGCTCAAAGAATACGATATAGAAGAATGAAAATAAAATACATCTTTTTACTACTGCTCATCACGGCGGGAGCTTTCTTGATCTCTCCGCTAACGGGCTGTGGCGTTTACCGCTTTACCGATGCGTCCGTTCCCGACAGCATCAAGACCATCAAGGTCAATTTTATCGAAAACAAAGCCTCTTATGTAAATCCGCAACTCAGCCCCCGACTTACTGACAAACTACGCCAGAAGATCATTTCACAGACCCGACTTACTCAAACTAACAGAGATGATGCCGATTGGGAGATCACTGCCACCATTACCCAATATATTTTCAGCACCTCTGCCATCTCCGGTCAGCAAGCTGCTAATAACCGCCTCACCGTTGGCGTTCAGATAGTCTTGTACGATCGCAAAGCCGATGAGTCGAAACGCTATGACGTTAGCAGAAGCTTCGAATTTAATGGCGCCCTCTCGTTTCAAGCGGCAGAATCCAGCTTGGGAGATGAGATGACCCGAACACTTACCGATGATATCTTCAACAAATTATTTTCGAACTGGTAACCCTCGTTATGAACAATCGTATCGACCTATTGACACAAACGCTGGCGGGTAAGCCCCGATTGGCCGACGTGAGCTTACCGGAGTTAAAAAAGCTGGTCTTGAATTACCCTTGGATGTCGGCTGCCCGTTTGCTCGTTATAAAAAAAATGCAACTCGAAAAAGATCCGGGATGGAAAACCGAATGGGCACAGTCCAGCTGTTATTTTGCCAATGCGGAATGGGTCTCTCTACTATTAACAGATGATGAATCTAAAGAAAAGAAGACAGCATCTTTTCGTTCTACAACAGCCCTAACGACCGGATCTTCCACACAAGAAAAAGAGTTATTGTTCGAACCCTACTATACGGTCGACTACTTTGCCGCTCAGGGCATACAATACAAACCAGAAGAAGTACCCTCAGACAAATTCGGTCAACAACTTAAAAGCTTTACGGATTGGTTAAAGGTTATGAAAAAGCTTCCACTGGCCGATCTGGGAAAAGCGGTAGATCCCAAAGAAGAAAGAAGGGTGGAACAAATGGCCGGGCAGTCACTCAACAGTGAAGACGTGGTTACCGAAGCCATGGCAGAGGTCTGGATCAAACAAGGAAACAAAGCAAAAGCAAAGGAAGTATTTGAGAAATTAAGTTTGCTGGAGCCCTCTAAAAGCGCTTATTTTGCTTCGAAAATCAAAGAACTGAACTAACAAAATCATAGCATATGACCTTATTATTTGTGATCTTGATTGTGGTAGCTGCCGTAGCACTGGGTTTTTTTGTATTAGTACAAAATCCAAAGGGAGGTGGTCTTTCGGGTAATATTGCCGGATTTAGTACCCAGTTTATGGGCGTAAAGCAAACCACCGACGTGCTGGAAAAAGGCACTTGGATCTTTGGTTCTTTCGTGGCGTTGCTTTGCCTCTTATCCGTGCTATTCATTCCCAAGAATGTCACCAGCAATGGACCGGACCGCTCGCTCGATGCCACCAGTGCCCCCGTTCCCGTTCAAACCCCCGCTGCCGCACCCGCCGCCCCTATGGCTGCTCCTGCTGCAACGCCTACACCCGCTCCTGCCCTTCCTGCTCAACCCGGCAAATAACTAATTGCTGAACGGTTGCAAATCGTTTATAGAAACCCCGCGTACCGTGGGGTTTTTTATTAACTTGAACTTTCTATGCGTTGGTCACATTTTTTGGGGTGGTTTGCAATGGTCGTGCTGCTGGCGCTTGCATGGGTCCTCTACCAGTTATGGGGGCCGGCCGTTACCCTTTATGAAAAAAAATACTTCTATGTAGCCCAACCAAGCAACGCGGAAGCGATTGTCAGACAATTACAACAAGAAGAAATGTTAACGACAGACTTCTGGTTCAACACGGTGAGCACAAGACTGCACCTCAAAAAAATCAAGCCAGGACGTTATCAATTAAAGCCGGGTATGAGCATTATGCAACTAGTCAGGATATTTCGAAATGGGCAGCAATCGTACGTTAAACTCAGTCTTGTAAAAGAAAGAACGCTGCAAGGACTGGCTGGCAAGATCGGCACTCGCACCGATACCCAGATCGACTCTGCGACACTGCTTTCTTTTCTATCTAATAACGATTCGCTTAGGGCTTATGGTGTGGACAGCACCACCATATTGTCTATCGTTATGCCATACACCTACACCATTAGCTGGACCGAATCACCTCGTGAGATTTTACAACGCCTGTACGATCGCCATAAGCAGTTCTGGAATATAGAGCGTACTAAAAAGGCCGCTAAAAAAGGTCTTACCCCCCTTCAGGCATCCATTCTCGCCTCCATAGTAGAAGAGGAGTCTAACCGACAAGAAGATCGATATAAGATTGCCAGCACCTATTTGAATCGTCTGCGTATGGGAATGAAGCTACAAGCAGACCCTACCGTTAAATATATAACCCGCAATTTTGGTTTAAAAAGAATACTGTACACCCATTTGGCACTACCCTCTCCTTACAATACCTACTTGCATACAGGATTACCCCCGGGGCCTATTTGCACGCCCTCTAGCAAAGCGCTCGAGGCAGTGCTAGAGGCGCCCGTAACGGATTATTTGTTTTTTGTTGCCAGTTGGAAATTCGATGGCTCCACGATCTTTAGTAGCACCTACGAGGAACATCTTGGTAATGTAAAGCTGTTTCATGATGAACAACAACGAAGATTAAAAACCCGCTGACTGCACCAGCCCCCCCCCTTCATGAAACAATCATTTATTAGGTATATAGAAAACTTAAAACTTGTAAGCTGGGCGCTAACAAAAAGCAGGTCTACATCGCTTCCCGGCTTTGGAGGAGTAGCCATCTACGATGTGGTTAGTTTTTTTATTCGACAGGTGCAGACCATAGGCATGACAGAACGTGCCTCCTCGATCGCCTTCAACTTTGTAATGGCAATTCCGCCTGCCATCATCTTTTTGTTCACGCTCATACCCTACTTGCCCATCACCCAGGCCTTTCAGATCGAGCTTTACAACCTGATCAGAGATGTGATACCCGGAGAAAAAGACAATGCCGTTCTGATCGGATTCTTACAAGACTTTATCAATAACCCACGCAATGGCTTACTCTCATTGGGTTTTATTTTATCGCTTTACTTCTCTTCGAATGCCATGATGGGGATCATGCGTTCATTCGATAAAAACTATGTGGGCTTTACCAAAAGAAAAGGATTCCATAGAAGGGTCGTCGCCCTAAAGATTACCGGTATCTTGTATTTGATCGTATTTGCCTCGTTGGCCATACTGATTGCAAGAGATGTCGTATTACAGTGGCTGGGTATTGAAAACTTGCGCCTGATCGCTCTGATCATGAACTTACGGTGGTTTGTCATTGTATTACTGTTCTTCTTTTGCATCTCTTTCATTTACAGACACGCGCCTTCGGTGCAAAAGAAATGGAGACTTATCAATCCCGGCTCTGTGCTGGCCACTTTGCTCATGTTACTAATGACACTTGCGCTGTCTTGGTGGGTGACTCACTTTTCGCATTACAACCAGCTCTATGGATCTATCGGTACCGTGCTGATCATTATGGTGCTTATTTTCATCAACTCCCTCATCTTATTGATCGGATTTGAACTGAATGTCAGCATCTACTCGCTGCACTCACAAGCCAAAGAAAAAGAAGCGATCTCCTTAGACGAATAGCGGCAGTACCCTCTATTCAAAAAAAGATCGCTTACTATAACAACCCCCAATCTTTTTGGACTTGTTGCTTAATTGGATGTGTCAGGTCGGATCGCCGATAATGCCCGGCCACTTCTTTTTGTCGAAAGGCCTCGTAGACCGTAACGGCACAGGCCACACTTATATTGAGAGACTGAATAATGCCCACTTGCGGAATTAAGAAATTACCATCAGCCAGTGCCCTAATCTCTTCACTAACTCCACTATGCTCATTTCCAAATACCAGCGCCACCGAACCAGTCAGATCGAGCGCATGCAACGAAACAGCGTCGGACGATAAATGCGTAGTGAGTATGCTGCCATACTCTTTTCTCAACTTGGCAAAGCAGGCGGCATTGTCTTCGAATTGATGGACCGTTAGCCATTTCGCAGCGCTTGAAGAGCTGCGGGCACCCCATTTTTTGTGCCTTGGAATCTTGGTATTCAATATATGGATCTCCTGTATACCTACCGCGTCGCAGGTGCGCATTACCGCGGATATATTGTGCGGATCGAATACGTTTTCGAGTACGATCGTTATGTCTACTTGTCTTTTCTTTAAAACCTCGGATAATTTATGGGTTCGCTCGGGGGTCATTTTATCAACTGGTTAAGATGTAATTTAACACATATTTGTGCATAACCCCACCCAGTATTACCAACCATACATTATTAATAATATGATTTTCAAATAATTGAATATACGTTTCTTGCTGAAAATCAATGTTAAAAACTTTAGCCAGTTTTCTAAAGTATTTTGAACAGAATTATAAAAATGTTGTTTAGCTTTATAACGCTTGCCGTTTAACAACATTTTTTAACTTAAATCAACGAGCTATGACCATTCTCTTGGACATCACTCAGATCAATCCGGGTGATTACAGAGCGTTTACGTTCTTCATTGGCTGTATGGCCATGATGGCTGCCTCTGTATTCTTCTTCTTTGAGGTCGGTAACACCGAAAAAGCATGGAAAACTTCTGTGCTGGTTTCCGGA
>JBJTWT010000002.1:0-43967 GCA_046081865.1 Sphingomonadales bacterium
AGATTTTTTCCACTTTTTCAAGATCTTTTGAGTCGATGGTCACCGTTTGGGTAAGCTTATATCCTGAAAACTTACTTATGGTTACATTGGTAGATTGGTAATAGCTGCTCTCAAATTCCTTTTCGATAGAAACGGCAGAAAAAATTATTTCATTTTCTTTAATTCCCTTAGTTGAAAAATAACGTTTGATGTTTTGCTCATCCTGTTTGAGTAGTGAGTACGCTTCTTTTAGATCCATTGTTTTTCGGCTGTACAATCCGGACCAAACAATTTGATCACTTTCAAAGTCTTTTTCTGCTAGCCCTGTTACGGTGATAGTTTCATTTTGCTTGAATTTGTATTTGTAGGCATTGGCCAAGATAAGTATGCATAAAAGTGAGGTAGCGGCACCTACGATCAATTTAACCTGTGAATTCATGATATTTATTTGTTACAATTTATAATTTATTTAATTTCCAGTATGACCTACGGTAGATACCGCCCCCTTATTACGCTCATATGGTGTAGGATATGACCATAGGTTATATAGCACAGGGCATTGGCCGTTATGGACGATCCATCTACGATCCCTTTTCTTTCCAAGTCCTCTTCTCTTAAGCTAGAGACAAATCGGTTGGTACTCTCCCTGATCAACAGCCATTCTTGAACAAGATCCGTCATGGTTCGATTATTGGCAGGAGCCATCTCAGCAAACCGGTTCTCATCGAATCCCGGCAAGGGCTGACCGTCAGCGCGAACAATCCAAAGCAAGCGGAATACAAAAACACGTTCTACATCGAGCAAGTGTTGCAGGACTTGATTCAGTGTCCACTTTTCAGGGGCATAGGCATATGTGCCCTTAGCTATTGGCAAGGAGCTAAAGAAGGTAGCTATTTGACTTCCATAGAAGGCAGGTAATAGAGTAGCTTCCTCTACTTCGGTAAATTCAATGTAATGATGATAAAAGTGGCTACAATCTGTTGGTAGAGGCCTGCTCATGGCAATAAAAGTACGCAGGACTAAACAAATAATAGAAGTTGATGGAAAATCTTCTATTTTAGGGTTGATTAGAGAATTGTTCATCTTTAACCTGCCTGCTCTTGAAAAAAGTAATTAAAAATCTCACTTTCTGGGTACTCCTCTCTATTGTGGCGGGAATACTGTTGGGTCATTTTTCGCCCGAAACGGCCATAAAAATGCAGCCGCTTGGAAAATACTTTATCGATATAGTAAAGCTTTTTATCAACCCCATTATAGTCGTTACCATCATCACGGGCATCTGTGGCATGGACAATATGAAAAAGGTGGGTAGGATAGGAGGAAAGGCTTTACTGTACTTCGAGGTGGTAACTACGTTGGCCTTGGTCATCGGGGTGGGGGTAGCCTACCTTGTTCAACCCGGTGCGGGTATTGATGCATCTGGTGTGGCGCTCACCGATGTGTCGAAGTACCAAAATAGCAGTGCCATATCGATGATGTCTTTTTTTCGAGAAAATAGCACCATTCAATTTTTGCTAGGGTCCATTGTGGCGGGGGTGCTGCTGAGTCGCTCTTCTTACAAGGCAACCGCCATGGCCAAGATACAATGGGTGGCCGGCTATTTATTTAAGGCATTGGGGTGGGTAATGAAACTGTCCCCCATAGGGGCCTTTGGGGGCATGGCCTTTACCATTGGAAAATACGGACTCGCAGCACTACTTCCACTCGGAAAATTGATGCTTTGTGTGTATTTGACCATGTTTTTATTTATCGTGCTGGTATTGGGTGGGGTACTACGATACTATCATCTTAGTATTTGGAAATTTCTTCGCTACTTACGAAACGAATTACTGGTCGTTCTGGGCACCTCTTCTTCAGAGGCTGCCTTGCCTGCCCTCATGAATAAACTAGAAGACATGGGATGCCACCGCTCAGTAGTAGGCCTGGTTGTCCCCACGGGCTATTCCTTTAATCTAGATGGCACCTCCATTTACCTTTCAATGGCGATCATATTTTTGGCGCAGGTCTTTAACATACAGCTTACGGTGGAGCAGATCATAACCATCATCGGGGTGTTAATGGTCACTTCTAAGGGAGCAGCAGGCGTAACGGGCAGCGGCTTCATCATTTTAGCCTCTACACTGGCTGCGGTAAAGGTAATTCCTGTGCAAGGGCTGGCGCTGCTCTTGGGGGTCGATCGGTTTATGTCAGAGGCCCGGGCTATCACCAATTTTATTGGCAATGGAGTGGCCACCGTTTTTTTATCTAATCACGAGTCGCTCTTCGATCGATCAAAGGCGGAGGAGCGGCTCCAGTAGCGGTTGCCACAGCGCATAGCCCTTGCTATTCATATGAAGACTATCGGCGGTAAAGATATCGGTTCGAATATTGCCCTCGGTAGTCAACATCGCCGCATACACATCGAGAAATTTAGTATAGGGGTTTGCTTCCAGAAACATTTTGATCTTTTGATTAGCCTCTTGCATGGCCGGCAGGTATTTTCTTCTGCTTGGGCTTGGCTTCATGGAAAGGTAAACAAGAGGTGTTTGCGGAAGTCTTTTACGGATCATCGAAAACAGCTGAATAAACCGTTGCACTACGGTATCTGCAGTAACCAGATCGCTTCCGGCCAAGTCATTTTCACCACAATAAATTACAATCTGTTTGGGCTGATAGCGAAAGATAACTTCGTTGGCATATAAGATCAAATGGGTAAGCGAAGAGCCTCCAAAGGCCCTGTTAAGGATGGTGCGACCAGGAAAATAATTTTGAACGTCTTTCCAATAGGTAAAGGAAGAACTTCCAATAAATAATATGGGATTCTTTGGGGGAGTCTGTATTGAATCAGTATGCCTAAATTGATCGATCTCTTTGATAAAGGGTTGGGACCATGTGGTAAAACCCAATAGCCATAAGCAAAACGCAATTCCTATTCTGAGTTTCATACACAGGGTAATTATCTGATAACAACATTTCCGGTACCCAACTTATTGCCTGCCACATCACTCAATATCACCCAATAAATACCGGCAGCGGCCGATGGCATTTCGATGGGAAGCAGGGGATAGGCACCCGCTATTGAAAATCTTTTTTGATAGACCAAAGATCCCTTTGCGTCGTATAGCGCTACCTGTCGAGAGGTGGTTCCGCTTTGTCCATTGTAATAGGTTATGGTAAATGTTCCATCGTTGGGAGAGGGATATATGAAAAGTCTGTCCGAAGCTGCGGCGCTAAGACTAACTGTCGAAGAGTTGGCGCTACAGCCCAACCCACTCGGCCAAGTTTCAACAATAGCTACTTGATAATTTCCCACATTAGCTACCGTGGCATTATAGGTATTACCGGTTATGTTCACCGTGGGTTGTCCATTTATACTCCATTGAATAGAAATGGCACCTCCGGTGCTAGCGGAGGAGGTGGCAGTAAGAATAGTGCTCTGGCCTGGTAATAAAGAAAGTAAAGGTTGGGCGCTTAGACCTACGGAGGGCAGACTTCGCACATTTAATACAGTAGGAGAAGAAGCAACGGATGTGGTACACGTGTTGCTCGATACCAGGCAGCGATATCGATTATTATGCATCGCATTTGTGGTGTTAGCAAGAGAAAGTGTAAAACTGGTGGCACCGGTTATATCTGTCCAGGTAGTGCCTCCATTGTTGCTCAACTGCCATTGGTAGTTTATAGGAGGGATACTGCTGGCTACAATACCAAAGCTGGCCGAGGTACCTGCGCAAACCTCTGCTTGTGAGGGAGAACGTGTAATGGAGACTGGGGCATGAACGGTTAATGTCGCAGCATTTGTTTGGCTGGCAGCTCCACAACTACCGGTCACAACGCATCGATACTGGTAGCCCGAAAAGGATACCATGCCATTAAGAACAGACAAGTTATTGGTAGTAACGCCACCATAGTTTAGCCCATTGGCAAGATCAACAAATCCAGAGCCGGTATTTATTTGCCACTGATAGCGCAGTGCGGTGCCCGATGCGGCAAGTCCAAAGTTTGTGGAAGCACCACTGCAGATGGTTTGTGAGTTGGGTTGTTGTGTAATAGCAGAAGCAGGGTTCACGGTCAATGTGGCAATAGCTGAAACACTGCTACCACAATTACTGGTCACCACACATCTGTATTGCGATCCAGATAGATTGGTAGTTGCTTGCGTAACGCTATACGCGGCACTAGTGGCTCCGTTAATGGCCATCCAGGCACTGGTGGTATTGCTTCGTTGTTCCCACTGATAGGTTCCTGTAGTTGCGGCTATATTGAATGTGGCATTTCCTGCAACACAAATTGTTGCATCCTGAGGTTGGGTGCTGATACCTGGGGCCACGCCCTGGGTTATTATAAATTGGATATTGGTTGTACGTGAGCTAACGCCGGCTGCCGTTCCTGTAATAGTGATCGTATACGTTCCAGCTACTAGCTGGTTGGTACCGGTTAGAGTGATGGTGGTGCTGCTACCTGCCGTTACGGGGTTGGTGCTGTAGGTGATGGTGGTACCGGTGGGTTGTCCGGTGGCACTCAGGGAAATGGAGCCGCTAAATCCCCCATTGGCTAAGGTGCCCAGGGTAATTGACAAACTACTGCTACTACCACAAGTAGCTGTGGCGGCTTGTGCGTTGGCAAATACAAATCCGGGAGGGGTAACTGTGTTTTGTCCTGAAATTGTTACTAATAGTGAGTCAGCGACCGTATTATCTGCTAAGGCAGTGGCTTTTGCCCATATCGTTCCATTGGCAGAGGCAGTAACAAGCCCGCTGGTAGAAATGGTAGCTGATCCTGTAACAGACACAACACTCCATATTACGCTCTGGTTAGCCGTTGCCGGAAATAGGGTGGCCACCATTTGTAGGGTGCCTGCACCGGTAGTAATGGCCGGGGTTACGTTTCCTTGTGTGGTAACATCCAAGCCAAACAATCCACCGGGAGTAATATTTTGTGCATAAGCCTTTTCTACTCCGTTACGGGTCTCTGTCCATACTCCGATGGCTTGTGAATTGCTTAGTGCTTTAAATGCATAACGACCTTTTGGTGTGCCGGGTCCGGCCGTAGTTGAACTCAGCTCTATGCGGTTTCCGTTCCATACAAAATTGCCATTTCCATCTAGCCTTGTCGCGTATATTTTATAGGTCGCATCATAGCTCATAAAGAAAGGAGCATCGTTCACTAACGAAAGATTGCCCACTTGGCTATCAAAAGATGGGCTAATGGCATATACTTGCTGTGCATTATCGGATAGCAATCTTGCACCGGTCTGTTTATCGAATTTCTGAATAAAGATCCCGTATTGCGATTGGTTGGTGTTGCTAAATGAGCAAACGGACCAAACTACCGATGATTGTGGATTGGCAGCAATGTTTGTCATCTGCTGATACGGATCGGTACTACCGGTCGCTGTGCTAAAGGCGGCCCCATTGATCCCATAGGGAAGGGTGCCATCTGCGTTGATACGCTGCAACCAAGAATTAAAGCGGCTTCCTTGGGCACTATAATAACCATAGTAGGTTACATCCCCTTCACTAAAGCCAGAGTAGTAGCGAACAGCCGCGGTAGTCTGGTTGCAAAGTTGCACGGGGGCTGCCCATAGGGCTGTACCGGTATTGTCATAGCGTTGTGCAAATAAAGTCGTGGATATGCCTACACTTCTTCTTTGAAATACCATCGTGAACGTTCCATTTAGGGTGGGAATGATTTGACCACGGGTAGTGGTGGAGGTGCCAACCATCACTGAAATGGGGGTGCTCCAAACCGGCGAACCGGCCGCATTTATCTTTTGTAATCGAAGTGTATTACTCGCGGCCTCGTTCC
Source organism: Sphingomonadales bacterium (assembly GCA_046081865.1). Classification (GTDB taxonomy): domain Bacteria; phylum Bacteroidota; class Bacteroidia; order Chitinophagales; family Chitinophagaceae; genus JJ008. Next base: position 5,767 of record JBJTWT010000002.1, read on the forward strand.
AGGCAGCCACGGTCTCGCCATTCGAAAGGACCGCAGGAAAGGGGGCAAGTCCTGCGCCTAAAATAATGCCGCTCGAACTCCATAGGTGGGTGCCGTTTTGTGCTATCTTATATAGCACCGATTGAAGCGTTCCGCTACGCTGGTCTTGATACCCAATTATCAAATTATCGCTCGCATCTATACAGATGTTGAACACAAAAACCGCTGTTCCCGAGGGCTGGTTATCGACAAGAACGCCATCGGGTCCTAGTAATTTTGTTCCATCTACATCCAACAATTGGGCCCTCATGTCATAGTTACCACTATTGGCATGGTAATAAGCTACCCATGTCTTGCCTGTGCTCGTAATAACAGTTTGCAAGTCGGCCACAGGAAGGGTCGAAATATCCAGATTTACAAATGTATTGGGGTTCCATTGGGCAAAGATTTGCTGACAAGCCAGCAGCGATAGCAATAGGAGTCGCAACGTTTTCATGGGCCGATCAATTTAATGCCGAAACTACTCTATTTAGAGTAATTCAGATCTTTCCCGGATATTGCTCTAATGCCCTTTCCAAACAGTCCATGGCGGCAGTAATGGCAGTCTTATTTAGTACATACGCTAATCGAACCTCTTGCCTGCCGAGCCCGGGGGTTCCATAGAATCCGGTGGCAGGAGCCAGCATTAGTGTTTGGTTTTCGTAACAGAAAGATTCTAGCAACCATTGGCAAAAACGATCACTATCATCAATGGGAAGTTTGGCCATGGCATAGAAGGCCCCTCCGGGATTGGGACAATAGACGCCAGGCATTTGATTCAGCCGGTTTACGAGCAGATCTCTGCGCGCCTGATATTCCGCTTTGGAAACATCAAAGTAATTAGCAGGAAGATCGACGGCTGCCTCTGCCAAGATTTGGGCTAAACCAGGAGGGCTTAGTCTGGCTTGTGCCAATTTCATTGCCGCATCATATACCTCATTGTTCTTGGTTACAAAAGCCCCGATTCGGGCCCCGCAGGCGCTGTAGCGCTTCGAAATGGTATCCATCACTACAACGTGCTGTTCCATTCCCTCTAATTGCAAAGCACTCAGGCAGGTTCCCTCGTATGCAAACTCGCGGTAGGCCTCATCGCTAAATAAGTATAGGTCGTGCTGTAAACAAATACTGCGAAGTGCCTGCATCTCTTGCACGCCATAGAGGTAGCCCGTAGGATTGTTTGGATTACAGATCAATATAGCTTTGGTACGCGCGCTTATCTTTTTTTTAAATTCCTCAAGGGGAGGTAAGGCAAAACCGCTTTCGATCGAAGAAGTTACGGGTACGATCGTTACTCCCGCTGCACAAGCAAATCCGTTATAGTTGGCATAAAAAGGTTCGGGCACAATAATCTCATCGCCCGGGTTAAGGCAGGCAAAGAATCCAAACTGAATAGCTTCGCTGCCGCCGGCAGTTATGATTATTTGGTCTTTGGTAACCTGAATGCCATTTCGGTCGTAGTAGGTAACCAATTTTCTTCGGTAAGATTCATTGCCCGCACTATGACTGTATTCGAGCACAGGGATCGAGGCATTTCTTACGGCCTCCAATACACTGGGTGGCGTTTCAATGTCGGGTTGTCCGATATTTAGGTGATATACCCTGATCCCCTTTTTTTTAGCAGCTTCTGCAAAAGGCACCAGTTTACGGATCGGAGAGGCGGGCATGTTACTACCTCGCTGGGCAATGGTTGGCATGGCACAAAGTTAAGCAAGAGCCCTAGTATGCAAACCAATACCTTTGCTCCACTTATATGAAAGGTAGATTCATGTTGCTGTTGTTTTATTTGGCATTCCAAGCCAAGATCCCGCAGGCGCAGCTTTGCTCCGGAAGTCTGGGCGACCCTGTGGTCAACATTGATTTCGGAAACGGGTCTACCCCTCCTAACTTCTCTGCTCCGGGTTATCAACTTACTACCTCTGCTTGCCCCAATGATGGATTTTACAGCATCACCACTTCGCAATCCAATTGCGGCAGACAGTGGCATACCATCAGCAGCGATCACACCGGGGGCGGTGCCTTTATGATGGTCAATGCCTCGCAAACACCGGGCGATTTTTTTGTGCAAAGTCTGACCAACCTTTGTCCTAATACCACGTATGTATTCTCGGCCTGGGTGCTAAACATTATCAATAACCCCGCACTAATCAAGCCCAACTTGATGTTTAAGATAGAAGCGGCCGATGGCACCATTCTGGCACAACACGCTACAGGAGATGTCGGGGTATTTGCGCAGCCCACGTGGCAAGAGGTCGGTTTTACTTTTACGTACGGAAATCTCAATACACCCGTTACACTTCGCATTACCAACAATGCGCCTGGCGGAAACGGCAACGATCTTGCGCTCGATGACATTAGTTTTCGTCCCTGTGGTCCCATAGCCACCACCACTGTTCAGGGGTTAGGCGATACCGTTCGGGTTTGCCATCCCGATCAGCGAACTTATACATTTCAGGCACAGGTTACCGCTTCTTCCGGGCCCACCGTGTATCAGTGGCAGGTAAGCCGTGATACCGGACGAACCTGGGTGGATATTGCCGGCGCCAACTCATTGCAGTACACAAGACCCATTTCAACGCCGGGTTTATTTCTTTACAGACTAGGCGTTGCCGATCCTTCCTCTATTCGATCGGCCTCTTGTCGTGTTAACAGCAATGTGCAATGGGTTGATATTTTTGATTTGCCGGTGGTACAAGCCGGTCCCGATAGGGTAAAGTTCGCGGGCAGGCCCATTCAACTACTGGCTACGGCCAATCAAGAGGCGGGAACCAGATATTCCTGGAGCCCTGCCTTGGGGCTTTCCGATCCAGCTATAGTAAGCCCACGTGCCGACCCCACCCAAACCACCGAGTATACCCTGGTGGTTACTACAAGGCATGGTTGTACCAGTAGCGATAAGGTAATGGTAGAGGTAGTAGCATCTCTATTTATTCCCAATGCGTTTACCCCCAATGGTGATGGAAAAAACGATCGCTGGGTAATTCCTTATTTGAGTCCGGAGTTGGGCGCAATGGTCAATGTCTATGACAGGGCAGGGCAGGTGGTATATCAATCTCGTAATAATATAGTGGCTTGGGATGGTAACTTTAAGGGATTGCCTCTTGCTACGGGGGTGTATGTGTATCAGATTTTATTGCCCGATGCAGAACCGCTCAAAGGTACCGTAATGCTCTTACGATAAAAAAACCCTCCGCAGGGGAGGGTTTCAAATTCTTTATCAGCGTTCGAATCAGGATTTGTTGGTAGATTTTGATCCTTGCTTTTGCAACTCGGAATAAGCTTCTGCACTCAATACTTCTCCTACGATCTTAACAACTTTTACCTCATCGATACCGGCAAATTTGATATTGACATCTTTGGTAAAAGGTGCCACTGCCGCAGCATTGTATTGAACTTTCAACTTGGCGGTAGCGCCGGGTTGAATGGGTTCGGTGATCTTTTCTGGGGTGGTACAGCCGCAGCTGGCCCAGCTGTTTTCAACCACCAGGGGCTTATCACCAACATTTTTGATCTCAAAAGAATAGGTAACGGGTTCTCCCTGTTTGATCTTGCCAAAGTCATGTCTTTCGGTATTCATCTTAGCGACTGCATCAACTTTGGTTTGGGCAAGCAATGCAACCGAGCAAAAAAGCATCAGGGATGCAAATAGTATCTTTTTCATAGTGTGTGTCTTTATAAGACAAATATAAACATAGCCCGCCTAAATAGCAAAATTTACCCTCCCTAGACGCTGCTTTTAGCATTTCTATAACCCCGAGCTTTCTTCTTATTTTTGCGACATGACCCACCCTCACCCGGACCAACTCTCGTATGACCTTTTTAAGCAAGAGGTTATCAGAGATTTTCGTATCGCCTGTTTAAGTCGCGAGATTAGTCTGTTGGGTCGCAAGGAGGTGTTGGGTGGAAAGGCCAAGTTTGGCATATTTGGGGATGGAAAGGAGGTAGCTCAGGTGGCTATGGCCAAGTTCTTTGCCCCCGGCGATTTTAGAAGTGGCTACTATCGCGACCAGACCTTTGTACTGGCCACGGCCATGGGTACTCCCGAAGCACTTTTCGCTCAACTTTACGCCGACCCCGACTTGGGCCGTGAGCCCTTTAGCGCCGGCAGGCAGATGAATAGTTTTTTTGCTACTCCAATGGTAGACGCTACCGGCGAGTGGCTTGACCTGACCGCCACTAAGAACAGCTCTAGTGATATTGCACCGACCGCCGGACAAATGCCGCGTGCCTTGGGGCTGGCGCATGCTTCGAGATTATTTAGAAAGGTAAGCGAGCTGCATTCTCATACACATCTGTCTCATCAAGGAAACGAAGTTTGTTTTGCCACCATTGGCGATGCCTCTACCAGTGAGGGTCATTTTTGGGAGACCATCAATGCAGCTACGGTATTGCAGGTTCCGCTGGCGGTATTTGTATGGGATGACGGCTATGGCATTTCGGTACCCAAGCAATTTCAAACCGCCAAGGGGTCCATCTCTGCGGCCTTGCAAGGAATGCAACGAAACGATCAAGAGGGTGGATTGCAAATTTATCGCGTTAAGGGATGGGACTATGCCGGTATGTGCGAAGCTTTCGAAGAGGGTATCAGACTGGCCAGGGAGCAACATGTGCCGGTATTGTTTCATGTGGAGGAGCTCACCCAGCCGCAGGGTCACTCAACCTCCGGTAGTCACGAACGTTACAAATCTTCCGAGAGATTGACGTGGGAAAAGCAATGGGATGGGATCTTCAAAATGAAAGAGTGGTTACTCGAAAACGGGTTGGCTACCGGCCCTGAACTGGACGACATTCAAGTACAGGCCAAAGAACAGGCCAAACAAAGCCGTGATACCGCTTGGAGGCAATATATTCAACCCGTTAAGGAGCAAGTAGAAAAGGCTGTATCTCTTGTTACCGCTCTATCGCAGGCCATTCCCGAAAAAGCGGGTCTGCTTTTGCAGTGCTGCACCGAGTTACAGGCCAGTAAAGATCCGTTGCGCAGAGAAGTGATGAAAGCATTGTATCAAACCATTGAGCTGGCAGGAAATGTGGCAGCCTCCTATGCCGTAAAGGATTATTACAACGATCTTTTGCAAGAAAACCAGCGACTCTATAATTCTTTTCTGTACGATCAAGGTCCTAAGAGCGCCTTGCTGGTTTCTTCGAAAGCCCCGGTCTATGCCTCGGATGCTCCTATGCTCAACGGATTTGAGATCATCAATAAATACTTTGACCAGCAATTTGCATCGAATCCAAAACTCGTTGCTTTTGGCGAAGACCTTGGTCAGATCGGTGACGTAAACCAAGGGTTTAGCGGGTTGCAAGATAAATACGGAAAGGAAAGGATCTTCGATACCGGTATTCGTGAGCTTACCATTATGGGAAGCGGTATTGGAATGGCCCTACGAGGACTTCGTCCCATTGCCGAGATACAGTACCTCGATTATTTACTCTATGGCCTGCAGCCACTCAGCGATGATGTGGCCACTCTTCATTACAGAACGGCCGGTCGTCAAAGCTGTCCGTTGATCGTGCGCACCCGCGGGCATCGGCTCGAGGGTATCTGGCACAGCGGCTCTCCTATGGGAATGATCGTGCACTCATTGCGAGGAGTGCACATCTGTGTGCCTCGCAATATGACGCAGGCAGCCGGCATGTACAATACCCTGCTAAGAAGCAATGACCCTGGTCTTGTTATTGAATGTCTCAATGGCTACCGGTTAAAAGAAAAACTTCCTGCCAATCTCGATACGTTTACAGTGGCACTCGGGGTACCTGAGGTAATTCATCCAGGTACTGATGTTACGATCGTCTCGTATGGGTCTACGCTTCGTGTTATTGCAGAGGCGTTACAACGATTAGAGCACACTGGGATAAGCTGTGAGTTGATCGATGTGCAAACACTTCTTCCCTTCGACTTGCATCACCAGATTCTTGAATCGCTCAAAAAGACCAACCGGATCGTTTTTGTAGACGAGGATGTTCCCGGTGGAGCAGCTGCTTATATGTACAATAAAGTAATGGAAGAGCAGGGAGGCTATCGTTATCTGGATGTGGCGCCCCGCACCATAACCGCTAAGGCACATCGCCCGGCCTATGGAAGTGATGGCGATTATTTTAGTAAGCCCAATGCAGAGGAGATAGAACGAGTGATCAAAGAGATGATGGCTGAGTAGAAAAGAGGGAGCGTCTACTTTTCATTGCTATCATCATCCCATGTTGTGAAATACTTTCTGTACGTCTTCGTCTTGTTCTAATTTTTCAATTAGTTTGCTTACCTCTTCGGCTTGCTCGTCACTAACGGGTACCGTAATGTTGGGTATCCACTCTAGTTCGGCACTTAGCGGTGTAATCGATCTGTCTTCGAGTGCTTTTTGCATATTTCCGAAATCAGTAAAACCGCAACGGGCTACCAGTATTTCTTCGCCATTATCGCCAGTGCTTTCTCCTAACTCTTCCAGCCCTGCATCGATCAGTTCCAATTCGAGTGTTTCCGGGTCTAGGCCCTCGGGTTTTAGCTTGAACACCCCCATTTTTTTAAACTGAAACGCAACACTGCCACTATTTCCTAAGGCACCGCCTCCCTTATTAAAATGAGATTTTACATTGGCTACCGTACGCACATGATTGTCGGTGGCGGTCTCCACCAATATGGCAACACCATGAGGTCCGTACCCTTCGTACAAGATCTCATCGTAATTAGCCATCTCTTTTCCCAAGGCCCTTTTAATGGCCGCCTCTACGCGGTCTTTGGGCATGTTGACCGACTTTGCGTTTTGAACGCATCTTCTGAGCGCAGGGTTGGTGTTGGGGTCGGTACCCCCCGCCTTTACGGCGATCACGATCTCTTTTCCAATGCGGGTAAATTGTTTGGCCATGCGATCCCAGCGGGCGAACATGGTCGATTTTCTAACTTCAAATATGCGTCCCATATGGGGGGGGTTAAGGGTTGCAAAAATACGGCAATGGGCATTAAGAAAAACCGCCCCAGAGAGGCGGTTTTGTATAACGAAGCATTGGCAAGCATTCGTTATCCAGAATAGCTGATTTCTTTAAGCAGATCTGAGTTTGCTTCGGTGACGACTGTAGGTAAAGTAGATCACCAGACCAATGGCCATCCAGATCATGGCAACCTTAAGGGTCTGCTGGTCTAGCCCTACGATCATGGCCAGACAAATAATGGCACCTAAGGTGGAGACCAGCGGTACGGCAGGGGTTCTGAAAGGTCTTTCGATATTGGGCGATTTAACGCGCAATATCCAAACCCCGATACTGACCAAGACAAAGGCAAAAAGGGTACCAAAGCTGGTCAGATCGCCTGCCACATGTCCGGGAACAAAGGCTGCAAAGGCGCCAACAAAAACAAACAAGATCCAATTGGCTTTATAAGGTGTTTTGAATTTTTTATGTAGCTCTCCAAAGGCACTGGGTATAAGCCCATCGTTGCTCATGGTGTAGAAAATTCGGCTTTGACCCATTAGCATCACCAGAATGACAGAGGAGAATCCGGCCAAAATGGCCACCGTAACAGCATCGGCCAGCCATTGGTATTCTTTCATGTAGGTACTGATCGCGTAAGCCACGGAGGCCTCTCTTCCTTTTTCGGGATCTACAAAATCGGTCCAAGGAGCCACTCCCGTCAACACGTGCCCAAAAAGAATATATAGGATGGTGCAGACGGCCAGCGATCCCATAATTCCAATAGGCATGTCGCGCTTGGGATTTTTGGCCTCTTGAGCGGCTGTGCTAACGGCATCAAATCCAATAAAAGCAAAAAACACAATGGCGGCACCACCGAGTACACCACCCCAACCATGTTTGTTCCATCCGCTGTAGTCGGCAATAACTTTACCGGCCTGGTCGGTAATGGCGGCAGTTCCCTCCGGGATCAAATAAGGGGTATGATTTTCGGGGCGAATGTATTGCCATCCAATGGCAATAAATAAAATAACGATCGCAACTTTTATAAATACGATGATGGCATTGACCATCGCGGATTCTTGGGTTCCTTTTATCAACAGAAGGGTTAGTGCCAGCAAAATAATTAGGGCAGGCGCATTCATGATTCCTTGGTGCAACACCCCCGCCGAGTCGGTAAAGCTTTCAAAGGGAGAGTGGCACCATTCATAGGGTATCGCTCCTCCCAATAGCTTATTTAAGTACTCGCTCCAGGCAATGGCTACGGTGGCGGCCCCTAGTGCATATTCCATGATCAGCGCCCATCCAATAATCCAGGCGATCAACTCTCCCATGGTTACATAAGAATAGGCATAGGCACTACCGGCAATGGGGATCATAGAGGCGAACTCTGCATAACAAAGACCGGCAAAAGCACAGCCAATGGCTGCTACAATAAATGATAATGTAACGGCGGGTCCCGCGGCTTGCCCGGCTGCAGCGGCGGTACGAACAAACAAACCGGCGCCAATGATGGCTCCGATACCGAGAGCAATGAGATTGCAGGCACCCAGGGTTCTTTTAAGGCCTTTCTCACTGTCGGCCGCTTGGGCAAGAATCTGTTCAAGAGGCTTTTTTGCAAATAAGCTCATGCATTGGTTTTTAGGAATCTCTAAGATAGTGATTGATGCTAAAACTCTTTAATTTTTTGTGGGGTCATTTCCACGGCCAAGGGCCAGATAATACAAGGGAATTCCCAATAGTACTATGATGAGACCCGGCCAAGTGTACTCGGGTTTGTAGATGATCAGCAAAACGCAAAAGGCCGCTCCCAGCAACATGTACAGCGCCGGCAAGAAAGGATAGCCAAAGGCGCGATAAGGCCGGTGAAGGTCTGGTCTTTTTTTGCGTAAAATAAAAATACCGGCTATGGTCAGCATATAAAATAAAACCACTACAAACGAGATCATGTCCAGCAGTTGGCCATAGCGGCCACTTAAGCTCCAGATTGCTGCTACCACGCATTGTAACCAAAGGGCCGCTTGCGGTACAGAATGTTGATTAAGGGTTCCTGCTTTTTTAAAGAAAAGCCCATCTTTTGCCATAGTATAATACACCCTTGCACCCGCCATGATGAGTCCGTTGTTGCATCCAAATGTTGCCACCATAATCAATACGGCAATCAATAGGGTCCCAAAAGAAGGAAAAATACTGTTGGCAGCAGCTACCGCCACGCGATCATCGGTAGGAAAGGCTAATTGCTCTAAGGGTAGTACTTGCAAATACATCAGATTGGCGGCAACGTAGATCAACGTCACCAATAGCGTACCTAGTAAGAGACTTAGTCCAATATTGCGTTGCGGATTTTTCATTTCTCCCGCAATAAAAGTCACATTGTTCCAAGCATCTGAGCTAAAGATAGATCCCACCATAGAAGCGGCAATGGCTCCCAACAGCGCAGCACCCGAAATGGGAAGCCAACTACCTGGCATCAAAGTGCCGGCCTCGTTTTTAACACCGGTATTTTGCATGGCATTAAATCCGGTAGACCAATTGGAAGACCAATAACTTTCTTTGGTGAGAAAAAAGCCAAATACGATCAATCCAAAAAGAGCCAGCAGTTTTGCGCTGGTAAAAACTGTCTGAATAAGCTTGCCTTCTTTAACGCCTCTTGAATTTATGTATGTCAGTAAAACGATAATGAAGATGCCCACCAACTGTCCAGCATAGATCTGTAGAAAGCCGAGGTCGAACAGTAAATGATTATTGCCCAGCTCGGGAACAAGGTAGGCCAAGAATTTAGAGAATGCCACTCCCACGGCGGCAATAGTGGCAGTCTGAATAACAGAAAAAAAACTCCATCCGTACAAAAAGCCCATCAAGGGGTTGTAGGCTTCTTTTAGATAGACATACTGGCCTCCCGCTTTGGGAAACATGCCGCTCAGTTCTCCATAACTTACCGCGGCAGTAATGGTCATGAATCCTGTCAACACCCAGACGGCGACCAGCCATCCGGCACTGCCAACATTGCGCAAGATGTCGGCACTCACAATAAAGATGCCAGATCCTATCATCGATCCTGCTACGATCATAGTTCCATCCAATAGTCCCAGCGTCGGTTTAAAAGAAGGAGTTGGCTCCTGCATAATTAAGGGTTTGGTCAAAAAAGAAAGTTACAGTATTTACGGCACACTATGGCAGAAGATAAAGCCATTCTTAAATTTTTTCAATGCAGGAATTTTACCGACTTTCGGTGCATCGAAATTTTAATCCGCTTGCCATGAAAAAAACAAATCATCTGACCACTTATATCTTATTGTCTATGTTGGCAGGGGTCGTGGTGGGATACTTGGTGCATGTCAATGCTGAGCCTGCTTTCATCAAGGAATTTTCTTCTACTATAAAATTACTGGGAAAGGTCTTTATTCGAATGGTACAGATGATCATTGCGCCTTTGGTATTCTCTACGTTGGTGGTAGGGATCGCTAAGTTGGGTAATTTATCTGCCGTAGGAAGGGTGGGAGGCAAATCGATGTTATGGTTCATCACCGCCTCGCTGGTTTCGCTCAGTATTGGCTTATTGCTAGTCAATATTTTTCAGCCAGGGCAGTTTATCAATTTATCACAGGCCGATACGGAAGGGGTCAAAGACCTGATGACCAAAAAGCAAGAGTTTTCACTAGAGAAATTCGTAGAGCATATCATCCCCCGCAGCGTCATCGAGGCAATGGCTACCAACGAGGTGTTGCAGTTGGTGGTATTTTCGATCTTCTTTGGCGTAGCCACTACGGCTATCGGTGAGCAGGCAAAACCTGTTATCAAGGCGCTCGATGCGGTTTCGCACATCATCTTAAAAATGGTTGGCTACGTTATGAACATAGCACCACTGGGAGTATTCGGTGCGTTGTGCGCAGTGGTGGCCTCTCGGGGGTTAGGTATTTTTGAATTCTATTTTATTTATTTCATTTATTTCTTGTTGGGAATTGCCGTACTGTGGATCTTATTGCTCGGGGTCGGGTACTTGATCATCGGTTCTCGAATGATTGCATTGCTAAGGCGTATTGGCAACCCCCTGCTCATTGCCTTTAGTACCACTAGTAGTGAGGCTGTTTTTCCTAAGTTAACAGAGGAGTTGGAACGTTTTGGATGTAAGGATAAGATCGTTGCCTTTGTTTTGCCACTAGGGTACTCCTTTAATCTCGATGGCAGCATGATGTATATGACCTTTGCCAGTATGGCCATTGCACAGGCCTATGGTATACAGCTAGACTTGGGTACGCAGATAACGATGTTGCTGGTGCTGATGTTGACCAGCAAGGGAATTGCCGGTGTTCCTCGAGCCTCCTTAGTGGTGGTGCTGGCTACCTGTGCCATGTTCAACATTCCGCCCGAGGGAGTGGCACTGATCTTGCCTATCGATCATTTCTGTGACATGTTTCGCTCCGCCACCAATGTGGTGGGCAATGCACTGGCAACGACCGTAGTCAGCAAATGGGAGGGCGAACTGGAGGGTCCGGCCGCTACCGCATAATTCAATTCATTATGTCTATCTTTTTACTGGAGGCCTTTCATTGGACAAATCTTTTGCAACCTCAGTTTTACGTGGAGAACGGAGGGCTTTGGTTACTGCTATTGGTCGTTTTTGCGGAGACCGGTCTGTTTGTAGGGTTCTTTTTGCCCGGCGATTCACTGTTATTCGTAGCGGGGATCTATGCACATGAGATTACGCGCAAAACCGGAGAGGTGGTGCCGGGGCTGGCCCATCAGTTCTTAGACACCATCGGTTTAGGGGTCTTGCGTAACGAATGGATCGATTTGCTAGTGCTTTCTGCTCTCATCGCAGTAATGGGTATTGCAGGTAATATGGTGGGCTATTGGACCGGGCGTAAGGTCGGTCCCGCCATGTACCAATGGCGAGATCGTTTTCTCTTTAAAAAGAAGTACCTGCACCAAGCTCGTGAATTCTATGAAAGGCATGGAGGTTTGGCTGTAATAGGAGCCCGCTTTTTGCCGTTGATCAGAACCTTTGCGCCCATTGTGGCCGGTATCGTTCAAATGGACAGGGCCCGCTTTCATTTTTTTAATGTGGTAGGAAGTATTTCTTGGGTATGTACCATGATCTTTGCTGGCTATTTTCTACAAAAATGGATCTTGGCTTCTTATGGATTTGATCTAAAGGAGCATCTGGAGGTGATCGTATTGGTCATTGTACTGGTCACCACCGCGCCGGTTATTTTTAAAATGATCTCTGGAAAGGTTAAATCGCATGAATAATTCGCCCCGTCATCCGCTTTTTAATGTTACGGTCATTGTTGCCGCCTTGGGCTATTTTGTAGATATCTACGATCTGTTGCTTTTTGGTATTATACGTATTCCCAGTTTGCAGTCGCTCGGGCTCAATGCCGAACAAGTCAAGCTAAATGGAGAACTTATTTTACAGTGGCAGATGTGGGGATTGTTGCTAGGCGGAATTGTTTCGGGAGTGATCGGAGATAAAAGGGGTCGGCTCAGTGTGCTTTTCGGATCCATTATTTTGTATTCGGCGGCCAACATCGCCAATGGTTTTGTAGATACGGTAGAGCAGTATAAGTGGATACGTTTTATTGCCGGTCTTGGTCTGGCGGGCGAGTTGGGCGCCGGCATTACCCTGGTCTCCGAAGTGATCCCTAAACAAAAAAGGGGGTTGGCCACTTCGTTTGTAGCGGGCATCGGACTGACCGGAGCCATCTTGGCTTATTTCATGAAGCAGACATTCGATTGGCGCACCTGTTATTTTATTGGGGGAGGGCTGGGTATCGCGCTTCTTCTGCTTCGTATCTCGGTATTAGAGTCAAGCATGTTTCATCAAGTAAAAAAGCAAAACATATCACGAGGTAATTTTTTTCTCTTTTTCACGAACCTCGATCGGTTCAAGCGCTACCTCTTTGGTATTCTTATTGGTCTGCCAACGTGGTATGTGATCGGTATTCTGGTAACTTTCTCTAACGATTTTGCCCTGGCATTTGGCATAGCCGAAAAGATCGATCCCGGAAAGGCCATTATGTTCTCTTATGCAGGTATTTCGCTGGGCGACATTTTAATTGGCCTTTTAAGCCAGCGGCTGCAGAGCCGTACCCGTGCCCTTTATATCTTCTATGGCATTACCATGCTCTTTATGTTACTATTCTTTACCATGCTATGGCAGGGTACCGCCACTGCATTGTACCTGATCTGTGCGGGGCTAGGGTTTGGAACGGGCTTTTGGGCCATCTTTGTTACCATGGGAGCAGAGCAATTTGGCACCAATCTCAGAGCCACGGCCGCCACCACCATTCCCAATATGGTCAGGGGGATGTTAGCCATTTTTATTCTCCCGCTTTTTAAGTCTTTAGAGAAAATACCATCGGTAGGATATGTCAATGCCGGAATCATTACCGGAGTCATCATTATGGCCATAACCTGGACAGCAGCTTTGCTGACCAAGGAGACCTTTCATAAGGACCTGGAATTTTTAGAGGAGTAACGCTAACTACGCTCGCTAAGTTCCAACCATCGCAGTTCTTTGCTGTCAATCGAAACCGTGAGTTCTTCTATGCGTAACGAAAGGGTCGTTAATTGTTCGTAACTGCAATTTCCGCTCGCTAGCTCCTCGCTGATCTTTCTTTTTTCTTCGTTTAGCAGTGGCAGTTCTTTTTCAAGCTGCTCAAACTCTCTTTTCTCTTTGTAGGAGAGGGGTCTTTTTTCTAAGGGGGTAGTATCGTTAGCGGTCGAAGTCTCTTTTCTTTCTTGGTATTCAGATGTAGTGGTCGCTTCTTTTTTTTCGGGCACCTCTTTCTTACCCGATTCCAGGCGGTATTGGCTATAGTGACCCGGAAAATCGCGGATCGTACCATTTCCCTCAAAGACCAGCAGATGATCGACCAGTCGGTCCATAAAGTAGCGATCGTGTGAGATGATCACCAAGCATCCGCCGAATTCGAGTAAAAAGTTCTCCAGTACTGCTAAGGTCGGAAGATCTAGGTCGTGGGTGGGTTCGTCAAGGATGAGAAAGTTGGGGTTACGAAATAAAATCGAGAGAAGGTGTAATCTTCTTTTCTCACCGCCACTCAGTTTACTGATATACGTATATTGCTTGTCGGGGTCAAATAAGAATAGTTGCAAAAATTGTGCGGCACTAAGCGACCCGCCGCTTGCTAATGGAAAATTTTCAGCTATGTTTTTGACAAACTCAATAACGCGCTGATCATCTTTTAGCTGAAGTCCTTGTTGGGAGTAATTGCCAAATACAATGGTATCTCCCACATTGATCTTTCCACTATCAGCAGCCTCGATTCCTTGCAAAATATTGGTAAAGGTCGATTTGCCCACGCCGTTGGCGCCGATAATACCGACACGTTCTCCTTTTTTGAAAGTATAATCAAATCCTTTGAGTATGATGGTATCTCCATAGCTCTTATAGATTTTCTTAAGCTCGATGACCTTTCCACCCAGCCGGCTCATTTTCATAGATAGCTGCAGGGTGGTATCTTGTGTTTGTTTCGATGCTTTCTCGGCAATCTGATAAAAATTATCCTGGCGGCTCTTACTCTTGGTAGTGCGGGCCTTGGGTTGTTTTCTCATCCACTCCAGCTCTCTTCGGTAAAGATTACGGGCTTTATCGACCGAGGCCTTGTCGCTTTCGATACGGGCCGATTTTTTTTCTAGGTAATTTTCGTAGTTGCCCTTGTAAGAATAGAGTTCACTTCCGTCCAATTCCCAAATTTCCTCGCAAACGATATCCAGAAAATAGCGGTCATGGGTCACCACGATCAGGGTTAGATTCTCTCGATTTAGAAACTGCTCCATCCACTCCACCATAGCCACGTCCAGGTGGTTAGTAGGCTCATCCATGATCAAAAGGCAGTGCTTGTGCTCAAAGCCAATATCGATAAGGGTTTTGGCCAGTGCAACCCGTTTGCGCTGTCCGCCACTAAGGGTCCCCATTGGCTGATGAAGCTCTTTGATATTTAGTTTGTCTAATATCTGTTTTACCTTGGCCTCTACATCCCAAGCGCCTAACTCATCCATTTTAACGATGGCTTCATTGAGCAAAAGCCCATCTGGCGCTGCCGCTGCTGCTTCGTAAGCTCTTACGGCATTCATTAGTGGGTGGTCATAAAAAAAGATAGTTTCTGCCACGGTTTTTTTGGCGTCAAATGCCGGATCTTGCTCAAACAAGATCACGTCGACTTCTTTGTTGATCCAAACGGTTCCGGTATCGGCTGTTTCTTGTCCGGCCAAAATGCGAAGCAAGGTCGATTTGCCCGATCCGTTACGCGCAATCAGGGCGATCTTATCGCCCTGACTAATATGAAAACTGATCGATGAAAAAAGAGGATGGATCCCGTAGCTTTTAGACAGATTTTCTACACTTACAAAATGCATTTTGCAAAGATAGGTTCGCCGGTACTCACGCCAGGATATAAATAAGCCGCTGCCAGGGGCTTTAACTCGCTATGAGCAGCGTTAGTAGCAAGGTTAAAAGCAGCACTGCTAGCAATCGGTAGCGCTCCCAGTCTTTGTCTCTTTTTTTTTGTTGCTCCGCCTTTTTTATTTCTAATTGCCATCCATGATGGTTGGGCTCGATCTTGGCCAATTGCTTGGCTACGGCCTGCCATTGTTTAAACGAGAGTCCATAAGCGGCTTGTAATAAAAGCCGAGCCCCGGTAATCAGGGCCTCCGGATCGGCATAAGATCGCATGGTCGCCATTTTTTGATCAGCGATCAGTTCTTCGATCTGTGCCTGCAACCGTGGCTGGTCTATTCGCTCTGGATCTTGAGTGGTTGCTTTTTTTTCTATGACCAAACATTCTTTTACCCAGCTGGCCAGATCCACTACATCGGAGTGGGTGGTTTGTCCTTGTGCCTTACGAAGCCATCGCTCTTGAAGAAATTGAATTTTTTGTAAGGGATCGCTCAGTACTTCGTAGGCTTGCTGTATCTCCCTAAAGCGAATGGCAAGCGCCGGATCGTTTCCGGTCTTATCGGGATGCAGATCGAGCACCAACTTTCTCCAGCTCTTTTTTATTTGTGCTGCAGTGGCTCCTGGGGCCAGTCCGAGCGTTTGATAGTGGTCTTTATATTCGCCAGGCAAGGGTTATTTATTTACGGAGTAAAGTCTTTCTCCATTGATATAAGTGGCTATGACCCTTGTGTCAAGAACCGCTGAGCCGGTTGCGACCATGAGGTCTTGGTCACATATTATAAAGTCGGCCCATTTTCCCTTTTCAAGACTTCCTTTTTTTGCTTCCTCAAAGCTCCCTTTGGCTGCCCAAAGGGTCATGCCTCTTAGCGTTTGCTCTCTGGTTAGCGCATTATCCGATTGAAATCCCTGCGCAGGCCAGCCGTTGGCATCTTGTCTAAAGACCGCGGCATAAAAAGTTTTAAAGGGAGAAATATGCTCTACCGGAAAATCCGTTCCCAGCGGCATCCAATTGTTTTGAGACAGCAATGTCCGATAGGCATAGGCATTTTTTATTCTTTCAAGGCCTAGTCTTTTTTCAGCCCAGTACATATCAGAGGTGGCATGCGTAGGCTGCACAGAAGGGATCACCCCATACTTGCCAAACAGATCCAAGTCGGCAGGGTCTACCACTTGCGCATGCTCGATTCTCCAACGCATGTCCTTTTCTTTTTTCAGGTAACTTCCATAGATCCGCAAGATGGTTCTGTTTCCGCTATCTCCGATCGCGTGTGTATTCATCTGCCATCCGGTGCGGGCGCACCAATTGGCCACACTATCAAAATGAGCAGGATCGCTTAGCAAAAAGCCCATGTTATCTTTATCGTCTTCGTAGTGACGAAGTAAACAAGCACCCCGTGAGCCCAAGGCACCATCACCATATACCTTAATGCTTCTTACTTGCATGCGGTCTTCCAAGATCATACCGTTTTTCTCCGCAAAAGCGTAGTTGATGGGTTTGTCGCTTAGCATTACATTCATTCTCATCTGCAACAGGCCCTCGCGTTGTAATTGCTGCAATTGGGCTACCACCGAAAAATCCAATCCGCAATCGGTAAGAGAGGTAAGTCCTACGGCCAAACAATTTTGCTGCGCTTGTCGAAGCGCCTCTGCCAATTCTTCTTTAGTGGCGGGAGGCACCATGCTACCGACCAGGTCTACGGCATTGTCGATCAGAAGACCGGTGAGCTTACCATTGCTGGTCCCTATCTTACCACCCACCAGCGTTTGCCCTGGGGAAATTCCTGCCAATCGAAGGGCTTCGCTATTGGCTATGGCAGCATGTCCGTCGATACGGGTTAGTAGCACGGGACGATCCGGAAAAAGCGCATCAAGCAACGTATTGTCCGGAAAGCTCTTTTTGTCCCAGTCATTTTGATCCCAGCCACGACCTACGATCCAGCCGTTGGGGTGCGAATCGGCAAAGCTCTTTACTACTTGTAATATATCTTTCCAGCTTTTTGTTCCTACCAGCGAGACTGTACGAAGCGCTTCTGCATACCCTACAAAATGCGCATGGGCATCGTTGAATCCCGGATAAATAAACTGTTGGTTGACATCTAGACTATCTCGAAAGGTATACAGTGCTCGCAGGGCGGCAGCGGGGCCGGTAGCTACGATCTTACCCTGGTCTATCACCATTGCCTCATGTACAGAAAAGGCGCTGTCTACTGTGTAGATTTTAGCGTTAAAGACAAGTAGATCCGTTTTTGTTCGCGTAGAACAGGCGACCACTAAAAAAAGTAAGGACGGCAAAAAAATCCAACGTAGTTGCATAGGGTTTAGCTTGGCTATAAAGATATTCAATCTATAAAAAAGAAGACCGCCCTGTTGGAGCGGTCTTCTAAACGGTAAGAAAAGAAATTAGTTGAATAGGTAGCGAAGACCAAACTGGATGGAGTAGGTAGAGGCTACGCTAATGTTGTCACGGAAGGTTTTGGTAATGATATCTCCGTTAGCACTGCCCAGACGATAGATGGGTAGCACGGTTCCACCGGGGACAAAGTTGGCAGAGTTCGTGATGGCCAGCGGGCGGCTATTGTTGATGGTCTTGATCTTACCCCATCCTGGATCGATCAGGTTGCCGGCATTAAAGATATCGATGCTGAATTGAAGACAGTTCTTGGTGCCCTTAATGTTGGTAAATAGATCTTGCATGATCTTAACATCCAAACGATTTAGCCAGGGCAACTGAGCGCCATTACGCTCAGCATATTGTCCACGGTGACCACGAAGGTATTTGTCTTGCTGAATAAAACGCTCGAACAACGCTCTTTGAGCGGCCTGATTATAAAGAACACCATTTACGGTATTGTCAGCAAAGAGCATCTGCTGAACTTCAGTGGCTGTGGGAATGTACATCAGGTCATTACCTTGAATACCATCGCGATTAAAGTCCAGGTCGTAGGTATAAGAGAAGCGACCATTGATGCCACCATTGTAGAAAGCGGAGATAGTGGTAGCCAAATTCTTAAAGTATTCCTTGCGATAAGATATCATGGCAACTACACGGTCAGGAACCACATAATCGGCATGGCTAAGGGTCTGTGAGTTGGGTCCCCAAACATTGGGGGTGCCTTGCCAGGCAGAGAGCGGCTGATCGCCACCACCATCATACAAGTTAGAGGCCATAGACTTGGTATAAGCTACTGACCAAGCAAGACCTTTGCTATATTGTTTCTCGATTTTGGCAGTCAGCGAGAAGTAATAACCGCGAGTTCCATTGTCTAACACTACAGGGTTAAAGGCGCCAGAAGCATTTGTCTGAGGAACACCATTGTTAAGAGTATTGATAAATCGAGTGGGAACCGTTGCGCCGTAAATAGGACGTCTGTCGGGATAGCCATCAACGGCTAATGATGCAGGTGCGATCATATTGGGGTTACGGAAAACAGCGGTATACATGTCCTTGTTAAAGATAGCCTCGAGGGTACCGATTATGCCTTTCCCTAAACGGGTATCAATGGCAAGGGTAGATTTCCATGTTTGAGGATTTCTGAAGTCTTCGACCAGCGCAGTGATGCTACCAGGTACGATCGTTCCCGCCGTGGGTACGGTAGAAGGTCTGTAAGCAGCAGGGTCAGGATTGAAAGTCCCGGGTGTGTTGGCCTGGCCATTCCAGAACTGAGTTACCTGAATCATACCATTATCACCCGATTGGCTTACGATCCATACAAAAGGAACGCGTCCTGTAAAGACTCCGGTTCCACCACGAATTTGCAAAGAGCGGTCACCATAAAGATCCCAGTTAAAGCCCATGCGGGGAGACCACATCAGACGATTTTTGGGAAGGTTACCGGTATTGATCTTTTCACCGCCATCAAAATTCATTTTCTCAACCAAAGGATTTGTTAAGATCTGCGGCACATCGGGATAAGTGGGCAGGTCCACACGCAAGCCAAGGGTCAAACGAAAATCTTTGGTAACGGCGATCTCGTCTTGTCCGTAAGCAGAGTATTGCGCAAACTTGAAAGAAGAGAAGGCAGGGGCGAAGTTTTTAGACAAAGAGTAAGTAATGGCAAAATCTCTGGGCTTGGCACGAAGCGCAGGATTAGGGTTGATGGAGCTGGCAAAGTCAGCCCATGTGTTAAACACGTAATAGCTGGTACCAAAGCGCTGGAAACCATTGATCGTTTCACTTAGCTCATACTGACCACCCACGGTCCAGTTATGCTTTCCGGTGGTCCAGGTTAAATTGTTGATAACAGAGTATGTTTTTACCTGGCGTAAGTTGCCAAAACTAAATGGCTCATATCCGAATGAAGTGTAAGGGGCAGGTCCGGTAACACCACCAGAGCTACTGAGAATATCCACAAAGGGGAAAATCTGACTATCGGTAGAACGAGAGTCGTTTTGGAACGTGTAGGTGGCACGCAGGGTGTTGGCTGCTTTTCCGAAAGTTGAGTTTAACTCACCAGCCAAAGAGTAGAGGTTGGCACCTTGAAAATAATTGGAGTTCTTAAACCAAAGAGAGGTACTGGCAGTACGGTTACTGGTGTAATTTACATTCGATCCGCTCACAGAGGTGCTGGGGGTAAAAGGTTCGCCACCTTCTACCTGGCTGTAACGGATGTTCAAGCGATGTTTGTCATTGACGTTCCAGTCAATACGAGCAAGGTACTTGGTGCGCTCGACGTTAGGCACATAACCCTGATAAGGACCGGTAACATATCCGTAGTTGTCAAGCAGGAACTTGCTGATAAAGTTGAGAGAATCAGCAGTGGGTCTTACGATGTTAGGAGCACTTCCGTAAGCGGCGGCAGAAGTAGCCGCAAAGAAGTTTTGGATAGACTTGGGTTGGTTTTCTGTCTCGTAGTTAATAAAGAAGAATAGCTTGTTCTTGATTATGGGTCCGCCCATACGGAAGCCGTATTGGTTATATTCCTCTACAGGACGAATGAATTTGGATTGCTCTACTTGATCTCCTCTTTGTTTTTCGTTACGAAAATAACGATACACAGAACCGGTAAAAGTATTGGTGCCGGAACGAGTTACGGCATTGACGGCAGAACCAATAAATCCGGACTGGCGAATATCGAAAGGAGTGATATTGATAGAGATCTCGTCAAGTGCGTCAAGCGATATAGGGGCACCACCCGCGGGAAGGTTAGAGCCAATGCCAAAACTATTATTAAAGTCAGACCCGTCTACTGTAAAGTTGTTTTGACGATAATTTCCTCCACCGATGGAGGGACCATTCGCCTGCGGAGTGGCACGGGTAAGTTCATTGATGCTGCGGCTAAAAGTGGGCAAGGTGTTTATCTGCCTGGTGCCTACGTTAGTGACCGCTCCAGTACGACCGGCGTTAAGAATGGAATTTCTTCTTCCACCCACCACAACATTTTGCAAGGCAGCGGCAGTGCTAAGCAATTCAGTATTCAATACAAAGGGATCGCCCAGTTGTAAATAAATAGTCTCGAATTTCTCTGCCTGATGACCTACATAGCTAACCTCGATCGTGTAAGGTCCGCCCACTCGCATGTTCTGGATGGTATACTGACCGCCAGTACGTGTGATGGTCGTGTACTTGGTTCCGGAGGGCACGTGCGTGGCAACAATTGTGGCACCCACTAGGGCTTCTTTGTTGTTGCTTTTAACATCACCGGTCAAGACAGCAGTTGTGACCTGTGCAAAAACGGAGGACACCGTCATCGAGGCAACCACTAGAAGGAAGAGTATTCTCTTAAGCATATTTATGTTGGTTTTCGGATGCAAAGAAAAGGAATATTCCCAAAATAAATATAGCGAAATATCTACAAAATGTTAGTTGAAAGGTAATGTGTTACAAGTAGATAGACTAACTCCGTTCGGGCAGGGCCACCAGGGTGGTATGAGGGCTGGCGGTTTTGGGGAGCAAGCAGAAGTTAGCTATGCTCTGAAAAAGGGACCAAATTTGAATTCAAAATTATGATAATCAATTATTTAAGGTATTCTTTTTTTTCTTTTTTGACCCTCCAAAAAAATCGGATAGTTTGTCATATTCCCTTTTGTAAGACAAACTTGCCCCAGCCCGGCGCGACCTTACCACGCTGGCGCTGGTGCTTGCAGTCAGAAAATCGGCATTGGTTCTATAAAAAAAAGAGGCTCGAATGGTCCCGCTGGGGTTGATGAGCCACTCCATGGTAACATCGGGTAGTAGCAAAATGCTTTGTTGCACGCTCGATTGGGTTCCTTGTCCAAGGGGGGCATCCATTCCCAAGCCGGTCGAGATCAAAAAGCGGTTGTCAAAAAAAGAGCGTCCGATCGAAAAGTTCACGTTGCTGCTGAGGTTCAAAGCGGTGCTGTTCGATGCGAGCAAATTTCGATTGTATAAAGACGTATTCAAGTTGATACGATACTTGTCACTTCTGAGCAGATTACTAAAAAGCTTATTGATCTGATCGCTTAGTACAGACAGTAAAATACCCGAGATAGTACTAACATTGACGCCTGCGCCCGATAAACTTCCTCCTAGTTCATTAGGAGCAAAACTATTGAATACGATCAGGTATGTCACTTGTCGGTTAAGTTCATTCGTGTTGTTTTGCAGCTGTCTTATTAGCAGCGTCAACTCGGGATTCACATTGGCAACGCTGTTGGGAGGGAAATCCAATGAAAAGGCGATGGCTGGTTTAAATAACTTGTCGGTCAATTTGGCAATGACATAAACATCACTTCTGGCATTACTTACATCGGCGGTCAGGTTCAATGTACTGGCCAGCGGAGAGAAGCTGACCCTCTCGCTCTTGTAGACCGCCTCAAATTTGATATCGGCATCATAGGGGTCCCCGTTCCATTCTATATAATTAACGGCCCCTTTTCTGATCTCGAAGGGTTTTTTAAAGAACGATTGAAACGTAAAAAGGTAATTGCCTTCTTCTATGCCCAGTCTTCCGCGAAGTGTGAGTGGTTCGGTCGTTCCGGAACGGATCTTAAGCGTGCCGCTACCTTTTCCTTTTATTTCATCGCCGGTAAGTTCGTCGAGTACGACTTTTACTTGTACCAGCGGGTTGGCAGTTAACTCCAGGTCAAATAAGATATTATCTCCGTTTTGCTTGTAATCTTCGCTCTCGATCGCTGTTCCAAATTTTCTCTCCACTAAAAAATCGGCTGTTCCGCTTTCGCGTCCGGTGCCCGGCGGCAGGGTAACGTAGCTGCTGTCTCTATCCGAGGCAGTGGCGTTGAGGGTCATTACCATATCGCTTTGCGGACCACGCAGCTGCAGTAGTGCCGTTCCCTTAACGTCTCCATAGAAAAGGTCATTGTCCGAACGGGTAGTATTTAGCAACTGTACTGGACGATTGTCCCGATCACCGCGAGTGCCCGGTTTACGGGTCGATATATCGAGGTCGTAAAAAAGATTATAGAAAGATTGGTGATCGATCCCTCCGCTCACGTAAATGGGATTTTGGGTGATGGTATCCCGCAGCACTAGTCCGTTTAGTTCAATGCGCGAGGGTGTCAGCTCAATCTCTTTATCCTCTATCTTGTAGTAACACTGAGTATAATTAACCCGAAGTCCGGCTTTGCTCAACATTCCTTTACCCGTTACAGCGGGTCGGTTCAGATCTCCCTCAATCGTTACATCTCCAGTCAAATACCCGGTGATATCGCTGAACAGATCGCCTAAAAATCGCTCTAACAGTTTTATGGGATACTGCTTTGTGTTAAGTGCAATCTTGTTTTTATTGTTCAGTGCATCTTTGGTAGCAAGCAATACATCGAACGACAATCGTTCTTGCTCGTTGATCGTAGCGCCCATGGCCCTTAGTTGTCCGCTCTTTTGGTCATAAGTAAGTTGAGCGCTCAACTCTCCAATGGAGTCATTGTCCAATCGAAGTAGCCGCGTGGAAATGGGGCCGCTGCTAATGCGTAGATTACCGACGGGATCCTCGATCAAAAGATTTCCCGATACCACCCCTTCCAGACGATTGTCGGGTAGTACAAAAGGAGCAAAGTCGTTTAAGTTGATATTAGAAAATTCTAGACTGATTCTGTCTTTTTGATCTGCTTCTTTGCTCAATGTACGCAGTGATAATTGTTGCTCACCCTCAGAAAGGAGTAAACTGCCGCTTACCGGAATATTTTTTCTAAGCACCAGTTCTCCCTCTTCACCCAAGGTCCATAGTTTTCCATTGATGGTAAAGTCGGAGGGGTCCCAGTGCAGCACAAAGCCGTCCTTAAAGGTGGTAACCAGGGCGTTTAGATTTAATTTTTCGAATCCGCTTCCTTTTCCTGAGCGAAGCTGTATGGTCGATGAATCGTTTTTAGCGGCAAACTGAAGCGTGAGAGGTGGAAGCGATATCGTATCATTTATTTTGATCTGCGAGATGCTGCCGGCTAATT
The DNA here is from genome assembly GCA_046081865.1 of Sphingomonadales bacterium. Taxonomy (GTDB): domain Bacteria; phylum Bacteroidota; class Bacteroidia; order Chitinophagales; family Chitinophagaceae; genus JJ008. The sequence goes on from JBJTWT010000002.1 coordinate 29,462, forward strand.
CCAATCGATCGTTGGCCGCTGAGCTGTTTAGTGCGATGCGCTCGGCAAGATATTGTTGGTAGCGCAGTTCGGGTATGTTGGCCTTGAGCAAAAAGGATCGATCGGATGAACTCCATGAGCCTTCAATGTGGCTATAGTTTAATCCTGACCAACCGGGAGCTATGGCAGACAAAAAAGGTCCAAACAAAGAGGTCTGCAAGGAGAAAGACAGTTGTGAATGCGAAGCCAATGATGGAGTGGGCGAAAATTGAGAGGGATAATAGCGAGCCAGAAAGTCTTGTCCGATCAAGCCAAGATCCTCCATACGAAATCGCCCTTTTAATGAAGCGTTGAATTCGTTGGAGGCAACGCTGATGTTTTTTTGTTCTGCCGTATTGTTGATTTGCACCACTAGTGAATCAAGGGGTAGCAACTCCTCTTGCCAAACAACAGCGGCATTCCGAAAAGCCAATGTTGCGTCGACGGTTTCCTTGTCTGCGTAACGAATATCCGAGTCAATAAAACCGGTAAGCTGAATGTTCTTGCCAGAAAGCCCCAATTCTTTGAGATCTGCCTTTTCGATCTTTCCGGTAGCGATAAAGGTGTTGATGCCATCGCGATTAGTAAAGGAGGCTTCGAGAGGTCCTGTTACTAGGTGCGGGTCTTGTAGGCGAGTTTTAAAACGGGCCGATCCCTTTAGAAGAGAACCCGCTAGTTGAATGTCTCGATACGTGTAATTGTTGTATTGAACCGAGGCAATACTGCCTTCTACCTTGGTTTCTGCATTCGATAGTTGAAGCCCTTTTCCCGATACGGCACCTTTAAAATCAATACGACCTAAAGAGGGCATTTCCAATAACTCGCCCAACTCAAAACCTGCAAGATCCAAAGACCCTTGGTACTCCACTGGTCGGCTTGCAGGCATCCGTAGCTGTACCCTTGTGGCCAACGATCCCAGACCGGTTTGCCAATTTCCGTTAACAACTATTTCACGCTGCTGTCCGGTGAGTGCTCCCTGAAATCTGATATATCGAAGATGGGATAGGGTGCTCAGGTTTTGTTTTTTTAGGGAAGGCACATAAAGGGTCAGATCTTGGTAAGAGGTATTCATTCTTTTTACCTGCACATCGACCCAAATTTTTGGCAGATCGGTTAGATTTTTTAAATGAAGGTCACCTTGAAAAAAACTATTGCTGCCTGTTTGCAGGAATAGTTTGTTGATATGCAGGTTGCCGGGGTCTCCGCTAATACGTGCTTGCAGTTGCACGTCTTTATTGAAGTTGGCAGCCGCAGGTAAGAAAAAAGCAATGTCTTTACTGCTAATGCGAGATTTCATGATCTGCATTTCAAGGTGGGAAGCTTTCAGAAAAGTAGAGGGAAGTGAGTCGTAGGGAAAATGTATCGTCATTCGCTGCTTGACCAAACTATGATTGGTTTGCAAAATGAAACTATCCAATTGTAACTGTCCGGGCATCCATTGAACGGAGCTCTCCAGGTTTTTTATGGCAAAGCCACTTCTTTCTTTTGCCGAAAGGGTTAGGGTGCTGCGAAACGTGTCTCCCTGTAAGGACGTATGGCTGAGAAGAAGGTTGAGATTACTGATGGCAGGTTGTTTGGCGTCGAACTGTCCGGCCACCAGTACGCGATCTTGCCGCGCAACGGTCAAACTTCCATTTTTTATTTCCATTTGTCCCACTTGTAGGTTGGGAATGCCCCAACGAAAAAGTGAATCAGCGTTCGATGTGTTACCTGACCCGGGCGGTTGGTTGATCGACGGTAGCAGCGTTTTATTGATTCCTGCAAAACTCTTCCAGTGTATGTTGGGACGATCCAGGAGTAGCGATCGAATACGAATGGGTTTGTTTTCAGTTGAAAGTTGATCGGCCTGCAACTCCAGTGCCGCGATATTGGCGCGCAACGAATGACCCTCCCATCCATCAGTTTGTTCAAAGCGAAGCGAGCGAAGGGATAATTGGTGAAGGTGTAGGGGGACTCTTTTTTTTTCGGTTTTATTGCGGTTGGGGACACCGCTTATGAAATAATCTATCAAAAACTGATGTCGCCAGATACTGTCAGTGCGGTGGAGCCGTACCAGTGCCTGATCTAATTCTATGTGGGTAAGATCTACACTGTCTTTAATGAAGAACCAGTCGGTAACGCGTAGCGCTAACCTCTGCGCGTAAAGGATCGTATCTCGTTGTCTGTCCATTACCAGCAATCCCTTTAACGAAATTCGATCTAGTAAAGAGAAGGTAACCCGGTCTACCTCAATTCGCGTAGTCAACCGATCGGAAAGTGTGCTGGCCACTTTCTTTCCCATCCAGCTTTGTACGGCAGGAGTCTTTAGCAATAAAAAAATACTGCACAGTAACAGCAAAAAAAATATCGCTGTCCACTTTACTATTTTAACGGCTGTCTTCAGATCGATGACTTGTTTGTAAAATTAATGAAACAGCCCCAGTAAGATTGGTTAAATTGCTTAAAATAGTCGCCATGAAATACTTGCTTTCTTTTGTCATGACCTTGGGATGGTTGTCTTTATTCGCTCAGGCAAGCATCCCGACTACTTTCCCTCAAGAAAACTTTGTACTGGTCATTCACGGAGGGGCCGGCACCATCAATAAAAGTCAAATGACCCCTGCACTCGAAAAGCGCTATCACGAAGCGCTTAGTAAGGCGTTACAAGCAGGTGCTGCTATTCTAGAAAATGGTGGTGCGGCACTTGATGCTGTAGAGGCGGCTGTGCGGGTACTCGAGGACGAACCGCTCTTTAATGCGGGAAAGGGTGCCGTCTTTACATCCGAGGGTATCAATGAGCTCGATGCAGCTATCATGGATGGGACTACGCTGAAAGCAGGCTCCGTTGCCGGTGTAAGAACCGTTCGAAATCCCATATCGGCAGCCCGTGCAGTGATGGAGCGCTCCGAGCATGTTCTATTGGCCGGTAGAGGTGCCGAGTTGTTCGCACAACAACAAGGGTTGGTCATGGTCGACCCCTCCTATTTTTATACACCCGAAAGATGGGAATCGCTACAGCGTGCCAAGAAACGCGATTCACTCGCAAATCTGGGAGTGCCTAATCATAGCGCCTCTTCTTTGCAAGAGCAGCAAAAAAGTCGTTATGGCACCGTGGGAGCCGTGGCCCTAGACAAAAAGGGTCATCTGGCGGCTGCCACCAGTACAGGAGGTATGACCAATAAAAAATGGGGAAGGGTAGGCGATGCCCCCATCATTGGGAGTGGCACCTATGCCAATGACAATACGGTAGCGATCAGTTGCACGGGGTGGGGAGAATATTTCTTGCGGCTTGTTATGGCCAAGTCGATCAGTGATCGTATGGAGTTTGGCCAGCAGCGTTTGCAACAAGCCGCCGAAGAAATGGTGATGCGGCAATTGCCTGCATTAGGGGGTGATGGCGGTTTGATCGCACTCGACAAAAAAGGAAATTTTTGCATGCCATTTTGTACGGAGGGTATGTACCGAGGATATATCAGAAAAGAAAATTTGAACGGCCCTTTGCAAACCGAGACGTTCATCTACCGATAAGGGGCATTTAAAATTTGTGACCGAAAGTGATCACGATACGACTAGCCCGATCCCGAATCGAAGCGCCAGATACAGGTTGTTGTAATAGTCTATAGGCATAGTGCGAGTCTTTGCCGTTGGTATGTACCAGCGTTACATCAACAAAATTTCCTTTATCGCGGTAGCCCAGACCGCCACTCAGTTGCATGCGACCGGCAGCCGGTGCATAGCCGTTTTTGTAGGGATTTCCCATTAAAGCCATGCCCAGCCGGGTCATTATCTTGGTAAACTTTAGTTCACCGCCAAGCCGCAGCGTTAGGGCACTTTTGAAAGAATTATCGATGGCCGTATTTAAATTTTTAAAATAGGTGCGCGTCGCTTGACTACCATCGATCTCCGGATCTACCCGAAAGGAACTGGCACTATAGTTGATGTACTCAAGGTCTGCGGTAAGAAATCCCTTTTGCCGGGTAATGTCCTCGGTTTCGTTGATCACATAAGATCCACTGATCAAAAAACGATATGGCGTAAAGTGAAAATAAGAGAACTGCGCGTCTTCTCCATTGGTAAATAGCGAGGAAGATTGGGTTTGGATTCCCTTATAATTTTCCGTATCGGTAGTGATAGAGGCAGCATAGATATCGGTGAGTCGTAACCAGGTAGGCGTATGAAAAGCCACCCCAAACCTCCAAAAGGGGGCGGGTCGATAAAGGAGTCCCATCTTTAGGTTAAGTCCATTTCCGTTGGTCTCCAGTCGCTGTTCAAAAGTGGCATAGTCGAAATTATTTAGCGTTTGAGTCGCATCGGCCTCTGTAAATATGGAGGTACGATCGAAAAAAATAAAGGGAATGCCTACCGTAAAACCAAAGTAGATCTTTTCATTTACGGATCCTCCGTATCCCACGGCCAGCTCGTTGATGGCACCTCGGTTTTTGATGGAATTCTCTTGCAAGAGCCCGGTAGAGGGAGTGGCGCTGGATCTGTATCGAAAGTTTCCGGAGCTGCCGCCTCCAACAGTATCGATCCAGTAGGTGTTAAAGGCCAGACTGCTCCCAAAAGGAAAATTCTGAGCTACCTGATTGGCATCACCGATTTGGCCTACTTCTTCCAAAAATCGTTGGGAGTAGGAATGGCGGGTATTAAGACCACGGTAAAGTAAGTTGCTGCTAAAATTGGCGGTTTGATTGAGGGCTATTGCAAAAGCTCCGGTTCTTTTTTGCTCAGCTTTTTTTCCCGGCCCTTGCTCATAGAATTGTGTTCCGGTAACTACACCCAACGTGCCGTATCCGATGTTTCCTCGTTGCTCGTTTTCTACCCTGCCCAGGTAGTTGCTTTTCTTGCGTGTCTGCTGGTAAGAAGGAGAAAGGACCAAGTCGCCTGTCTTGTAAAATCCAAGCCCGGCGGGATTAATATAGAGTGCGGAGAGATCGCCACCCAAAGAGCCCATGGCACCTCCAATGGCTTGTTGACGAGCCGTGCCGTTGGGTTGAGTCCATGCATAGCGGAGTGCATCATCAGGTTCTTGTGCTTGCAATTCGGTAAACAGCGTCGAGCAGAATAAGAGTGCCAGGCAATAGGTAATATTTCTCATGGTAAGTGGGTAGTAAGGATCAGCCCCTGATCAAAATCTTCTAACTGGCGCACTGCTACCCGAAGAGGAGCTGGCAGCGTTATTGTTAACGGGAGAGGACACCGGAGATCCACCGGAAACACCGCCGGGTGAGCCGGAGCCGAAGGCTTCTCGAAGGGCGTTGCCTCTGTTGCCGGAGTGGCTGCTTCTTTGTGTACCAAAGGGAATGTAATGACTACCCGCGCTGGAACTCTGCTGTATCGTCTTGAGGTTTACAGGAGTTTGTTGATAGCTGCCCAGGTTATAGAGGCGAGGTCGGGTATAAATATTTTTTACGGGCGCTTGCGCAAAGCTCACTGGAAAAAAGTAAGGGTTATAGAAATAGTTCCAAGATACAAAGGGATTTAAGGTCGGAGCAAAGGACTGGTTGTAGCCAAGCGACCAACGCTCAAAAGTATACCAGTCGTCGAGGTCATTCCACTGGTTGCGATGGCGAATACGCATTCGTAAGAAGCGATCTTCGCTGTCCTCCTCGTAGTACCGAACGCGGCGGGTCTCCGTTCGTTGCACACGCACGTACTCGGCCTCCGGTCGGGCGGGAGAGAAGTACACGTCATCCGGAGTCTGACCGGTTCTATAGGCGGTGCTGCAGCCCGCAAGCAGCAGTACTACGCACACTGACAAAAGCGAGGTTGTTTTCATAGCCGAAGTGGTTAATTTTGCGTACTTCAACAAAGTTCGGCATCTTGCGGGGATATTACCAACCGGGCTGTTAAAAAAAAGGTAAACCCTGCCAATCATCATTCAATTATGAGCAAAGAGATCACTTCCAGAAGCACCGATTACTCCCAGTGGTATAACGATCTGGTGATAAAAGGCGAATTGGCGGATTATTCTGCTGTCAGAGGCTGTATGGTCATCAAACCCTATGGGTTTGCCCTTTGGGAAAATATGCGTGACGTTTTGGACAGCATGTTCAAGGAAACGGGCCATGTCAATGCCTATTTTCCGCTGTTTGTGCCAAAGAGTTTATTTGAGGCCGAAGAAAAAAATGCCGAAGGATTTGCCAAAGAGTGTGCCATCGTTACCCACTATCGTTTACAAGCCGATCCCGATCGCCCCGGCAAGTTGATGGTCGATCCTGCTGCCAAGCTCGAAGAAGAGTTGGTGGTACGTCCCACCAGTGAAGCGATCATTTGGAGTACGTATAAAAATTGGATTCAGTCATATCGTGACCTGCCCATTTTGGTCAATCAATGGGCCAATGTTGTACGTTGGGAAATGCGAACCCGTCTTTTCTTGCGTACGGCTGAGTTTCTTTGGCAAGAAGGGCACACCGCTCATGCCACGCGACATGAGGCGCTTGACGAAACGGTAAAGATGCTCCATGTGTATGCCGATTTTGTAGAGAACTACATGGCCGTGCCTGTAATAAAGGGCATCAAAACTCCGCAAGAGCGTTTTGCCGGAGCAGAAGACACCTATTGTATCGAAGCATTGATGCAAGATGGTAAGGCGTTGCAGGCAGGAACCTCTCACTTCTTGGGTCAGAATTTTGCCAAGGCCTTTGATGTAAAGTTCAGTGACCGCGATAACAAACTAGATCATGTTTGGGCTACCAGCTGGGGGGTCAGCACACGTTTGATTGGAGCATTGGTGATGGCTCACAGTGATGACAATGGGTTAGTGCTCCCACCCCGTATTGCACCCATACAGTTGGTGATCGTTCCAATTTATAAAGGAGAAGAGCAAAAAGCGGCTATAGACGCTTGTATGCATCCGCTAATGCAGTCCTTAAAGAAAATGGGAATTCGAGTTAAATACGACGATAGTGATAATGCCCGCCCGGGTTGGAAATTTGCTGAGTACGAGATGAAAGGAGTGCCGCTTCGGCTGACCATTGGAGCTCGCGATCTGGAAAATAAGGTAGTCGAATTGGCGCGTCGCGATACCCGAGAAAAAAGTACGCTCCCACTAGAAGGATTGGCGCAGCAGATAGAGCAATTATTGAAAGAGATACAGCAACATCTTTTCAACAAGGCACTGGCTTATAGAAACGATCACATTACACCTGCCAATACCTGGGATGAGTTCATTTCGCTTTTAGAGAACAAAGGTGGTTTTATTGCGGCCCATTGGGATGGAACGGCCGAAACCGAAGAAGCGATCAAGGAGAAGACCAAGGCGACTATACGTTGTATCCCCTTGGACAATCCGAAAGAGCCGGGTGTTTGTATTCTAAGTGGTAAACCTTCTTTGCAACGGGTGCTCTTTGCCAGAGCCTACTGATCTTATGTATGTCGAGTCACCATTCGCTAGCGGCAAGGTCTTGCTAATCGATAAGCCACTGGGTTGGACCTCTTTTGATGTGGTCAGAAAGCTCAGAAATCTGATTCGCATAAAAAAGATAGGCCATGCCGGCACACTCGATCCGCTAGCCACCGGTCTTTTGATCGTGTGCACGGGTAAGTTTACCAAGAGGATCAATGAGTTTATGGCGCAAGAGAAGGAGTATACGGGAACCATTACCTTCGGAGCCGTAACGCCTAGTTACGATCGGGAGACCGAACCTGAAAATCACAGGGATATCTCTCACCTTACATTAGAAATTATAAAAGAGGCTTTGCCTCCATTTACGGGATCTATCTTGCAAGTACCTCCTGCACACTCTGCTATCAAAGTAAAAGGCAAAAGAGTGTACGAGTTAGCCAGAAAAGGTCAAACGGTCGTACTGGAACCTCGTCGCATCACTATTTATTTATTTGAGGGCTTGCATTACCAAGAAGGGGTATTGCATTTTAGGGTAGTATGCTCGACAGGAACCTATATTCGAAGTTTGGCCCATGACCTGGGTCAAGCGCTGAAGTGTGGGGCTTATTTAAGTGCACTCAGAAGAACCCGTATTGGTTCTTTCCATGTAACGCAGGCACAGACACCAGAACAATTTGAGCGTTCAATAACTTTATAGTCATTCTATCTTACAAGATAAAGGGATAGTTGATGCCTAGTTGAAATTGATCCATGTCACTCCATTTGGAATAACCGAACCATTTATTTTGGTAGGCGGCATTTACCGGTGAGGGGCTTGGGTCTTTGGCTTTGATCGAATAGTCAAGTCGGATTACAAAATAGGTAAAATCAACTCGGAGTCCACTGCCTACTCCGACAGCTAGGTCCTTTCCCAGTCGTTGTAATGAAAATACCTCTTCTGGATTTCTGCCGGGAGCATTCTTTACATACCATATATTTCCGATATCGGTAAACAGGGCTCCATTCACTTTAAAGCCCGCCAGCGTAAAGAAAGGAAAGCGGTACTCGATATTGGCTTCCAATTGCAGATCTCCATAGCGTTCGGGTAACCCATTGTTGCCATACGATTGAATCGAAGAACCGGGCCCCAACTTACGCAGCCCCCACGCGCGCATACTGTTAGGGCCGCCCGCAAAATACTGTCGGTAGAGTGGAAGGTTAAATCGCTTATTGGGATTTACGGTATTATCAAATTCGTAACCGGCACCGACAAATAATCGCATGGCGATGGCCGAACGCTTTATCACTACCTTGGTAGCCCAATCCAGATCTATTTTTACAAAACGAAAAAGCTGGCTGTCGAGTAGTGGATGGCGGATCACCCCAGTCAGTAAACCGGACTCTTCGATGTTGAATCGAAAGTTAGTGACTCGGTTTTGTTTTTGTCGGGTAACCAGCATTCCAGCGGTAACAGACGAGATCAACCCGTCGACAAAGATATTTTTGAGAAGGGCATTGCTGGCGATCAGCTCTTCGAGCTTGGGTCTTCTGGCAATCGCATTGTATTCTATATTGGGTAGCCGAAGGGTAAATAAGGTGTTTTTGTAGCGAAAGTCGTATCCCCACGCCGCGCTGTACGATGACAGGTTAAAGAGGGCTCTTCTTTCGGTGTTGGCCACATTAAAAGAAAGTACCGATTTAAAATTTTCTCTCCAAGCTGCCGGAAGCCAGCTGATACGTGGAATGGCGCGAGGAAAATAAAGATTATGGGTAATGGCCAGCTGCCTTGTTTGAATGAAATTAATATCGGTTACCTGGTCGCGCCCGGTCTCTACACCAAATCGAAGACTGGTAGTCGATTGAATGGCCCGATGGGCCCAATTGCGGTTTTGTAATCCCAGGTTAAGAGCCACGCCAAATAAATTGCCGGAGATAAGACTTTGGTTGCTGCTTCCCTCCAAAGTGGCATTGTTGCTGTATTTACGAGAAGGGGTCAATCGGATCAACAGGTCGGTGGTGTCACTGGCGGGGCGGGGTCTTGGTTCTATATTGATCAGTCTCCAAGCTCCCATGGCGCTTAGCTGATTTAAGGTCTTGAAATAATTTCGCTGGTCATAGAGCTCGCCTCGGTAAAAAAATATCTTCTCCCTAAAAATACCTGGATGAAAGACGGGGCGATAGGTAATAAGCTCCAGTCCGCTTCGGGTGGTGCGTTGTGTCTTTGATCCCGCGGTATCACTGGTAAAGTCGGGATAAACGGATACGGTGCCAACATAGTACCTGGTAAGTTTGCTGCTGTCATAGCCCGGACGCAGCCTGATCTCCAGGTTGGCTTTAGGTTCCTGCCGATTATCGTCTACTTCGGTCAACACGCGCAGTTGCTCTATGGGGTCTGTGGTCGGGGCCAGTAAGCGGGTATCGAGCGTGTCCCATACTCCAAGCAATTCTTCGCGTGTAAAGCGCAAGTAACCGTTGTTGCGATAGATATCTACCAGCCGATCCAGTTCGGCAGAGATATTGGTTTTAGAGAAGGGTTCTCCCTTTTTTATTTTAGTTTCCGAAAGCGAGGCAAGGGTTAAGGCTTGAATGGCTTCATGGCGGATCGAATAGCGTACCGAATCGAGCCGTACCTGGGGTCCGGGAGTCACCAGAAAGCGAATCGAGGTTCTCCATTGATCTTTGCCTACGGCATGCATAGTGGTATCATACCCAATGACACCTTGAAAATAACCTTGAGAGCCCAATAGATTTTGCATGTAGAGGATAGAGCGTTGTACGGCCAGCGTATCATAGGCCGGTGGTCTGCGGATCTCCTTTACAAAAAGTTTTGAGACCGATCGCACTACAAGACTATCGTCCAATTGACCCTTGAGACGACTCTCGAGACTTTCTCTGTCTTCTTCGGTGAAATTTCCATTTACTTTTATAGTAGTTTTGAAGACAAAGGGTCTTCCCTTTGGGTAGTTCCTTGGGATGACACTACAAGCACTCATTCCCAAAAGGATCACCGCAAAAACTACAGAAACCGCCGGCGATAAATAGGGATTCTTGCCTGAGTGCATGTATAAAAAATGTTATGCTAGTTAAGTCTGTTATCAAAGATATTCAAAGTTTGGCCCTTAAAAAATACAGAGACCAGACCCACTGCTATTTGGCGGAGGGTCCCAAGTTGGTCAATGAACTATTGCAACATCACCGTCAGCAGCTCGTCTCTTTATATGCCCTACCCACTTGGATCCAAACGCAGCAAGCCTTATTGGGAGAACTAAGCGTAACCTGCATCAATGAGACGGAATTGAGAAGAATATCACAATGGCAAACTCCGAATGAGGTAGTGGCCGTGGTAAGAAAGCCCACCTACGGCCCCGCTGTTGCGGCGGGCCATTTTACACTCGCTTTTTATATTACCGAGGACAAGTCTCATGTGCTACACACAGCTCTTCCGGCAAAAAGAGATTCCTATTTCCCCTTTATTCTTTCAGGCCCTCCGGGCCCTTGTCACTCCATTTGTATCAGCAAATCTCTTGCAAGTGTAATCGGTGAATTTGATGAAAACCTTAAGGGTTTAGAAGACTGGGATTATTGGCTTAGGGCTGCAAAAGGGGGCGCCTCGCAATACATTATTTCGAGGCCGCTTGTTTTTTATCGTTATATTCGATTCAGCATGAGCAGAAATCCTTTTGCTATGTTTGATTCCTTAAAAATTGTTGCGGAAAGAGCTCCCAAAAAAGACGAAAGAATTACAATACAAAGCAATTTGAATGATACCCGCAATTTTGATCATAAATCCGTAATACAACATGGTCTCATTCGATTAACTGGTGTTGGTATCATGCAAAACAAGCTTGAAGATACGCTCGATTTTTTTAATAAAGAATCAAACAAGTCTCTAACCGAGTGTTCCCCCCAAGAACTTGAAGATATGTGCTCCTATTTAAGCTTCAGATATTGGTATAGAAAAAAAGATGTTGAAGAAGTTCTTACGAATATCAAACCTCTCTTTATATCCTTTTTTTTAATGGCGGGATTGAAAAAAAAGATGGTACAAAAGTCTGTTTTCCTTATTTTCAAACGACATTTGTTTTATAAAAACATATATCGCTACGGAAAATTACCAGGTTCTGTAATAAACTTTTTTTTAAGAATAAAATATGAGTGATGGGGTTGCCGAATGGTATTTCAATTGTGATTTGCACTTATAACGGAGTTCGTAGGTTAAGGCCTACGCTTGAGGCAATTTTTTCACTAAAAATCAGCCCCGAAATTTCTTGGGAGTTAATTATTGTAGATAACGCCTCCACAGATGGCACAACCCCCTTTTGTGAAAATATCATCAAAGAAAAAGGCTTTGAGAAAAAAGCTAGGATTGTTTTTGAACAAAATCCCGGATGTAATCATGCCAGACTAAGGGGTCTTAGAGAAACGAGTTTTCGCTGGTTGCTTTTTTGTGATGATGACAATCATTTATTTGATGATTATTTCGAAAAGGCTTGGAATACCCTAAACGAAAACCCCGAAATCGGCGCGCTTGGCGGTCAAGGCATTGCGCTGTTTGAAAATGAAAAACCGATTTGGTTTGATCGTTTTCACCGCTCATTCGCCGTTGGTCCACAAGCTATTGAAAGCGGTCGGCTTACAAACAAATTCACGAAATTATACAGCGCCGGAACCTATTTTAGAAAAGAAGCATTGGACTTTTTTTACAACAATCAGTTTAACACGATTATGGTTGGGCCACAAGGCAATGATCTTACACGAGGCGAAGACACAGAATGGTGTTTTATGCTTCAGCTGAAGGGCTATCAATTGTGGTATAATAATGATCTCAAATTTTATCATTACATGACCTCCTCGCGAATGACCTGGTCATATTATCTCAAATTAAAGCAGGGCATTTCATCGGGCGTTGCAAAACTTGAAGCCTATACGCCGTTTTTGAGTAAAGCACACCCTTCCTTTCTCAGCTTTTTCATACACTATGGCAAATGTTTGATTTTTCAAAATGTAGTATGGTGGCAATTTGTATGCAAAAAAATGTTCGGCTTAAAAAAATATACTCAGCAAGAAATTGTGTTGGGTACCGTAAACAATCAGGCTAAGGCGCTTGCATTTCGTAGAGATTTTTCAATTACTTACAAGCATTTCAAACAGATCAAAAAGCTTTTATCAAAATCAACTCCTGCTTAATGGAAAAAAACAATGCCCCCAATCTGGGATACAGCCCCTCTCTGGATGGACTGCGGGCTATTGCCATAATTTTAGTGCTACTATCTCATGCAAATTTTAGATGGGGGCTCAATGGCGGGCTCGGTGTTTCTGTATTTTTTGCATTGTCCGGGTTTTTAATTTCAACACTTTTAATGGAAGAATTTCGGAAATTTGGTGATGTATCTTTTAAAGGGTTTTACATCAGGAGAACCATGCGACTTTTTCCGGCCCTATACGTACTGCTGCTATTTATTCTGGGATACGCTTTTTTCTTTAGAAATATGGCTGATCAAAAGTTGATCTATCAGGACGTGACCGCCTCTGCTCTTTATGTTTATAATGTGGCTTGGTATTGGGGGTGGTGCCTCAAAGAGATGTTGCTTTACCATACATGGTCTTTGGGTGTAGAGGAGCAGTTTTATTTATTCTGGCCGCTCATTCTGTATGTCTGTCTGAAAAAAAAGCTACTTAAGCAACTTCAAATCGGTTTATTGATTTTTATAGCCGTTTCATGGGCTTTAAAAGCGGTCAATTTATTTCCTTATCTCGCCGGTTCCGTTATTAAAGAGCCTATTTTCCTTGGTTGTGCAGTTGCCCTGATTAGGTGGAATCGACGTTCTTTTAGGGTGCCTTTGGGGGTGGCCTTTTTATTGTTTATTGCCGTGATAACTGCAGGTATTATTCCTTATCATTTTTCAAACTATGAGTTGGCTTTTGCTGTTTGTGGTGTTTTTTCAGCAGTTATAATTATTCACGTTGTCATGAATCCCGAAAGCCACATTTCTTCTTTATTAAGCAACAGAATGCTTGTTTTCATTGGCAAAATATCATACTCTCTATACCTATGGCATCTGCCGGTTTTTAGAATTTTTGCCTATCACTCAACCTTGCCGCCTATGGTATCGTTTGTAAGCAAACTGGTCGTTTCGTTTTTGCTGGCAATTATCTCCTGGTACAGTGTAGAAAAAATATCAACTGCATATGGAAGAAAAGTCAGCAAGAAAATTACAGACAAGATTCTCCCTAAAACAGTAGCCGAATAAGAACTAGCCCGAGCCGGAGCGAAACAATATTTGATTATCCTTCTAATTGTTAATTATACTGCTCACTGAAACCATTTCTTTTTCTATACATTTGCGAAGCACTACAAAACAATAAAACCGGATACAAGAAAATCTCCCAAAAATTATTGAAAGAATAGTAATAAAATTTCAAATCAATTAAGATGTTTTTTAACTCTTTCTCTTTTTTATTCTTTCTGCCGGTTGTATTCTTTTTATATTGGTTTATCACACACAAAAATCTTCGGCTTCAAAACTTTATGATGCTGGCAAGCAGTTATTTTTTTTATGCCTGCTGGGATTTTCGTTTTTTGTTTTTGCTGATGTTTTCGACGCTGTTGGATTTTTATACCGGCCTTAAGATAGAAGATGTAGATAGTCCACAAAAAAAGAAACGCTGGCTTACGCTAAGCATATTCATCAATCTTGGGTTTTTAGGTGTCTTTAAATACTATGATTTTTTTGCGCTTTCTTTTGCGGAAAGTTTGCGTCATATAGGTATCCAAATTCATCCTTCTACACTAAACATCATATTGCCTGTTGGAATTTCCTTTTATACTTTTCATGGAATTTCGTATGTTATTGATATTTACTACGGCAAGATTAAGGCCGAGCGCGATTTTATTCATTACGGTCTTTTCGTAAGCTTTTTTCCTCTGCTGGTCGCCGGGCCCATAGAGAGGGCCACCCATTTGTTGCCTCAATTAAAAAAACCGAGAACATTTCGCTACGATAAAGCCGTTAATGGTTTGCGGCAAATATTGTGGGGTTGTTTAAAAAAGTAGTTATTGCCGACAATTGCGCAACCATTGCAAATGAAATTTTTCAAAATCACCATGGCGCTTCGGGTAGCACCCTTTTGATGGGCGCCTTCTTTTTTACTGTACAAATTTATGGTGACTTTTCGGGCTAC
>JBJTWT010000003.1:0-16284 GCA_046081865.1 Sphingomonadales bacterium
ATCAGGTTTTCGAGACTCTCTCGCAGTGCCAGCGCAATGGCCGCACCCACAATACTCAATCCGGTTACAAGGCTGCCAATATCGAACCCAAAGACAAAACTAAGTACCAGCAACACTGCGTTGATGACCAGAATGACCTTAAAGAAATCCTTGAAGAAAACGATCAGCTGGTTGTCAGAGAGATCGGGGGTTCGGCTGGCACGTTTCTCTAATAAGATCGCAGCAAAATCAATGCCGCGTAACAACAAAGAAGTAAGCGTGGCAATGATCAGTAGTTTACCGATGGCATGTAAAATATCGCGGGCCTCAAATCGGTAGATCTCGAAATTGAGCGCCGAAGGAAATTGAAGGCGGTACAAAGCAATGATCAATACCACTACTACCACAAATCGCTGAAGGGGGGTTATGACCAGTGCATTGAACTGCGAACGCTCCACCTTGCTCAATACGCTGCCTAACCAGCGAAACAACCATCCGGCCAATACCGCAGAGAGATACCGGCGAAACAACCACACCACTAAAATAACGACCCCCACAATGGTGTACGCCTGGATCGTATTTCCGCTCCACTGCTGTTGCCAGAAATTATTCATATACTAACTATTTTGCCGATTTGTGATCAATTTATGTTGCTGATCGGTAAAGAATCGGACCTGAAGTTCGCTGCCGTCTAGTATCGCATAACTAAAGTACCGGATCCAATCACCGAGATTAATGTAGCGAATTGAGGTCGGGGTCGAAGACAACTCCCAGTCAATGGGCAAATGACGGTGACCAAAAATAAAAATATCGACAGGCTCTTTTTTGACCTGCTCTTTACAATAGGCCATAAGCCACTCCCGATCGGGACCCTGAAACACTTCTTCGGCCGCACCGGTCTTGGCCCGACTCTGTTGGCTAAAATACTCGGCGATCCCCATACCGATAACCGGCGGTAACCAGCCGAATAATCGCTGACAAAGTGGGTTACGAAAGATTGATTTTAATCGCTTGTACCCTCCGTCGCCAGGGCCCAACCCGTCTCCGTGCCCAAGGTGCAGCCGGCGTCCGTTTCGTTCGATCGTGATGGGATCGTAATACATGCTGATGCCCAACTCCTGCTGAAAATAATCCTTCATCCACATATCGTGATTGCCGGCAAAAAAGTATAGGGCAATTCCCGCATCGCTACAAGCGGCGAGCTTTCCTAATAGACGTACGTACCCCTTGGGAACGACCTTTTTGTACTCGTACCAGAAATCGAACAGGTCTCCCATTAAAAAGATCTCGGCCGCGTCTTGAGAAGCCTGGTCGAGAAAACGACAAATTAGTTTTTCGCGTTGCAGGCTATCGTACGCAGTAGGAGCTCCCAAATGAAAATCAGAGAGAAAATAGATCTTGTTTCCCGGAGGAGAAGGACGATCGACAACAGTCATAGCATAAATGTAAGAAAGCGGTCCGATATCAAGATTCGACCAAGAACAAATACACTTCTTTGGGTCCGTGCACCCCCACTACCAATGTCTTTTCAATATCGGCCGTGCGACTGGGCCCGGTAGCCAGTGTCAGCAGCGATGGGAATTGGGCACCCTGCTTCTCACGGGCAGCACCGAACGCATCTTTGATATCGTCGACCAGCTGGTCGACAAAAGCAATGCAAATATGAATGGGAGCGTAGACACTAGCCGTGCGACCTTGCTGCTGTGCGCTACTCAACACGATCGATCCGGTACGCGCCACCAGGTACTCACATCCGGTAACCGATACCTGGCAGCCGGCCAGATCGGTGGTCGTTAGTCGCTCCGAGAGCGGCTCACCCAGTAACGCAATCAGTTTTTCTTCGGCACAAAAGATCGGTGACCAATCTTGCTTACGCACCAGACTCGCAAATTGAAAGGCTAACTCTTGCCGGTTGATGCAATAAATGAACTTACCCTGCAACTTGGTAAATTGCTCCGCAAATTCTATTTCGCGCTCTTGCGTAAGCGGGGGATAGACGGCCTGGTTTTTATCACTCTGCGGAAAGGGCATAGGCGTGGTTTGCGCCAACGCTTCGCGTATACGCTTGAGCATATTTTCCTTGGCAGGTGATACGTTCATACAGGCAAATTAGTAAGGAGGCGCCTCGTTAGACGAATCGGTTTCATCTGTCAAGGAAGGTGGTAAAACAGCGGGACCTGCTGCAGACGAAGACAACTCCGGCTGTACTGAAACAACAGGCTCGGCCACAGCACCGGCTAACGGCTTTTTCTCTTCGAACGGACGCTTTCCGATCAGCACCTCTACATCGCTTTGAAAGAGTACTTCTTTTTCGAGCAAGGCGTTGGCAAGGGTCTCTACCTCGGCACGCTTATCGGTCAGCAACTGCTTGGTCTTTGCATAGGCCTCGTCGATAAGATGACGTACCTCAAAATCGATCAACTTGGCCGTATCGTCCGAATAAGGTTTGGTAAAGGCATTCTCTTGTTGCGGATCGTAAAAGCTAACATTACCTACTTTTTCGTTCATACCATAGACGGTGACCATAGCATAGGCAGTACGAGTAATTTGTTGCAGATCGTTCTGTGCCCCCGTAGAGATCTTACCAAAGAAAATATCCTCACTGGCCCTTCCACCCAAGGTCATACAGATCTGATCGTTGAGTTGATCGGTGTTGTACAGGTATTGCTCCTTGGGGGTGTATTGTGCATAGCCCAATGCTGCAGTACCGCGCGGAACGATCGTTACTTTAAGCAACGGATAAGCATGCTCGAGGAACCATCCGCAAATAGCATGGCCGGCTTCGTGGTAAGCAATGATCTTTTTTTCTTCGGGCGAAATGATCTTGTTCTTTTTTTCCAGACCGCCTATTACCCGATCAACGGCATCTTGAAAATCTTGCATATCGACCGCCTCTTTATTCTTGCGGGCCGCGATCAGTGCTGCCTCGTTGCAAACGTTGGCAATATCGGCCCCGGCGAAACCGGGGGTCTGTTCGGCCAGCTTATGAATATCGAGTGTTTTAGAGATCTTAATTGGCTTTAAGTGTACTTTAAAAATATCCTCTCTGCCTTTGAGATCGGGCTTATCGATACTGATCTGTCGATCGAAACGACCCGGACGAAGCAGTGCGCTGTCCAATACATCGGGTCGGTTCGTAGCCGCCAGTACAATAATGCCTACATCCGTTCCAAAACCGTCCATCTCTACCAGCATTTGATTGAGAGTACTCTCTCTTTCGTCATTGCTCATCATGGCATTCTTTCCGCGAGCCCTTCCAATGGCATCGATCTCATCGATAAAAATGATACAAGGTGCCTTTTCGCGGGCTTGCTTAAAAAGATCGCGTACACGACTGGCCCCCACCCCTACGAACATCTCCACAAAATCGGATCCGCTCAGACTAAAGAAAGGCACCTGTGCCTCTCCGGCCACGGCTTTGGCCAACAAGGTCTTTCCCGTGCCGGGAGGACCGATAAGCAATGCCCCCTTGGGTATCTTACCGCCGAGGTTGGTATATTTCTTAGGGTTCTTTAAAAAGTCTACGATCTCCATCACCTCCACCTTGGCCTCGTCGAGACCGGCCACATCGGCAAAAGTGATGTTGACACGAGTACCCTTATCGAACAAGGTGGCCTTTGATTTTCCGATACTGAAAATACCTCCGCCACCGGGTCCGCCCCCAGCGCCTCCACCCATTTTACGCATCACCAAAATCCAAACCGCGGCAAAGGCCAGTATCGGTAAAATAAATTGCAGGATGCCTCCAAACCAGTCGCGCTCGGTCTCTACATCGTAGGGGATCTCGCGAATGGTTACCACCTCGCCAGCAGCAGTCTTGGTCTCCTTATTATCGCGGTAAAAATCATCCATCGATTTTTTGAATACATCGGCTCCCGTGATCTTAAAGACCATATGCGGCCCTTTTTCATCGACCGTGCCACCCGAGGCGTCTTTGATAACTTTTTCGTTCGTCTTACGACCCGTTTCGGTCAGATAGACCTTTACCAACTTACGATTGTCTACGATGGTATATCGATCGACCTCGCCACGCGTGATCATCTTCTTAAAATCAAGCTCGTTGATCTTGGCCATGTTGGGAGTAAGCGGTCCAAATAAGGAAGATCCTATCAGGAGGGCCAAGATGATGGCGTATAACCAATAGATATTGAACTGCGGTCCTTTGCGGGGTGCATTGCCGGAAGACGATCCGCCGGGGCTGCGTTTTTCGTTGGATGAAGACATATTATCGTTCCTGTTCATTGATATTAGTATAATGCGTCGAAAACAAAATTGTTGTGCGCGCTTCGCTTTATCAGACTTCTCCATGCTCGGTAAGCACGGCATCGCTCCACATCTCTTCGAGCCGGTAGAAGCGACGGCTGTCGGGGTGCATAATGTGAACCACCACATTCACATAATCGATAAGCACCCACTGTAGTTGTTGTTGGCCTTCTTGATGAAACGGACGCTCGGCACAATTGTCCCTGACCTTGTCGATCACGTTATCGGTAATGGCCCTGATCTGGGGAGCATTGCCCGCTTCACAAATAATAAAGAAATCGGCTACGGCCTCGTTGATCTTTCTGAGATCGAGCGATACGATCTGTTGTCCTTTTTTCTCACCGATGGCAGCGATAATGGTCTTGATGATCTTGGAGCTCTTTGTAAGACGCTTTATCGTCTTTTTGCCAGCGGTCGAAGCCTTGTTCTTGCCGCCGGCCAGTAATGCCAGTTGTTCCAACTATTCGATTGCTTTAGTTTCGTGTATCCGTTTACTTTGTAAAAATAGCAATTAATTGGCACACCCCTCCCCTAACATAGGCGAGCCCTTTATCAGCTTTTCTCGAGTAGGAAGCACCAATGACGAGGCCCGAAAGGCCATTCATGAGGGAGTAGCCACGCACGGGATGGCCTTTTTTAGCAGTAATCAGGTTGCAGGCCGGGGCCAGCGGGGCAAATCGTGGTCATCTTCTCCCGGCGCTTCAGTTGCTTTATCGGTACTGATCGAACCTGATTTTTTAACTGTTTTACAACAGTTTGAGTTAAATATGGCCCTGTCATTGGGAGTTTGGGATTGCATCGCGGCCCACGTGGAAGAAGAGAAGCTGCGGATCAAATGGCCCAACGACCTGTACTGGAAAAACAAAAAAATTGGGGGGATGTTGATAGAGTCGGTGATCAGCAGCTCGGGGCATTGGTCTTGGGCCATTGCCGGTATTGGGCTTAACATAAACCAGTTGACATTCGACCCGTCTTTACCCAACCCGATCTCGCTTATTGAGATCACGAAAAAACAGCAAGATCCCGGTCAAGTAGCCAGGGCCCTGTGCTCTTGTATAGGTAACCGACTCGAGCAACTGAAAAATAATGAGGCCGCTGTTTTGCATTCGGAATTCGAACAACGACTCTACAAAAAAAACGAGATGGCAAGATTTCGTTGCAACGAAAAAGAATTTAACGCGGTAGTAAAAGGAGTTTCGCAAAACGGAGAGCTGCTATTAGAGGGACAGCCCGCTGCTTTTTCTCATGGCGCTATCGAATGGTTGTTGCAAGATCAGTAAGTGGGGTCGAGAATCTCCTCGGCATGCTCACTGCTGCGAGGCTTCGTGATGATCCTTTCGATGATCCCCTTTTCGTCTATGATAAACGTAGTGCGAAGAACCCCCATATATTTTCTTCCGTACATCGATTTCTCTGCCCAAACCCCAAAGGCCTTTAGGATCTTTTGCTCGGTATCGGCCAGCAAGATAAAGGGCAGCTCATGCTTTTGACGAAATTTTTGGTGCATGGCAACATCATCGGGACTAACCCCTACCACTACATATCCCTTTTTGACCAATGCCTTATGATGATCGCGCAAATTACAGGCCTGTACGGTACACGTGGACGTGAGATCTTTGGGATAACAATACAAGACGAGCTTCTTTCCTTTAAAGGAAGAAAGAGAAATTTTCTTTCCATCTTGATCTATACCACTAAAAGAGGGAGCCTTGCTGCCGGGTTGTAATGAGGTCATATTGGGTCGGGTGGGTGGTTAGCGAATGATTATTGTTTGCGTTTAGGGCTGTATCGTTTCTTTTTTTTGACAGGAGGCTGATAGGGTGCCCGCTTGATATACCAACTGCGGGTTCTTTCATTGCCAACCCCATCTTGTACCGTTACTTTCAATTGATGGATTCCGTAAGGACAACGTTCATCGAAACGATACACCCAATTTTTACCTTTATCATTGGTAAAACGCAACCAACTACCATTTAGTTCGGCCCGAAATGAGCGAATAACATCAAAATTGTCGGTGGGGCTAAAGACAATAGCGCGACTGGCACTTACATCGATGGTATCTCCCCTGCCTTTCATCGTTATCTCGGGCGGAGTGGTATCGATATAGGCTTGAAAATAACCAAAGTCATCAAACGAGGCCATGACCCAGCCCTGTTGATAGGTAGCGGTTTTTATTTTTTTGGTAGCCCCCCAACTGCGTTGTATCACTATCTTTTTTTGCCACTTGGGATCAAGCGGTTGAGAAGGCTTTAACTTGACTTGCATATCTAGGTGCAACGGCCATGTTGTATGGTTAATTCGATGTCTTCGGGTAATGGCAGGAGGCAATAAAGGCCCCGCATCTACCTGGTAATCGAAGAGTATGCTATCGTATACAGCCCCTGCCGGAATGCTTAGCTCCAGATCGGATCTGCTAAAAGAAAAAGGTTCGTTAGGAACGATCGATAAAGGAAGTTGGCCGGGTCGTTTGTTGTTGAGACCAAAAGCGGTACTACGGGGAGTGTTAGCCTGCAACTCAAATTGGATCAGTGACTGATTGCCATAGGCATCTTCTACTCGTATGACCACTTCGTGAACCAGTGTATCGGACAGATGCACCACGCCACGGCCCCCGTACTTTTGGTAGATACCACTGGCCTCGCCCCGCAACGGAGACAAATGTTGATAAAGGGCTCCTCCTTTTTGTTTGTTTGCATAATCGATATGAGCGTTGATATACCCTGTCTGGTCATAGTCGATACTATCGATCATAAAGCCCGATATCAATTTGTTATCTACCGATACCGATGCCGCATAGATCCCGTTGGGATTGGGGGAGCCACTTACCTGATCAGTAGCCTCGATAGCAAAACTAAGCTCGTACAAAGAGGTCTTGAGACGCTTTTCGCCGGCAAGCTCGTACCCGTTTGCGGCTTTCTTTAATGAGATGGGTTGCGGTTGCGCAGTACTCATGCTGCTACTGCGATCGTAAAGTACCAGCGATTTTATGACCGGCGGCACCCTGTCTACCAACGGAAATCCAAATAAAAGCGGGTTGAGTCGTTTGGAGCTTTTTGTATCGATAATCTCAAAATGCAAATGTGGGCCGGCCGATCCACCAGTATTACCGCTATAGGCGATCAGTTGTCCTTTGCGAATGGGAAACTGATCGGGAGTAAGACGCAACTCTACGGCCCACGATTCCTTATTGTATTGCTGTTGTGTTACATATTGCTCAATGACAGGGGCAAAATCGTTGAGGTGTGCATAGAGGGTCGAAAGCCCATTGGGATGGTCAATAACAATAAATCGGCCAAAACTTAAGGGTCTGACCCCGATAAAAGAAATGTGACCTCCTGCCGCGGCCATTACCGGAAGGTTCTCGCGGGCCTCGGTACGAATATCGAGTCCCATGTGCCAGTGATTGTTACGCAACTCCCCGAAATTGGCCGTGAGCTCCATAGGAATGGACATTGGGTTGATAAAGTAGCCCTGGGGATAGCGAGGTGGCTGAGCCTGGCTTAGCATAAATAGCAGACAGACTCCCGAGATCAGCAATAACTTGCGCATCCACAAAAATAAAGGACTATAAGAAAGAAAATACCCGCAAATACTGCTAGAAAAACAACAGCATTCCCTTAGTTTTGCACAATTTGTTTTTTTTTACCGCCCCGCTGCGAAAAAATAAAAAATGCCTAAAGACACTTCCATCCGTTCGGTACTGATCATAGGATCGGGCCCCATTATTATTGGACAAGCCTGTGAATTCGATTACTCGGGCACCCAGGCTGCCCGTAGCCTTCGAGAAGAGGGGATCAACGTGATATTGATCAATAGCAATCCCGCCACCATCATGACCGATCCGATGATGGCCGATAAAGTTTACTTATTACCGCTAACGGTAGAAAGTATCGAGAAGATCTTGCAAGAGAACCAAATCGATGCCGTGTTGCCCACGATGGGAGGACAAACCGCACTCAATCTGGCTAAAGAAGCCGAGGAGCTAGGACTTTGGAAACAGTACCAAGTACGATTGATCGGGGTCGATATCAAAGCCATCGATAAGGCCGAAGACCGCGAAAAATTCAGACAATGGATGATTGCACTGGGGGTCAAGGTAGCCACAGCCAAAACGGCCAATTCCTTTTTGGAAGGGAAGGAATTTGCCCAAGAGATTGGTTTTCCATTGGTGATCAGACCCTCGTTTACCTTAGGGGGAACAGGAGGCGGGTTCGTACACGACAAAGAGGATCTTGACGAAGCGCTCAACCGCGGGCTGCAGGCCTCACCCATTCACGAAGTACTGGTCGAAAAAGCAGTACTGGGTTGGAAAGAGTTCGAATTGGAGCTACTACGAGATGCGGCCGACAATGTTTGTATCATATGTACCGTAGAAAATTTCGATCCCATGGGTGTGCACACGGGTGATTCCATTACCGTGGCCCCTGCCATGACACTCAGTGACACTGCCATGCAGCTGATGCGCAATACGGCCATTCGAATGATGCGAGACCTGGGCAACTTTGCCGGAGGATGCAATGTGCAATTTGCACTAAACCCAGAGACCGAAGAGATCATCGCCATCGAGATCAACCCCAGGGTAAGTCGCTCTTCGGCATTGGCCAGTAAAGCCACGGGCTATCCGATTGCCAAGATCGCTGCCAAACTCGCCATCGGATACCATCTCGATGAATTAGAGAATCAGATCACCAAAACCACATCGGCCTATTTTGAGCCAGCCCTCGATTATGTGATCGTCAAGATACCGCGTTGGAACTTTGACAAGTTTAAGGGAGCCAACGACACGCTGGGGTTACAAATGAAAAGCGTGGGCGAAGTAATGGGAATAGGAAGAAGTTTTACCGAAGCCATTCAGAAAGCCTGTCAGAGTTTAGAGAACAATGCAGTGGGGTTGGGCTACTATGGAAAAAGTCTGATGCGCGCCGAAGAATTGCTAGAGTATATCAAGACCCCGAAATGGGATCGTTTATTCCGGATCAAAGATGCCTTACAAGCCGGTATCTCGGTGGGATCGATTTCGAAGGCGACCAATGGGATCGATCGTTGGTTTCTCTATGAGATACAAAAGATAGTGACCATCGAAAAAGAACTCGAGAACTACAGTATGGAAGAGCTGCCCGACTCGCTGCTCGAAAAAGCAAAATTACATGGGTTTAGTGACGAACAGATAGCACGCATTATTCGAAACGGCAATGAGGAGAGTCTTTATGAGAAAAGAAAGAAGCTAGGACTTACGCGTGTTTACAAAATGGTCGACACCTGCGCAGCGGAGTTCGAAGCCAAGACCCCTTATTTTTATTCGACCTTCGAAAGAGGTCATCACAACGAAAGCATCGTTAGCGACAAGAAAAAAATTATTGTGCTGGGGTCGGGTCCTAATCGCATTGGACAAGGTATCGAATTTGATTATTGCTGTGTGCACGGACTACTTGCCATTAAAGAAGCAGGATTTGAGGCCATTATGGTCAACTGCAATCCCGAGACCGTATCGACCGATTTTGATATGGCCGATAAACTTTATTTTGAACCTGTTTATTGGGAACATCTTTGGGAGATCATAGAGCACGAAAAGCCACATGGCGTTATTGTGCAACTGGGAGGACAAACCGCATTAAAGCTGGCCGAGAGGTTGCATAAAAAAGGCATTCGCATCATTGGCACTTCTTTCGACAGTCTGGACATTGCCGAAGACCGAGGACGTTTTAGCGATATGCTCAAAGAACTGTCCATCCCCTACCCCGAGTACGGAACCGCCTTGTCGGTAGACGATGCCATAGAAGTGGCGAATAAAGTGGGTTATCCGGTGCTGGTAAGACCCTCCTATGTGCTGGGAGGTCAACGAATGCGGATCGTCATCAACGACGAAGAGGTAGAGCGAGCCGTAGTGAGTTTGCTAAAACACATCCCTGGCAATAAGATATTGATCGATCATTTTCTAGATCGCTGTCAAGAGGCAGAGATCGATGCCATCTTTGACGGAGAGAATTTTCACGTAATGGGAGTTATGGAGCATATTGAGCCGGCCGGTATTCACTCCGGAGACAGCAACGCGGTGCTACCCGCCTTTAATCTCTCGCCACTCATTGTACAGAAGATGGAAGAGTATGCCGAAAAAATTGCCAGGGCGCTGGAGATCCGGGGGCTTATCAACATTCAATTTGCCATCAAGGATGGTAAGGTATTTGTCATCGAGGCTAACCCGCGCGCCTCGCGTACCACCCCCTTTATTGCAAAAGCCTACCAGATCCCCTATCTGAACATCGCTACCAAGGTGATGTTGGGCACGCATACCCTACGCGACTTTACCATGAAAAAAAATCTTACCGGATTTGCCATCAAAGAGCCGGTCTTTAGCTTCAATAAGTTTCCGGGGGTAAATAAAGAATTGGGGCCCGAAATGAAATCGACCGGAGAGGCCATTCGATTCATCGACAATTTGCGAGACCCTTATTTTCGCCAGCTCTACAAAGACAGAAGCATGTATTTAAGCAAATAAGTCGGTGCATTAACACTGGCATTTAGCGTGGGTCGTCTTTATTTTTTGGGCCCATGCATCCTGCGCTCATTTATTATTGGTACCGCACTCCCATGCTTCGACCATTGGTATCGTTGTCGATCGGCATCCTTCTGCAATGGTACATGCCCTTATCGCTTGTAACACTATCACTGATCGCAGTAATGGGCTTCGGCCTTTTACTAGCCAGCTTTTGGGGGTATGACCTATGGCGAAGCGGGTCAACACTGGTCTCCTTACTGGCTGGCGCGGTTTTGTTTTTTGTTATGGGGGCCTGGCTTTGCATAAAGAGTGATATCAGAAACGATCCTCGTTGGCTGGGTGCCAATTTCATAGAGGATCATGACGCTGTGTGGGTATATGTTATTGACGAGGTACCCACAGAGAGAAAACGCAATTACGTAGTCGCAGCAAAGGCACTGGCCAAGTACTCCCACAACACACGTTACCCTTTGCGGGGAAAACTGCTGATCCACCTTTCTAAAGACCCGCCCATTACAGCGCTGCAACCAGGCGATACATTGCTTTCTTTTACATCCCCCACATTAATGATGCCTCCACAAAATCCCGGAGAGAGGAACTGGCAACAGGCGCAACTGATGAAAGGGATCACGCACCGTCTATATGTAGATACGGGGCAATTCCGACTCTTAGTTTGCCGGTCGGTTTTTTGGAAAAGAAATTTATCAGCCCTTCAAAAAAAAATTCTGCAGCATTTAAGAAATGCTATTACCGACCCCTCAGCGCTGGGATTGGCGCAGGCGCTCTTGATCGGCTACCGACAAGATCTCGATCCGGTGCTTAGTCGTTCGTATAGCCACACAGGGGTCATTCACATCATTGCCATTTCTGGGATGCATCTGGCACTAATCGGCGGATTACTTAATTGGTGCTTACGACCCCTTGTTAGAGGGACCCTCGCAAAGCAACTGGCCCAACTGCTGGTGCTTGGCAGTCTTTGGTTATTTAGTTTGCTGGCCGGAGGATCTCCCTCTTTGCTAAGGGCCACTTTATTGTTTAGCACTGTTATGCTGGGTGATATTTTTTTTCGAAAGAGTAATTCACTGAATAATTTGATGATAGCTGGTTTTTTGTTGCTTTGCTACGATCCTTTTTGGCTTTGGGATATTGGCTTTCAGCTTTCCTTTACGGCCGTAGCTGGGATCTTACTTGTTGGAAGAACCCTTTCAAAAAAACTAAGTTCTTCCAATATAGTATGGCATGCAATGGGTCAGTTGATCGCCATCAGTATTGCGGCTCAGTTATTTACTACCCCGCTTTCGCTTTATTACTTTCATCAGTTTCCCGGCGCATTTTTACTAGGAAATCTGATCGCCGTTCCGCTCTCCAACATCATACTGACCGGATTGCTATTACTGATGGCTTTCAGCCCTTGTATGCCCCTGGCTGCCATCACCGGGAAAGGCATCACCTACCTGGTAATGGGAATGAATCAATATGTGAGATGGGTGGAAGATATTCCCGGATTGCTACTGACCGATCTGCAATGGGAGCTACGCGAAACGATCCTGCTTTTTATTATGCTCTTGGCAGCCCTGCACTGGATCGTCAATGGCAGTCATTGGGGTCGCTTGTTAACGTTATTGACCGCACTGGCACTAGTAGGCTGTCAGGCACATCTCAACTATCGCAATAACCGACAACAGCAGCTTGTCGTGTATCAAGTTTCCGGATTCTCTGCCATAGACTGGATAAACGGATCGACTTGCTATAGTCTGATCGATAGTAGCGGTAAAAAAGATACCTCTCCACTAAAGACTATCCTTCGCCAAGCCCGTCACAACTTTGGAACTAGAAAAATTTTTTCTTTACCCCTAGGACAACGGCTTACTATAAGAAATAAAAATATTTGGTTGGCCGACAAACAGCGAGTACCTCCCGCACCAGACTCGACCCTTATTGACCTACTGGTGGTCGGCCAACGAGCTCCCTTTCGGGGAGAGGAATGGGTGCTGGGTCGAAGAATCGGAAAAGTTATAATAGATGGCTCTACCGGTATCCGTACCCGCAAGCAATGGATAGACTTACTCGATAGTCTGGCTATTGAAGTGTACGATACGAGAAGCCAGGGCGCTTTTGTAAGCTCCCTTCGATAAAGTACCTTCGCCCCTTCTTAGCAGCCCCTCTTTTACCATGGATAAAAAAATTCGAACCGCCCTGATCTCCGTTTTTTACAAAGACGGATTGGATCCTCTCATTCATCAATTACACCAACTGGGAGTAACCATTTACTCTACAGGAGGCACTCAGCAATTTATTGCTTCGCTGGGAGTACCCGTTACCGCTGTCGAAACGATAACCGGCTATCCCTCTATTTTGGGAGGAAGGGTAAAGACGTTACATCCCACCATATTTGGCGGCATTTTAGGCAAACGAGAGGATGCTACCCATGTACAAGAGATGCAACAGTATGATATACCTACGTTCGATCTAGTCATTGTAGATCTATACCCTTTCGAAGAAACCGTTCAATCTACCAGCGACGAAAAAGCCATCATCGAAAAAATAGATATTGGTGGGCCCTCCATGATCAGGGCAGCGGCCAAGAACTTTAATGACGTGGCGGTCATAGCCGCTAAAAAAGATTATGAGCCCGTGCGACAGTTATTGGTCGATCAACAGGGTACTCTTACATGGCAACAGCGCAAACAACTGGCGGCAAATGCCTTTGCTATCGTTGCGCAGTACGATGCGGCCATCGCTGCCTATTTCGATCCCGAAGGTAGCACCGGATTTGTAAAAGCGATCGGCACCTCTCGCTCGCTTCGTTACGGAGAAAATCCACATCAGGCAGCTCGCTATTATGGTAATACAGCAGCACGCTTTACTCAATTGCATGGAAAAGAACTCTCCTATAATAATTTACTCGACATCGAGGCGGCCCTACAACTGATCGAAGAATTTGATACCACCTGTTTTGCTATTATCAAACATAACAACGTATGCGGAGTAGCCCTGCGTCCTACGGTGTTTGATTCGTGGCAAGCTGCCCTTGCCGGCGATCCGGAAAGTGCCTTTGGGGGCGTTTTGGTCTGTAATCGACCTATCGATATAGAAACCGCTTCTTCCATTCAAGATATTTTCTTTGAGGTACTGATGGCACCCGCTTTCGATCAAGAGGCCTTGGCACATTTGCAAACAAAAAAGAATCGCATATTACTACAGTTGCTTTCACCGCAGACAACAGGGCAACAATTTCGTTCGGTGCTGGGCGGGGTATTGGTTCAGCAAAGCGATAATGGCAATGTAGCGGAATGGAACCAGGTTGCTGGCCCACCATGCAATGACGATACAAAAGCCGATCTGCTATTTGCAAACTTGATCGCCAAACATCTTAAATCGAATGCGATCGCGCTCGTAAAAGGAAAACAACTGATCGGAAAAGGATGCGGACAAACCAGTCGAATCGATTCGCTTCGCCAAGCCCTCGAAAAAGCACGGCAATTCAACTTTGATCTTACCGGAGCTGTGATGGCCAGCGATGCCTTCTTTCCATTTGGAGACTGTGTTGCCATGGGGCACCAAGCGGGTATCCATGCCTTTATTCAACCCGGCGGTTCCATTCGAGATCAGGACTCTGTTGACTATTGCCAACAACATCAATTGACATTGATCATGACGGGCCAGCGGCATTTTAAACACTAATTTTTTCAGTACAAATGGCGACTGCGCATCATACCCGGCCCAAAGCCATTTTTGCACTGGCTGCCGTTTGCTTTTTGTGGGGAACCACTTGGGTCGCTTCCAAAGAGGGAACCAGACATATTCCCGCACTTCAATTGGCGGGTATGCGACAACTTACGGCCGGCATTCTTTACGTATGTTTTTTTCTTTACCAACGAACTCCTTTGCCGCGAGGAAAAGAATGGAGAACCGTGCTGCTACTTAGTTTTTTGAACTTTGTGATGAGCAATGGCCTCAGCACTTGGGGGGTCAAATATATTTCGGCGGGGCTCGGCTCCATTATGGGTGCTATCTTTCCACTTTGGCTAGTACTGATTGGTCTTTTTACGCAAAAAGAAAAAATGCCGGGGCGAACTATAGTCGGGCTCTTAGTGGGGTTCGGAGGAGTTTGTATCATCTTTTACGATCACCTAAAAGATTTTCTTGATCCCGATTTTCGATTTGGCATTACCCTGTCGTTGATCGCTACCTGGACTTGGGCCTTTGCTACCCTCTACACCAAACAACAAGCCACAAAGTTCAATCCTTATTTTAGCTTGGGCATCCAAATGTTTTTGTCAGGTATATTCCTTACGGTCTTTACACAGGTTACCGGCTGGTCTATTCCGCTGGCATCCATTCCCCTCAGCTCGTGGATGGTACTTTGCTATCTGGTTTTCTTTGGATCGGTTCTTTCGTTTATTGCTTATCTGTATGCGCTACAGCACCTCCCTACCGAGCAAGCTTCGATCTATGCTTATATAAATCCATTGGTGGCACTGCTATGTGGGGGCTTACTCTTTGACGAAAGGATCACGATCTATATTCTGATGGGAGGGGCCATTACCCTGCTGGGTGTTTGGATGGTCAATCACCGTACTTCTCTCTCCAACGCTGGTTAAAGGTCTTCTCCGGAAAGTGTAGTTCGCCCCGCTGAGCGGTCCATCCCGTTACCACTTTATTGACAAACCAATTTTTCATTTTTCCGGTAGCAAGATTCAGCGCAGGCCTAAAGAGCATGGATTGCTTCCACGCTCGCCATGCCATTCTTTCAAGCAGTTCGGTTTTTCCCTTACGAACCGATTCATAACGATTCTCGAGCAACAATTCGTGCAGATTGATCTTAACGGCACATACTTCGGTGCAATTACCACACAGTGAGGAAGCGAAACTCAAGTGCTTGAAATCATCCATGCCTTGCAAGTGGGGAGTAATGACCGAACCGATGGGACCACTATAGGTAACCCCATAAGCGTGCCCCCCGATATTTTTATAGATAGGGCAAGCGTTCAAACAAGCGCCGCAACGAATACAGTATAAACTTTCGCGTTGTCTTTCATCGGCCAAGATATTGGTACGCCCATTGTCAAGCAAGATCACGTACATATCGGTGGGGCCATCGGTCTCTCCCGGTTGACGAGGGCCGGTTAGTAAGCTGTTGTATACCGTGACTTGCTGACCGGTACCAAAGGTCGACAGCAAAGGCCAGAATAAACCCAGATCATTGATAGAAGGAATTACTTTTTCTATACCCGCAATGACGATGTGCGTATCGGGCCAGGCACAACTTAACCTTGCGTTGCCTTCGTTTTCAGTAACGGCAATACCGCCTACATCGCTTACGATAAAATTGGCTCCGGTAACCCCGATCTCGGCTTGCACATATTTTTCGCGTAAGATCTCACGGGCCTTAAGCGTTAGCTGCTCTGGTGTAGACTTAGGATCGGTACCTAACTTCTCGGCAAAGAGTTTAGCCACATCCTCTTTGCTTTTGTGCAAGGCAGGAGTTACGATGTGGTAAGGCGCTTCCCCATCTAATTGTTGAATATATTCTCCCAAGTCGG
>JBJTWT010000004.1:0-7726 GCA_046081865.1 Sphingomonadales bacterium
TCCCATTTTGAGGCCCAATTTTTGAATTTGAGGCCCAACTGAGTCCCAGAACTAGTTCTTTTGGCTGGATCAAATAATGGCTGAACAATACATCTGCTGATAGTTGCAGAAAGTTGAATTACAAGATTCAACAAACAAAAAGAGCACCGATTTCTCGATGCTCTTTGTTGTCGGGACGACTAGATTCGAACTAGCGACCCCTTGCACCCCATGCAAGTGCGCTACCGGGCTGCGCTACGTCCCGAACAAGCGAAGTTTCCATCGCGGGGAGTGTAAAGGTATGCTATTTTACCAATTTTTTGAAACGGTAGTAAAGCATTACCTTCGTAAATTAATGAAGCTCCTCATTAAGCAAGCCAGGATCGTTGACCCTGCCTCTCCCCATCACGGTCAAGTCGCTGACCTTCTTATCGAAAATGGCATCCTGACTACCCTCTCTCAAAAGATCTCCGTTAAAACCGATCAAGAAATTGATATTCCCGGACTCCATGTATCACCGGGTTGGGTCGATTGCTTTGCCCATTTTGCCGATCCGGGATACGAACATAAAGAAACACTGGAGACTGGGGCGGCAGCCGCAGTAGCCGGCGGGTTTACCGATGTAATGATCATTCCCAATACGGCGCCAGCACTTCACAATAAAGCATCGGTAGAATATATTTTACACAAGGCCCGCACGCTAGCTGTCAACATTCATCCTATAGGAGCCGTAACACGTAATACCGAAGGAAAAGAGCTGGCAGAGATGTACGACATGAAAAGCAATGGTGCAGTTGCCTTCTCTGATGGTCTTTCTTGCATTCAATCTTCGGGCTTACTCATCAAAGCCCTTCAGTACATCAAGGCCATCAACGGAGTACTAATACAAATTCCCGACGACAAGAGCATTAACCCGCAAGGACTAATCAACGAAGGCATTCTTTCTACCCAGCTGGGATTACCCGGCAAACCTGCCATTGCCGAAGAATTGATCGTTAGTCGCGATATGGCCCTAAACCGCTACGCGGAATCGCAATTACACCTTACTGCCATTTCTACCGAGGGCTCTATAGCACAAATAAGACAAGCCAAACAAAATGACACCGGTCTTTCTTGTTCCGTTACCCCTTATCATCTTTTCTTTTGCGAAGAAGACCTGACCGACTATAACACAAACCTTAAGGTCAATCCACCGCTGCGAACCAAGAGAGATCGAGAGGCCCTGCGACAAGCCGTTTGTGAGGGGGTCATCGATTGTTTGGCCACGCACCACTTGCCCCACGAAAAAGATGCCAAGGTAATAGAGTTCGAATACGCACAACATGGTATGATAGGTTTAGAGACTGCTTTTGCCGCTCTTCGCACCAGCATAGAAGACCTACCCATCGACAAGATCGTATCGATATTGGCGATCAACCCAAGAAAGATCTTTGGTCTGGCCCCTGCCCTCATTCAAGAAGGGCAATGTGCTTGCTTGACTTTTTTCGATCCTAATGCCCAATGGACGGTAACGGCCGAGCAGCTAAGATCTCGTTCTGGCAATTCCCCTTTTCTAGGAAAAACGCTAACAGGAAAAGTGGTGGGGATATTCAATAAAAATTCACTTACACTAGCTTAAGATGAAACTTCATCCTGCCCTGATAGGACTCATAAGTTCAGGATTGATGATCGCTGCACTACTGGCCGGATTTTATCAAATAATACCGAGCGCCGCCACCGCACAACTGATTGCTTATGGCTTTTATACGGCCGGAATTGCCGCTACGATATGGATGCATGGATCGCCTCACTTGGGATTTGGAGGAAATTTCTCTACCGGATTTCGCTGTTTTATGGTGATCACACTGGTGCTTGTTATATTCACCTATTTCTTTAATGCCCTACACCCCGAAACAGCCCAACAAACGGCTACCGCCCTTAAAGAATCGCTGCAAAAAGAGAATAATAGAACTCCCGAAGAAATAGAGAGAGACGTTAATTTGTTTCGTGAGGGTTTTGCCACTATGGTGGTTTCCCGCTCTATTTTCGGATATTTGATGTTCGGAGCTATGGTAACGGCCATATGTTCTTTTTTACAAACCCTAAGAAAGCCCTGATGCATCTTTCTATCGTTATACCATTACTCAATGAGGCAGAGTCGCTACCCGAACTCAGCCAATGGATAGCCGATGTAATGCAGCGTCATAATTTGTCTTACGAAATTATTTTTGTGGACGATGGCAGCACGGACAACTCTTGGCAGGTAATCGAATTGCTTCGCAAAGAAAATCCCTGCATTGGTGGTATAAAGTTTCAACGCAATTATGGTAAATCGGCAGCGTTGCAAGTGGGCTTTACCCAGGCAAAAGGCGAAGTGGTCATAACCATGGATGCCGACTTGCAAGACTCTCCCGAAGAGATCCCTGCACTTCGCGCTACATTATTGAATGAAAAACTCGATCTGGTAAGCGGATGGAAAAAGGTTCGCTACGATAACACGCTTACCAAGAATATTCCCTCTAAGTTCTTTAATGCCGTTACAAGACAGGTATCAGGCATTGACTTACACGATTTTAATTGCGGACTTAAGGCCTACCGAAGCCAAGTGGTAAAAAGCATAGAGGTATATGGCGAGATGCATCGCTACATACCCGTGTTGGCCAAATGGGCCGGTTTTAAAAAGATCGGCGAAAAAGTGGTAGAGCACCGTCCTCGCAAGCATGGATATTCTAAGTTTGGATGGGATCGTTTTGTCAATGGATTTTTGGATCTACTCTCGATCACCTTTGTGGGTCGTTTCTCTAAGCGCCCCATGCATTTTTTTGGACTGTGGGGATCGATCTGCTTTATGGCAGGTTTTGCCATGGCTCTCTACTTAGTGGCCGCCAAGTTGCTCTCGAGTGATTTTGCGCTAACGAATAGACCTGCCTTCTTTTTTGCACTGACCTTTTTGATATTGGGTATGCAGCTGTTTTTAGCCGGTTATTTGGGAGAGTTGATTGCCCGAAATGCCACTGGCAGAAATCAGTATCTGATAGAAACCCAAATTGGCTTATAATGGCAAGGGTCGTCATTATTGGACCCGCCCATCCGCTACGAGGCGGTGGCATCGTAAGCTTTAATCATCGGTTGGCCCGGGCCTTTGAGCAAGCCGGCCACGAGTGTGAGATTTGGTCTTTCTCACTGCAATACCCGTCTTTTCTTTTTCCTGGCACCACACAATATTCCGATCAGCCGGCTCCACAGGGGCTACGCATTTACAGTGTCATTAACTCACTTAATCCGATCAATTGGTGGAGCGTAGGCAGAAGAATCAAAACACTGCAACCCGACCTTGTCGTAGTGCGGTTTTGGCTTCCGCTAATGGGCCCATCGCTAGGCACCATCCTATCCATCATCAAAAAAAACAATCACACCCGCATTGTTTGTATTGCCGACAATATTGTTCCTCACGAAAAAAGACCCGGAGATCGCCCCTTTACCCGCTATTTTTTACGTCAGTGTCATGGCTTTATTACCATGAGCGATCAGGTAAGTCGAGACCTGCAAATTTTTGAAAAACACAAGCCGCACAAGCAAGTAGCCCACCCACTCTACGACAACTTTGGAGAGCCGGCCTCAAAAGAAGTAGCCAGAAAAAGATTAGGGCTTGCTGAATCTCAAAAGATCGTGCTGTTCTTTGGCTTTATTCGCCCCTATAAAGGACTCGATCTGCTACTGCAGGCCATGGCAGATAAGCGACTAAGTGAACAAAATATCACACTGCTGATTGCCGGAGAGTATTACGAAAATGCGCAACCTTACCTTGCGCTGATCGATCGCTTGCTATTAAAAGACAGGGTTCGTTGTGATACGCACTTTATTGCCGATAACGAAGTGCGCTATTATCTATGTGCTGCCGATGTGGTGATACAACCCTACAAGCATGCTACCCAAAGTGGGGTAACTCCCTTGGCCTATCACTTTGAAAGACCTATGATCGTTACCCGAGTGGGCGGATTGGCCGATGCCGTGACGCACGAGGAAGCAGGTATTGTCTGCGAACCCGACAGTAAGGCAATAGCCGATGCAATTTTGCGTTTCTATGAGCTGGGAGAAGATCACTTTGCCGCCGGAATTAAAAGTCAAAAAGAAAAACTAAGTTGGAACAAACTGGTAGATACCACTCTTTCATTAGCCGGCCTTACGCATTATGAGAAATCATAGAGAAATATTATTGGTTAGCTTTTTGGCGGCCCTTCTTGGTAGCACTACCCTGCCTGCTTTGGCACAAGCAAGACAATTTTCTAAAAAAATTAAATCGCCTGACCAGACGCTGTTGCTAGCAAAAGAAGACTCGCTTCGACAATACGCGGAGTATCTGATTACCGACAGCTTACCCGAAGACCGA
Organism: Sphingomonadales bacterium; assembly: GCA_046081865.1. GTDB lineage: Bacteria > Bacteroidota > Bacteroidia > Chitinophagales > Chitinophagaceae > JJ008. Next base: position 4,349 of record JBJTWT010000004.1, read on the forward strand.
ATGATCGCTGACAGCATCTTTACCAAAACACTGGTAAGGGCCCTACGGATCGATCACTCTTTTTGGTTTGCCTTCGATTCGGTCAAAGGAATCTCTTGTCGATATGCCCCTGATTCGAGTTTTCGTATCATTACCTGGAACCTTCAATTCGATGATTACTACTGCAGACAAAGGGGGGCCATTCAGCGAAAAACAGATAATGGCTCGCTATCGCTATTTCCGCTAAGGGATGTCTCAGAATTTACCGATTTTCCAGAAGATTCCTTGCGAACGGCCGGTCAATGGATCGGGGCCCTTTACTATAATATTATTTTGACCCGTCATCAAAATAAAAATTATTACACACTTTTTGGATTTGACCCCAACAATGCCAGAAGCAATATCAAGTGGCTTGATGTGCTGCAGTTTAACAGCAAAGGGGAACCGGTTTTTGGGGGATCTTTATTTAGTTACGAAAAAGACAGTATCCCTACTCCGCCCCGCCACCGATTGGCACTTGAGTTTAAGAAGGGCGCAAGGGTACTGATGGACTATATAGCCGATCTCGATATGATCTTGATCGATCATCTGATATCAGAGAATAACGATCCGGACAGTAAATACACGTACATTCCCGATGGAGACCAAGAAGGTTTTAAATGGATCGATGGAAAATGGATGCACATCAACAAAGTCTTTACACTACAGCTGCAAGACGGACAGGCCCCACGGGAACAACCCTTATTCGATAGACCGAAGCCACCCGCAAAGTTGCCGGCCCAACAAACGGGAAAAGGAAAGGGATAATTTACTCGTCTAATTTAAGCACGGCCAAAAAGGCCTCTTGCGGAACCTCTACGTTTCCGATCTGACGCATTCTCTTTTTGCCCTCTTTTTGCTTTTCGAGGAGCTTACGCTTACGGCTAATATCACCCCCATAACATTTGGCGGTTACGTCCTTTCGCATAGCGGAGATATTTTCGCGAGCCACCACCTTGGCTCCAATGGCCGCTTGAATGGCGATCTGAAATTGCTGACGAGGCAATAATTCTTTTAATTTCTCGCAGAGCTTACGTCCAAACTCATGAGCACGACTGCGGTGAATAAGCGCCGAAAGCGCATCGACCTTATCGCCATTGAGCAGTATATCCATCTTGACGATGTCGCTCTCTCTGTAACCGATGGGATGATAATCGAAAGAGGCATAGCCACGGGTCTGCGACTTAAGCTTATCATAAAAATCAAACACAATCTCGGTAAGCGGCATCTCAAAGATCAACTCTACCCTTGTTGGGGTCAGATAACTCTGATTGATCAACACCCCTCGCTTACCCAAACAAAGGGTCATGATATTACCGATATAGTCGGGCTTTGTAATGATCTGCGCCTTGATAAAGGGTTCATCGATATGATCTGTCTTGACAGGATCGGGAAATTCAGTAGGGTTGTTTACGATCACTATTTCGCCCTTGGTAGTAGTAGCAATAAAACTTACGTTAGGAACGGTGGTAATGACGGTCTGATTGAACTCCCGCTCTAAGCGCTCTTGAATGATCTCCATATGGAGCATACCCAAAAATCCGCATCTAAATCCAAAGCCCAGTGCCTGGGACGTCTCCAGCTCGAAAGTCAATGAAGCGTCATTTAATTGCAGCTTATCCATGCAATCCCTTAGCTCTTCGAACTCGTCGGTATTAACAGGAAAGATGCCGGCAAAGACCATGGGCTTTACTTCTTCGAATCCTTTGATCTGTTCGGGCAGAGGATTGCTGGCCAACGTGATGGTATCACCCACTTTTACCTCTTTGGCATTTTTGATGCCGGTAATAATGTAGCCCACATCACCGGTGTTGACCGCTGCCTTTTCGGTCATCTTTAGCTTTAGGATGCCTACTTCGTCGGCTCCGTATTCTTGTCCGGTCGATACAAATTTTACTTTATCGCCCTTTTTGATACTGCCGTTCATGATACGGTAGTATACTATTATGCCCCGAAAGGAATTAAATACCGAGTCGAAGATCAACGCTTGCAACGGGGCATCGGGATTGCCTTTTGGAGCAGGTATGCGCCCTACAATGGCCTCCAACACTTTATCTACCCCCAGCCCCGTTCGACCACTGGCATGTAAAATATCTTGGCGCTTGCAACCGATTAGATCTACTATCTGGTCTTCGACCTCTTCGATCATGGCCCCATCCATGTCGATCTTATTGATAACGGGGATGATCTCTAATTTATTTTCAATAGCAAGATACAAGTTGCTGATTGTCTGCGCCTGTATTCCTTGGGTGGCATCGACCAGCAAAAGACAACCTTCGCATGCAGCCAAGGCTCGGCTAACCTCATAGCTAAAATCTACGTGTCCGGGCGTATCGATAAGATTTAAAATATAGTCCTGCCCATCGGTGTGCTTGTAATTGATTTGAATGGCGTGACTTTTAATGGTAATACCCTTTTCGCGCTCCAGATCCATGTCGTCGAGCACCTGATCCATCATATCGCGCTCACTGATCGTATTGGTAGACTGTAAAAGTCTGTCAGCCAGGGTAGACTTTCCGTGGTCAATATGGGCGATGATGCAAAAATTTCTGATATTCTTCATGGAGCGGTACCCTTCGTTTTCGGCTCCGCAAAGGTAGGTCTTTTGCTGCGATCAAGTGGCGGATCTTTGTTTAATCTGATTCCAAATTGCGTCCATTTCGTTAAGCGTCATATCACTAAGGGAGCGACCGGAAAGAGCGGCCTCTTTCTCTAGCAACGAAAACCGATGAATAAACTTTTTATTGGTACGCTCCAGCGCGGTCTCTGGATCGATCTTCAAAAACCTGGCGTAGTTGATAAGCGAAAAGATTAGATCGCCGAACTCTTCCTCTATTTTATCTTGCCTTTGCTGTAGCGGGGTGGAGCGCTCTGCCTCTTTTAACTCTGCCATTTCCTCTACTACTTTATCCCACACCTGCTCTGGGTGATCCCACTCAAAACCCACCTGCTTGGCCTTCTCTTGTAACCGCAGTGCTTTTATAGTGGCCGGTAACGAACGGGGTACCCCCTGCAATACCGAGGTCTTTCCCTCCTTTAACTTAAGCTGCTCCCAATTTTGCTTTACCTCTTCTTCGCTACTAACCACTACATCGCCATATATGTGAGGATGTCGATGCACCAGCTTATTACAAATACCCTCGATCACATCGTTGAGCTCGAACTGTTGCTGTTCGGCACCGATCTTGGCATAAAAGACAACGTGTAGCAATAGGTCTCCCAGTTCTTCCTTGATAAGGGCATACTGCCGATCGGTAATGGCATCAGCCAATTCGAAGGTCTCTTCTATGGTAAGGGACCGAAGTGACTCGATGGTTTGTTTTTTATCCCAAGGACATTTTTCGCGCAGCTCGTCCATAA
>JBJTWT010000005.1:0-17458 GCA_046081865.1 Sphingomonadales bacterium
CCCGATGACCAATACGAGATTGCCCGTAAGAATACCAACGCCACCACCCGCAAGCTACTACTAAGGACCGTTCCCGGTGATGGTGGAGAGGCAACAAGAATGCAAATGAATAAGATCGCCAATCGCGCCGTCTATCAGGGACAAACCCCACCTATGAATATTTTTAATCCCTCGGCCTGGGCCGACTTTATTGAATCGTGGAAGCGGGGTGACTTTAAAAAGAAAAATTAGTTTTTACCTATGAAGAACATGGCAGTGATCGGAGCAGGCACGATGGGAAATGGAATTGCCCATGTATTTGCGCAGCATGGCTGGCAAGTGACATTGATCGATGTAAATGCAACACAGTTGGAAAAGGCCGTTACTACGATCAAAAAAAATCTGGAAAGGATGCAAGCAAAGGGCATGCTCAGTGACGACCAGGTCAGTGATACCCTGCGCCATATCCAAACAGAAACCTCACTGGCCGAAGGTGTTCGAAATGCCTCTTTGGTGGTAGAGGCTGCCACAGAAAATAAAGAGATCAAGCTGGGTTTGTTCAAAGCCCTTGATGCAGCCGCTCCGGTAAATTGCATACTGGCCTCCAATACCTCATCGATCCCTATTCAAACCATTGCTGGTGCCACCCAACGACCCGATAGAGTGATCGGTATGCACTTTATGAATCCGGTTCCGGTGATGAAACTGGTAGAGATCATCACCACGGAAAAAACCGATAAGACCGTTGCCGATCAAGTTGTCTCTTACAGCAAGGAGTTGCAAAAAGTGCCCTGTGTGGTCAACGACTTTCCGGGGTTTATTGCAAACCGCATTCTAATGCCCATGATAAATGAGGCTATCTGTAGCTTGCAAGAAGGCGTGGCGGACGTAACCGCCATCGATACGATCATGAAATTGGGTATGGCTCACCCTATGGGTCCTTTACAATTGGCCGACCTGATCGGACTAGACGTTTGTCTTTCTATCATGCAAGTTCTTCACGAGGGATTCAAGACCGATAAGTATGCCCCCGCTTCATTACTGGTGCAACTGGTCAAAGAAAAGAAACTGGGTGTCAAAAGCGGTGAAGGATTTTATCAATACACCCCCGGTAGCAAAGAGTTGGTTATTAGTAACCGCTTTCGTTCCAAATCATTTCGGCATGACCTTTGCAGAAGCGTTAACATCCTATTCTAAAAAAATCGCCTTTGCCTTAGACCAAACAGAGGCGCAAGCCATAACCACCCTGCTGCTAGAGTATGTGCTGCAGATTGATCGCAACGACTTCCCCAAACAGTATCGAACCACGTTGAGCGATGCGCAAACTAATTTGCTCCTGCAGTTAGCGACACGCGTGCAAGCCGGAGAACCCCTTCAATATGTACTGGGCGAGGCTTGGTTTTGCGGACTAAAATTATGGGTCAACCCCCATGTGTTAATACCAAGGCCCGAAACAGAGGAGTTGGTAGAATGGATCATCGCCAACTGCCGTTTTCCAGTGTCAGCATTACAATTACTGGATGTTGGTACGGGCAGTGGCTGTATAGCACTAGCCTTAAAGAGAAGAATCCGAAAGGCATCCGTAGTAGGTATGGATGTATCCCCCGGGGCGCTTGCTGTGGCTAGACAAAACGCAGAGAGACTGGGCATCGATATTCAATGGATAGAGGCAGACCTATTGCGCCCTTCGCAGTGGGATCGAATGGCCATATCGGATATTATTGTGAGCAATCCCCCCTACATCAGCGAATCGGAAAAGGTATCGATGAGCCCTCTTGTACTAGATCACGAGCCACACCTGGCGCTTTTTGCACCCGGTTCCGATCCCTTGATCTTTTACCGCCAATTGGCACTACTGGCCAAACAGAAATTAAAAGAAGGAGGACAACTTTTTGTCGAGCTCAATGCGGCCCATGCAGATGAGATAGCGACCATCTTTAGTCATGAACAATTTAAGGTGATGATCAAAGAAGATATGCAAGGAAAACAGCGGTTTTTGCGCGCTTGGCGCTGAGTGCCTAATCGATACGGGCCACCACTTTGGCTTTCTCTTTTTTGGCCAGTAGCATTATCTGATACACTTCTCCATAATAGGCCGTGGTATCGGCATTGATTACAACGGTGGGGGTATCGACGAGACTTCTAAAGCGACGTATCTCGCTGGTGAGTGCCTCTTCGAAACGATCTGCGGCAAGGGCGGTAGTTCCTAGGTAGAACTGCTGATTACGATCGATGGAGACCATAATATGCTGCTTGGCTTTGGTGTCCTTTGATCCTTTGGGAAGACCCACCTTTATCACATTGGGATTAGCCAAGGTAGCCACGATCAAAAAGAACATAAGCAGGATAAACAAGATATCATTGAGGGAATCGGTGAATACCTCTGATTGTTCACTATGTTTTCTTCTAAACTTCATGCGCATCTTATCGGGTGGGCTCTTGCAATACATCTAAGAAATCGGCAGCAGCCGATTCCATCTTATGGGCCGTTTTGTCGATCTGGGTCATTAGGTAACTATACAATAAATAGGCGATCAATCCAATGATCAGTCCGGAAATGGAAGTGATGAGTTTAGTGTAGATACCCCCCGCAATGGTGGCTACCTCGAACTCATTAGATGTTGTGATACTTGAAAAAAGCTGCATCAACCCTACCAGCGTTCCAACAAAACCAAAGATCGGAGCCGCTTTAGAGATCACCGACAATACGGTCAGATTCTTTTCGAGCTTATACATCTCCAATACGCCCACATTGTCCATACTTTTTTCGATGGCATCGATGGGCTTACCGATACGCTGGATTCCCTTGTCGATGATTCGAGCCACGGGGCTGTTGCTGTTCTTGGCAAAATTGCGGGCAGCTACCACATTGCCTGTCACAATGTGGTCGCGAATGATATTCATGAAATTTGTATCGATACGTCCTGCCTCACGAATGGCAAAATAGCGTTCCGAGAAAACATAGATCACCGCCAATAGCATAACTCCCAGAGGGATCATGATCCAGCCGCCGGTAGAGAGCAACTCCCATAAACTAAGATATCCGTCCTGATTGGCATCGCCTGCCACACGCTTGGTAGCCGTGGCAACGGAGTCGGTAATTTGCAAAAAATGGATCATGCGCTAGTGCTTTAAACGAAGATTGGGTTGAGCAAAAAGGTATGTTTCTATTCATTGGATACAGTACCGGCCGATTTGAACATCAATGCCTGTATCTGCTTCATGGTCTTTTCCATGCCCTCTGCACTGCCATCCAAAAAGATCACATTTCCCTTTCCGTACTCCGCGAAATTTTTGATAGCCTCCGTCCACATACTAAATAAAATGACATTAGTATCGAGATTGGCTTGCTTCATCTGTTCGGCAGCCTCCGTCATACCCGTAGCCACCTCCATTCTAAAGAGAGCCACTCCCTGTCCGCGTAATCGAGCGGCCTCTTTTTCGGCCTCCGCAGATATCTTAATGGCATTTCCATCGGCCTCGGCAGCCTTGGTCTTGGTAATGAGCAGCGCTTGACCCTCATTTTCCGCGGCGGCCTTTAGGTTATTGGAAGCAACGACCTTGCTCATGGAATCCAAGATCAATTTATCGAATGTAATGTCGTTGACCTGTAGATCTTGCAAATGGTATCCCCACTCTTCTAACGAATGATCCACCTCGACCTTAACGTATTGAACGATCTCACGACGAAGACCCAATACCTCGGCTTGTTTTTTGGTAGCCACAAATGAGCGAATGTTCCCTTCGATGGTCCGAACCAATGCCTGCATCAGGTCTTTATCTGTAATAAACTTAAAGGCCACCTTCTTTATTGTCTCCTCATCTGCATTTTGCACTGAGTACAACAACATGCTCTTAAAATAAACATTGGCCTGGTCTTGTGTAACGGCCTGAAACTCCAACTCTACCGATCGGTTTTGTACCGAGACCCTTTTAAAGACCTTCTCTAAAAAAGGAATCTTAAAATTTAGACCGGGTCTCACTACCCGTCTGTATTTTCCAAACATGGTGATGACCCCTATGTAACCTTGGTTGATGGTAAACAAACCCGATAGTAACAGGGCCAGCAATAAAAGCCAGAACCATCCTCCAAAAATCCAGTCGATAAATTCCATAAAAAATTTTTTACAAGTTACAAATTAGTTTTTGGCCTGCAAACTCCCAAAAGTCGAACCAACACGGTCACCGCCGTTTGCATGTCCTGCACCGACACAAACTCTCGCTTGGAGTGGATCAGCTGCTGCCCTGCAAAAATATTGGCACACGGCAATCCCATCCAAGAAAGACGACTACCATCGGTGCCGCCTCTTATACTTTCTTGCTTTACGTCTAATCCCAGGGCCTCCATCGCTTCTTTGGCATAGGCAACCACATGAGGATGTCTATCCAATACCTCTTTCATGTTGCGATATTGCTCTGTCTTTTTCCATTCAAATTGCGACCCGGGGTAGCGATCGATAGTAGCCTGGGTGAGCTGCCTGAGCAAGGCCTCCTTCTGATGCAAGCCATCTTCGGTAAAACCTCTCAATAAAAAACGTAACGAGCATTCCTCTACCAATCCACTTACACTAATCGGATGAATAAATCCTTCGCGATCACTGGTGGTCTCGGGAGATAACTCTTTTGATGGCAAAGCGCTAAGTAAAGAGGAAGCCACCTTTAGCGCATTGACCATCTTATTTTTTGCATACCCCGGGTGAACGATGATCCCTTTAATGACCACGCTGATCTCATCGGCGCAAAAACTTTCATCTTCAAGACTACCACAATCGCCCCCATCGAGGGTGTATCCAAAATCCGCTCCCAACTTTTGAAGATCGACATGCTGTGTTCCTTTACCGATCTCTTCGTCGGGGGTAAATAATAGGCGAACCTTACCATGAGGCACTTCGGGATGTGTAACGAGGTAATGAGCCAAGTCCATGATAATGGCCAGTCCGGCCTTATCGTCGGCTCCGAGTAGCGTTGTGCCGGAGGCCGTGATAATGTCATGGCCATGTTTCTCCCCCAGGTAGGGATGTTGCTCTTCTTTTATGATCTGTGAGGGATCATCAGGTAGTACAATTTCGCTTCCTTGGTAATTACGGTGCACCAGTGGCTTTACGTTTGCGCCGCTACAGTCGGGTGCCGTATCAAGATGCGCACAAAAACAGATCACAGGTAGTGGTCGGGTCTCCGTGGCATCAATGGTGGCATACACATAGCCCCACTTGTCTAGCACGACATCAGTGAGCCCCATTTCCAGAAGCTCTTCGACCAACAACGATGCCAATTGGCGTTGGCCTTTACTGCTCGGAAAAGAAATGGAGTCAGGATCGCTTTTTGTATCAAGTTGAACATAGCGCAAAAAACGCTGTTCAACGGTATATTCATACCCCTTTAGCATGATGGGACAATTAGGGAAGAACGATCAGCGGGCTGGCACCATCAATGGATACCAATTCGAGATCGAATATCAGGTCTTTTCCGGCAAGGGGATGATTAGCATCCAGCATTACCGCTGTTTCTTTTATCTCGGTTACCGTTACCTGAAACTGCCTACCCTGCCCGTCGTTCATGTGCAAGGGCATACCCACTGACACCTCCATATCGGCCGGAAAGCGATCCTTGGGCATTTCGATGACCATTTCAGGACTATGCGGGCCATAGGCCTCCATAAAAGGTATCTGGATGGTCTTTTTATCCCCAATGGACATTCCGGTTACTCCGTCATCGAATCCCTTGATCACGGCACCGCTGCCAACCTCAAATTCCAAGGGCTCACGACCGGCAGAAGAATCGAAGGTCTCTCCCGATACTAGTTTTCCGTGATAATGCACTTTTACTTTATCACCGCTTTTCACCATAGCCATATTGCTGTTTTTGTATGTGTCGCAAGTTAATCATAATGATAAAGCCCGGGATTTATTTTTTTTGCCGATGTGTCGATTGCTTATTTTTAACTACCCACTTTAATCATCATAGTATGAAACGTCTGCCAATCACACCTCTGCTAACTTTATTTGCACTTTTTGCAATAAGACAACCCATAGCGGCCCAACAAAATGCCAACTCGCCTGCTGCCGTGGTTACAGGCGCAGAGCGAGTCACTTCTTATCTCCCGCTCTTGGAAGGAAAACGAGTAGCCATTTTTGCCAACCAAACTTCGCTGATTGGCAAAACACATCTGGTAGACAGCTTGCAATCAGTAGGAGTTGATATCCGGGTCATTTTTGGTCCAGAGCACGGGTTTAGAGGTGATGCCGATGCCGGTGAGAAAGTAGGTAACTACGTCGATAAGAAAACCGGAATTCCCGTGGTATCGCTTTATGGACAAAAGCGAAGACCCGATGAAAAAGACCTAAGCGAAATAGACATAATGCTATTTGACATTCAGGATGTGGGAGTTCGCTTTTACACCTTTATCTCTTCGCTGGAGACATACATGCAATCGGCTATGGAGTTCCAAAAACCGCTGATCGTACTTGACCGACCCAATCCAAATGGATTTTATGTGGATGGCCCGGTACTTGATCTGCCTTATCGTTCTTTTATTGGCATGCAACCCATACCGATAGTTTATGGGTTGACCATTGGAGAATATGCGACTATGTTATTTGGAGAGGGATGGGTCAAACCCCAAAACGAATCTAAAAAAGAAGCCACTACCCAATCGAATACAGCAGCGGCAGCAGCCATGCCGGCAAGATCCGATGGCTTTACACTGATCGTGGTCAATTGTGAGAACTATACCCATCGTACGCTCTACGAGCCACCTGTTAAACCCTCTCCCAACATCCCCAACTTGCAGACCATGTATCTGTACCCCTCTACTTGCTTCTTTGAGGGAACCGCGCTGAGCGAAGGAAGAGGAACCGACAAACCCTTTATGCTATTTGGACATCCCTCTTTGCCGAAACAACTGGTAAAATTTACACCACAACCCAATGCCGGAGCTAAAAACTCCAAACACTATGGCAAGCAATGCTATGGATGGGACCTTAGCGGTACCCCCCAAGAAGTACTCGAAAAAACAAAAGGACAAATTCAATTAAAGTGGCTACTGGAGGCTTATCAACTATTTCCAGAAAAGGACAGTTTCTTTTTGCTTCCAAAATCGGGCGACATGAAAGGCTCTTTCTTCAATAAATTGGCCGGCAACAATGAGCTCTGGCAACAGATCCGTAAAGGGCTCTCCGAAGAGGAGATCAAAAAAAGCTGGCAGCCTGCCTTGCTCGAGTACAAGGCTATTCGTAAGAAGTACTTACTATACGAGGACTTTGAATAGTCGATGAGCCCCCTGTTTTTGTTACATTCGCAATCATGGAAGATTATCGCTATGTGCGTATCGTATTTATGGGCACCCCTGCCTTTGCTGTGGCAAGCCTCGATGCACTTTGTAAGGCCGGATACCAGGTGGTAGGCGTAATAACCGCTCCCGATAAACCGGCGGGACGTGGACTTCAACTACAACCCTCAGCCGTAAAAACCTACGCACTCGAAAAGGGAATTCCGGTACTACAGCCCACTAAACTAAAGGACCCCTCATTTTTAGAAGCACTCGATAACTGGAATCCAGATTTACAAGTGGTAGTGGCCTTTAGAATGCTACCGGAGGTAGTTTGGAGTCGACCCCGGCTGGGTACCATCAATTTACACGGCTCTCTACTGCCCCAGTACCGCGGAGCCGCCCCCATCAACTGGGCCATCATTGACGGAAACACCCAAACAGGTGTCTCGACCTTCTTGCTACAACAAGAAATAGATACGGGTCATCTGCTGTTAACGGATACCATCGAGATCAGGCCCGATGAGACAGCCGGTGAACTACACGATAAGATGAAAGAGATCGGGGCATCCTTATTAGTTAAAACAGTAAGGGGATGGATTGAAAAGACCATTGTACCCGCTCCGCAGTCGGAACTGGCTAGCCAACAATCAGCCGTACTTAGGGCGGCTCCAAAGCTAACAAAAGAGACAGGGCAGATCAATTGGAACCAACCAGCACTTGTTATTTACAACCTGATAAGAGGGCTAAGTCCGTCGCCCTGCGCCCATACAACGCTACAGGGAAAACTACTCAAGATCATTCAGGCTAAACCCCTTTTGGAACACCGGTCGCTGGCGCCAGGTTCTATCGATACCGATGGTAAAACCTTTTTATATTTTGGATGTAAGGAGAGTGCCCTTGAAATACTATCGCTTCAATTAGAGGGGAAAAAGAGGATGCCCGTCGGAGAATTCTTAAGAGGCTATCGTTTTGACTAGGGCTGTCTTTCTTTTAAGATGCGAAGTTCCTTTGGATAATAGTTGTTGATTCGGTTGGAAAGCGCGTTGATCCAACCCAACGAAAAGTCTTGATACGTGACCACACTCCACCCCTTTGCCGGGTTTTTCGGCATAAAGGGCTTTCGCTGCAAATAAGAGATGGCGTCCGAGAGTGACAAGGAGACCGAAGGGACAGTCTGGTTCAAATAATCATTTTGCGCGAGTGCATGATCGGGAACTAACTTATCTCGCATCAATTGTCCTATCCGGACACCCGAGTAAAGAATGTTCAATACCGCAGCAAGCGCTTGCCACTCCCCCTGTAGGTTTGATGGCCAGGCATAAATGGTTTGTTGCAAAAAAATGTAGGATACTTCGTCCCTGTTGACCCAAGGGCTTAACAACCGCTGTTCTTTTTTCTCGAGCAACCCTAACCCCTTTTCGTGGCGGTATGAAAACTCAGGTAAAGTCTCAAGCGGCTTTTGTAAACAACAAAAATAAAATCCCTCTCCTCTTGTCTTATCGGGCCAGCAGCGATAACCCGGATCGGTAGGCGTGATATTCCACGTTGCGGGCATGGACAGCGCTCGTGGTATGGCATTCCCTTCGGCCATTAACCATCTTACTAACTCCTCGTTCTCTTTGCTTGAGTAGGAGCAAGTAGAGTAAAATAAGATCCCTCCCGGTTTAAGTGATTGCCAAGCAGCCGCCACAATGCGTTGCTGACGCAGCGCACAATGCTCAACCGCAGACTCACTCCATTGTGCGATCGCCTCCGGATCTTTTCGAAATAGCCCGCTGCCACTGCAGGGCGCATCGACGGTGATCCAATCAAAATAATTGGGAAGGGCTTTAAAATGCGCTGGATCGTTATTGGAAACCAGCGCTCGTTGGACACCCCACCGTATCAGATTATCCCGCAACACGAATGCCCTGGAACGGATCACTTCATTGGCGATCAGAAAACTATTTTTAGGCAATAGCGAATACAAATGCGTTGTCTTACCTCCCGGGGCCGCACAAAGATCGAGCACACGAAGCGGGCCATCTTGTGGCATAAGCTGCTTATATGCCTGCTCTAACAACATACTACTGGCCTCTTGCACATAATAACATCCGGCATGAAACAACGGATCGAACGTAAAGGAGGGACGCTCCGAGAGATAGTACCCATGCCGGGCCCAACCCATCGGCTCCATAGCATACGCCAGTGCGGGTAACTTAGAGGGATTCACCCGAATTGAAGTCGGAGGCGAGACCCTCTGGTGCGCCTGTATAAAACCATCCCGATCAAAACCAGTAGTCGACTTTAGTTGATCGAGTAACGATTCAGGGATCAACACTAACTATTCTTTACTTCGGTAATTAAGTCTTGTAAAACCTTTTTGGCATCTCCAAACAACATCGAGGTCTTGGGTCTAAAGAAAAGATCGTTCTCGATACCCGCATAGCCGGGTTTCATGCTGCGTTTATTCACAATTACATGCTTGGCCAGCTCTACATCCAAAATAGGCATTCCATAAATGGGAGAACTAGGATCGCTCTTGGCGGCAGGGTTGACCACATCGTTAGCCCCCAAGATCAACACTACATCGGTAGTAGGAAACTCTTCGTTGGCCTGCTCCATCTCCAAAAGCTTCTCGTAAGAAACATCGGCCTCTGCCAATAAAACATTCATATGACCCGGCATTCTACCGGCAACCGGATGAATGGCATATCCCACTTCTACCCCTTTCGACGTAAGTAACTTCTCGAGTTCATGACAGGCATGTTGGGCCTGCGCCACTGCTAATCCATAACCAGGCACGATCATAACTTTATTAGCGTAACTCATGACCACCGCCGCATCAGGGAGGGATATCTCTTTATAGGCGCCCTGCGATGGACCGGCCGCGACACCGGTTGCGTTTCCGCCAAAAGCCCCGATCAACACATTGGTAAGCGATCGATTCATGGCCTTGCACATCAGTATCGTAAGTAAGGTACCGGCAGCCCCCACTAAAATGCCGCCTGTTAGCATCACTTTGTTGTCATAGAGAAATCCGCCACAAGCAGCGGCTACTCCGGTAAAAGAATTAAGCAAAGAGATCACTACCGGCATATCGGCTCCTCCGATAGGAAATACAAAAAACAAACCGTACAAGATCGACAAGGCGAATATTACATAGAAAAGCAGTAGCGCATTGGCGGGCAAGACGACGATCAGGTACGTGGCCAATCCCAAAATCAATAAGAGTAAAGCGATGTTAAAGGCCTGCTGCCCGCGAAAAGAAAAATCACGAAGCGATCCATTTAATTTTCCCCAAGCCACCATGCTACCCGCAAAAGAAACGGAGCCGATAATAAGACCCAGTAAGATGATCAATAGAAGTCCTTGCACCGCAGAAGAACCCACCAGTACAAGAAGAAAGCCCGACATGGCATCCAAATGCATAAGATGGTCGAACTCCACAATACTGATGAGCGCTGCACAGGCCCCACCCATTCCGTTAAAGAGACTTACCATCTCGGGCATGGCCGTCATCTTGACCCGTTTGGCAGCCAGTGTTCCCACCACCGTACCAATAGCAAGCCCGGCAAAGATCCAACTGTAATTTCCCAATGATTCGCCTTCGTCCTTATATAAAAAAATGGTACCGAAGATCGCCAAAGTCATACCGGCCGCGGCCACGGCATTGCCCTTTCTGGCCGATGTAGGATGAGAGAGCATCTTGAGTCCTACTATGAACGTAATAGAAGCCAGCAAATAGATAAAGGAAAGGATATTGAATTCCACTAGTAAAAGGTTTTAGACTTAGGAGGGTTTTTTCTTTTTACTGAACATCTCGAGCATACGATCCGTAACTACGAAACCCCCTACCACATTGAGCGTTCCGAGTACCACGGCCAAAAAGCCCAAGGCCAATGCGAGATAATTATCTGCCTCGGCCTTTCCCATTACGATGATGGCCCCGATAATAACAACTCCGTGAATGGCATTGGCCCCGCTCATAAGCGGGGTATGCAATACACTGGGTACGCTACCAATCACCTCGATCCCAACAAAGACCATCAGCACTACAATGTAGATCATTGCCTGATGCTCATGTATCCAATTAAAAACAGAAGACATAGCGGATTATTTTAAACGTTCGTGTACCAATTGTCCCTGGTGAGAAATACAGCAGCCCTTTACAAGTTCATCCTCCCAATTAAGCTGCAGCTCACCCTCTTTAGACATGATCAATTGCAAAAAGTTGATGACGTTCTTTCCATAAAGTTTGCTGGCATCGGCTGGCATAGTACAAAACAGCGATGAGTTTCCTATTATAGTGACTCCCTTTCGTTGAATGCTCAGGTTATTCTCAGTAAATGGCGTGTTGCCTCCGGTGGCGGCCGCCAGATCAACGATCACGGCTCCGGGACGCATGCTATCGATCATAGACTCCGTAATAAGTATCGGAGCTTTTTTACCGGGTATCTGGGCCGTGGTAATGATAATATCTGCCTTGGCTGCGGCGGCCGCAATGCGCTCACTTTGTCGTTGCTGATAATCTGCCGACTGCTCTACGGCATAACCTCCGGCCTTGCTGGCATCGGCGGCACCCTCTACCTCAACAAATTTGGCTCCCAGACTCATTACCTCTTCTTTAACGGCAGGACGCGTATCAAATACCTCTACCACCGCCCCCAGTCTTTTAGCCGTGGCAATGGCCTGCAGACCCGCTACACCAGCTCCCAAGATCAACACCTTGGCGGGTGCAATGCTGCCTGCTGCGGTCATGAACATCGGAAAGTATCGGCTATAAGTAGTAGCGGCCAATAATACGGCCTTATAACCGGCAATGTTGGCTTGAGAACTTAGAATATCCATGGCCTGCGCACGCGTGGTGCGAGGTAACATATCGAGTGAGAAACAGGTAATGTCTTGTAAGGCAGCAGCACTTGCCCATTCCTTTTGAAAGAGCGGTTGGTAAGCCCCCACTAATATTTTTCCATGTAAAGAAGAGAGTTGCTGTAATGAGGGGGGATGTATACAAAGTAGCACTGCAGACCGCTGCATGACCTCTGTGGCAGACATCACCGTGGCTCCTGCTTTACGATAGGCCTCATCATCGCAAAAGGCATGTTGGCCGGCCCCCTGCTCCACCAGTACGGTAGCGCCTTTTTTTATGAGTAGCGCCACCCCCTCGTCGGTAAGGGAAACACGGGTTTCGGGCAACGATTCACGCAACAGGCCAATGACCATAATTGTAAATTGTAAGATATGAGAGAACTAAGGTAGCGATTAAAATCGTATAGAGAAGTGGCGAACTTCTTTAAATTCTTCTTTAAAAAATACCAACCCAAATTGAAACAGATCGATCGTACAACGCACCTCGGGATGCTGCTTAATGGTTTGCCAGGCAGCTTTCATTCCCCGACTCCAGTAAATATCATCTACGATAAATACAGAATCGGGATGTTTTTTTGCAAGTAACTGCTCAAAGTAATGGAGCGTAGGTTGCTGCTCATGGTGACCATCCAAAAAAGCGAGATCGACCCTGGGCATTCGATCGAGAACAATCGGCAGAGCCGATGCAAAAGAACCGGTGGTCAGCGAGATGTTAGACAAACTCCAACGATCAAAATGAGATTGCGCTTTTTTTGCCACCGCCTCATTTCCCTCTATAGTATGAATAGTGGCCGTAGGACGGGCCAGTGAAAACCAGGCAGCACTAAGCCCCAGCGAGGTGCCAAGCTCAACCATGTACTCTGGTTGATAATACCGAGCGATTCGATACAAGAGACGCCCGGTTCTTGTGGACTTAGCCACCCGTAAGGCAAGATCAGCCACACGGCGAGCCGGAAGCCCCGGAGCCGTAGCAGAGCCGGCCCCCAACTCAATTATCGGGAGCAATGTATTGTCGTTGAGTAACTCCTTTCTCCAGTTTTTTGCGGTCTTGTAATCGACATAATCTGCTTTTTCGTTGACCACCTCGCGAGCAAAACGATAGGCGAACGGGGAATGGATACCATGCCCCAAAGACGAATTTGACCGATAATAGAATTTTAGATAATCGATGCAAGTAATTAATAAAGAATGCATAATAATTATTCAAATACGCTCCCAAGTCTCAAAGGAATAATTATACGCATTCTTGGCATCGGCCTCTTGTCGAAGCTGGCTAACTAGTCTCCATTGCCTGGCATCAAGTTCCGGAAAAAAAGTGTCCGCCTCGGGGGAGACTTCAACACGGGTTAAATAAATACGGCTTGCCGCAGCTAGAAAAATAGAGTAAATCTCGCCGCCCCCAATTATCATCACTTCTTTGGCAAATACCGAGCTGGCCTTTTGAAAGGCCTCTTCGGGAGAGCTGACCACAAAAACCGAATCGTTGTTGGGATGCCAACTTTTACTGCGAGTCAGGACAATGTTGGTGCGACCGGGTAAGGGACCCGAAAGAGATTCATAGGTCCTTCGACCCATGATAATAGGCAATCCCCAGGTGATATGCTTAAAGTGCCGAAGATCGGCCGGAAGCTGCCACGGAAGCATCCCTCCCTTGCCAATGGCATTATTAGCTGCAGCGGCGACTACCAACGATACTTTCATGCGGGACTAGTTAAATACAAATGTAATGGCTTCTGCTTTCTACACCGCTACGGGAGCCTTGATAGCAGGGTGATGCTGGTAGTTGAGTAGAGAGAAATCCTGAAATTGAAATGAGAAGATATCGGATACCTGAGGGTTTAGCTGCAAGGTGGGCAATGGAAAAGGATCCCTGCTTAACTGCAGCAAGACTTGCTCTCGATGATTGTTGTAAATATGCACATCCCCGAACGTATGCACAAAATCGCCCACCCCTAATCCACATACCTGAGCGATCATATGAGTCAACAATGCGTAAGAAGCAATATTGAAAGGCACCCCAAAAAAAACATCGGCACTTCGCTGGTATAATTGACAGCTTAGCTTTCCGTTGGCTACATAAAATTGAAACAATGCATGACAAGGCATTAAGGCCATTGCCGAGAGATCGGACACATTCCAGGCACTCACTATCAGGCGACGGCTGTCGGGATTACTCTTTATTTGTGCTATCAACTCTTTGATCTGATCGACCACCTTGCCGTCCTTTCCCTCCCAACTACGCCATTGCTTACCGTACACAGGGCCCAGCTCTCCTTGCTCATTGGCCCATTCGTCCCAAATACTAACTCCATTTTCTTTTAGGTAGGCAATGTTTGTCTCTCCCTTCAAAAACCAAAGTAATTCGTAGATGATACTTTTTAGATGAAGTTTCTTGGTCGTTACAGTGGAAAGCCCTCTTCGAGATTGAACCGAAACTGATACCCAAAAACACTTTGCGTACCCGTGCCCGTACGATCGGTCTTTTGCACCCCCTGTTCCAGGATATGACGTAGCAGTTGATGATACTGTTGCATACCGCAAATTAAGCCAAGTGCTTTCTTCTATCCAACTCTTTTTGAATAAGACCCAATTCGCGTCCTGTCTGCCCTTTGACCGAAGTATTTTCTTGGGCGCGTCGCATCAGATAAGGAATCACATCCTCTATGGGGCCAAAGGGAAGGTATTTGCTAACACTGGCACCGGCCTTCGAGAGGTTAAAGGTGATATTATCGCTCATGCCATAGAGCTGGCTCCAGTGAATATGAGGATGACGAAGCGAAAGTCCTTTTTGCCACATAAGCTGCGCAGCCAACAGATTACTTTTTTCATTGTGAGATGCGACAATAACGGCCAGCTGGTCAATGCGGTCAATACAAAACTGAAGTGCTTGATCGTAATCCTTATCGACTTCTTGTTTGTTGGCATGAATGGGAGATGGATAGTTTTTCTCTAATGCCCGCTTCCGCTCTTTTTCCATGTAGGCCCCGCGTACCAACTTTACCGCCAGTATATATTTTCTTTGAGAGGAGATCGTTGTGCAATCCTGTAAAAAAAGATATCGATCGTGTCTGTACAGTTGCACGGTATTATACACCACCGGAACGCTGCCATTGAACTGCTCCATCATCAGCATAGCCAAGGCATCGATGGGCTCTTGAATCCAGCTCTCTTCGGCATCAATGGACACACCCACTTGCTGCCGGGCAGCCCTTGTACAAAGGTGTTGCACCCGGTCATATATGCGTTGCCATTCGGCCCTGACAGCAGGATCGAGTTGCTCTAGCATGGCGTGATAACGTTCCAACAGTTGGCCCGGCAAAGTGATCATCAATTGATGCAAATGCTCCAGTAATCCAAAGCGAGCAAAGCCGGTCACCTTTATGCTCATAAAGGGAATGGAGGGCACCGAGGCCGCATAATCTATAACGCGGGTAAACTCCTGCACCGCCAGATCAAAATTCTCTTCTCCTTCCTTTCCCTCCACGCCATAATCTAAGATGACCTGCACTCCATATTGACTAAGCGACGTGGCCACCACCTTGGTACTGGCTAAGCTCTCTCCTCCTACAAATTGAGCGAACAAAGTGCCCCTCAACAATCCCTTGATAGGAAGCCCTACCCGTATGGCCCACGGCGTAAGACGAGTTCCCAAGGCCACTAACCAAGGATAAGACATCAATGAAAAAAGAAAACGGGCCTTTCGAAGAGAGCTGTCCGACTTATATTCAAAGGCGTATTCGGTATTATCAAAAGAAATTTTAGGATCGGGCAAGGACATAGCAAGCGATTTTTTTCAGTGGGAGGAAAGCCCTCCTAACACGGCGCAAAAATAAACCTTGAACGACGAATGCAACGCTAAAAAATCTAGATCGCTTGATGATTGAAGGGCTGCAACACCATTTCGCTGACGACCCCACTGGCTGGCTGTTGACAAAGAAACCAAATGGCCCGAGCCGCCTCTTCTGACTGGATCATCTTGTCGCGCTGAACGCGAAGGTCAATACTATCCCAAAACGATGAATCTACCCCACCCAAATAGATATTGGTTATCCTTATTTCGGTTCGTTTGATCTCTTCCCGTATGCTTTGCATCATACCCACCAGTCCGTATTTAGAGCCACAGTAAGCGGCAGCTCCCGCCATGGGTACCTTGCCGAGCACCCCGGGAATATTGATCACAAGCCCCTTTTTAGCTTCCTTCATGGCTGGCAAAAAAGACCGAATCAGCAAAAAAGGTGCGATCAGATTGGACTGCAGACTCTGTAACAGATCGTTAGTGGTAAGTTGATCGATGGGGCGAATAATACCTACTCCGGAAGCATTGATAAGGATATCGATACTGGAAAAAACCGAGAAATATTGTTGCTTAAGTGCCGATACCTGCTCTTCGTTGGAGAGTTCGGCACTACAGAACTGCGAGGCAGGCAGATTCAACTCGGCCGCGAGCAATGCCAGCTTTTCGACATTACGACCCGTTAGAAAAAGGCGCGCTCCGCCGGCGGCCAGTAACTTGGCCGTTTGTAATCCGATTCCCCCGGTAGCTCCCGTTAATAAGATCTGTTTGCCCTTAATGGTTTCCATAACAAAATTTGTATAAGAACAATTACCCCCATCAATTGTTTAGTCAACTTGTAATGAGTGCCATCACCCTACTATTTCCCCACCAACTCTTTGAAGTAAATCCGGCATTGCAAAAAGACCGCCCGGTGTGGTTGATCGAAGAGTCCCTGTTCTTTACCCAATATCCCTTTCATATTCAAAAGATCGTTTTACACCGCGCATCGATGAAGTCCTATGCGTACGCACTGGAGCAACAAGGATATACAATACACTACGTCGAAGCAAAACAAAAGTTGGGCGAACTCCGGCAATTTATACGAGCGTTGGCTGCTAAAAAAGTAAAGGCAATTCATTATGTTGAGACCGTCGACTATTGGATCGAAGAGCGGTTACAAAGAACGGCTGCCTCAGCAGGTATCGAACTGATAAGATATGGCTCTCCCGGATTTTTGAATCAGCTAGAAGAAGTGACGGATTATTTTGAAAAACGAAAGACCTATTTTCAAACCGACTTTTACATTCAACAGCGCAAGAATCGCAAGTGGTTGGTGGAAAAAGAGAAGGATCCGGTAGGTGGTAAATGGACCTTTGATACCGACAATAGAAAGCCCTACCCAAAAGACAAAAAAGCGCCTGAGCCCTACCCTGTAAAGACCCATCCCTTCGTATCTGAGGCCATTGCCTACGCAAAAAAATACTTTAGCGAAAATCCGGGCAAGAGCGACCAGTTTTGCTATCCGGTCACTCGCGCAGAGGCACTCGATCAACTTGATCTTTTTTTATCTCAACGTTTCAACG
>JBJTWT010000006.1:0-4236 GCA_046081865.1 Sphingomonadales bacterium
ATCACGATAGTTTCGCTTTAATACCACTCGGCGAGCAGTCCAAACCAAAGACGGAGTCATTCATTAAGCGGTTGCAGTCGAGATATGCACTCGATAGAAACAGTGAGCAGCTAGTGCTTGTATCCTCTGCGTTTGGAGGGCTATCGATCTATAAAGTAAAAGGGCAACCCATTCCTTTTTACACCGCCGAGATCAATGCCGACCTTCGAGTACAAGCCGTTTGTGAGCATGTAGGATTTGCCGCTCATTTTGCAAGCGCTACCGACCGAAGGGTAGTGATCAATCCCCGCATGCATCTTCGTTATCAAACCGTTCTTGATTCTCTAAAAAGAAAGTTATCAAACTCACTAAGCCATAAGTAATGAGTCTTTCTCCTATTGATTGTGTACTGCCAAAGCTTTTGGAACCGAAAAAAAAGGCCGATTATATAAGACTGGGAAAGGCCGGTGATGGCGGCTATATAGTAGATCGACAATCGGTAACCTCCTCTCAAAAGCTGCTCAGCTTCGGCATCAACTACGATTGGAGTTTTGAATCTGATTTTTTGCGGCTGCATCCGGTGCCATTATTTGCATTCGATCACAGCATTGGAAAAAAGGAGTATCTCAAAAAGTTCCTTATTCACTCCACTTTTGATTTCTCGGCGGCGCTGGCTTATCATCACTTATCCGCACTTATGCGGTACGATCTCTTTTTTAAGGGCAGTCGCGTTCATCTTCCTTTGCACGTTGGCTATAACTCCATCGACAGGATGGTCGACTTTACAAAGGCCTTACAATTGGCCTCTTGTCAGGATTGTCCTTTCTTTTTAAAAGTAGATACCGAGGGGTGGGAGTATGGTATCTTAGACAGTCTTCTCTTTCATGCAAGTCAGATCAGGGGGCTGGTTATTGAGTTTCATCGCCTGGACTTGCATCTAAAAAGGGTCATCGACTTTATAGAAAAATTTCCATTAGACCTGGTATACACCCGAGCCAATAATTATGGGCATATTATGCCCGATGGGACTCCTCTTTTGATCGAGTGCACCTTTAGCGCTTTTGGCGTTGACCGCAGCGGTTCTTTTGAACCCCATGCTACCGATCAGCAAAACGGTAGAAATAGGGCACCCTACCGGTTGCAGTTCAAGTAGTTTGTTAGAGATTAAGTGTATATACTTAAATATTTGAATTCGAATTTTACTCCTATCTCTCTCATTTTCTATATTTTTTGCCCTTTTCTTACTCACAAAAATGGCTTTTTTGTTAGTTTTGCAAAAGTTTACTCTCCTGCGGCTTTCTAACAGCAAAACGGCACCCCGGTTTTGGACCTGTGACCGAGAGGGCGAAGCCGTCTTTAGACCTTTTAAAAAGCAACTAAGATCGTTTATCTAAAATGAGCAAGTGGCTCGCCATATACACAAAGCCCCGTTGGGAAAAAAAAGTACACCAGCTGTTGACAGATAAGGGGGTAGAGAGTTATTGTCCACTCAACAAAGTAAAACGCAAGTGGAGCGATAGAATAAAAACTATCGAAGAGCCGCTGTTTAAGTCGTATGTCTTTGTTAAAGTAACCGAAGATGATCGCACCAAGGTTCGTTTAACAAATGGAGTGGTCAACTTCGTGTATTGGAATGGGAAGCCTGCCGTTATCCGAGAAAAAGAGATCCAACTTATTAAACGATTTTTGGATGAACACGAAAATGTAATGATCAGACCCCTGGAGTTTGCCAAAAATCAGCAGGTGCTGATTACCAGCGGCACATTTATGGACCACAAGGCAACGGTGCTTGACGTAAGAAAAAAAGAAGTTAAGGTAGCGATCGAAAGTCTGGGTCAGGAATTGATCGCGTATATCGACAAAACAAAACTAAGCATAGTAGATCATGGTTTATAAGCAACGCATTATCATTACCGGTGGAGCCGGCTTTATTGGCTCGCATGTGGTAAGACGATTTGTGAGCAATTATCCGCACTATCAAATCATCAATTTGGATGCACTCACATATGCGGGAAATCTGGAGAATTTGCGAGATATCGATCAGCAGCCCCACTACATTTTTGAAAAGGTCAACATACTCGATACCGCCGAGCTTGAAAGAGTATTCGCTACGTATCAACCAGATGGGGTTATTCACCTAGCCGCTGAAAGTCATGTAGACCGCTCTATTGATTCGCCGCTCGATTTTGTATATACCAATGTGATCGGTACGGTGAACCTGCTCAATGCCGCTAAAAAGCACTGGCAAGGTAATTACGAAGGGAAAAGATTTTATCATGTTTCTACCGACGAAGTATACGGTGCATTAGGCGATACCGGATTTTTTACCGAAACAACCAAGTACGATCCTCATTCTCCTTATAGTGCCTCAAAGGCGTCGAGCGATCATTTTGTAAGAGCTTATCACGATACTTATGGACTACCGGTGGTTATTAGTAATTGCTCTAACAATTACGGGCCTAATCACTTTCCGGAAAAGCTGATCCCACTTTTTATCAATAACATCATTCAAAAAAAACCATTGCCTGTGTATGGTGATGGAAAATACACCCGAGACTGGCTCTTTGTAAAGGACCATGCCAGTGCCATAGACCTGGTCTATCATCAGGGAAAAAATGGGGATACGTACAATATCGGTGGCTTTAACGAATGGAAGAATACCGATCTGGTCAAACTGCTATGTGCGCAGATGGATAAAAAGCTCGGTAATGCGCCTGGCACTAGCGAAGCGCTGATCTCTTACGTAAAGGATCGCCCTGGTCATGACCGTCGTTATGCCATCGATGCCAGCAAGATCAATCAAGAGTTGGGCTGGAAACCCTCTGTAACGTTCGAAGAGGGACTAGCACAAACCATTGACTGGTACTTTGACAACGAAGAGTGGCTTAGGCATGTGACCTCCGGGGCATACCAGCATTACTACGAGAATATGTATGCGGATAGGTGAGATCAGGCAGCAGCACAATTGATGCGTCTGTGCAAAAGCGAGATCAATCAGCGCAATCGATTAGCTAGACAACCATGATAAAAAATTTAGAGTAAATAAAATGAAAGGCATAATTCTGGCGGGCGGCTCCGGCACCCGACTTTACCCCATTACCAAGGCCATCAGTAAACAACTGATGCCTATTTACGATAAGCCGATGATCTATTATCCTCTGAGTACTCTCATGCTGGCGGGAATCAATGAGATCTTGATCATAACAACGCCAGAGGACAATGCGCAATTCAAGCGGCTGCTGGGAGATGGCTCGCAAGTGGGCTGTCGATTTGAATATGACATACAAGAAGTACCCAATGGTCTGGCACAAGCCTTTGTGATCGGTGAAAAATTTATTGGAAATGATAAAGTGGCGCTGGTGTTGGGCGATAATATTTTTTATGGTTATGGCTTGGGGCGTCAGCTAAAGGCCTTGCGCGATATAGAGGGCGGCTATGTATTCGCTTATCAGGTATCCGATCCTGAGCGTTACGGCGTGGTGGAGTTTGATGCCAATAATAAAGCGATAAGCATCGAAGAGAAGCCCACGCAACCTAAATCGAACTATGCGGTACCCGGACTTTACTTTTATGATAATGCAGTGGTTAAAATTGCTAAGGAGCTACAACCTTCTGCTCGCGGTGAATACGAAATTACCGACGTGAATAAAGTGTATTTACAAAATAAGCAATTACATGTGGCTGTACTCGATACCGGTACTGCCTGGCTCGATACCGGTACGTTTGATTCGCTCAGTGACGCCAGTGAATTTGTGCGCGTGATCGAAAAAAGACAAGACACCAAGATCGGATGCATCGAAGAGATCGCCTATCGTAATGGCTTTATCTCTAAAGAAAAATTATTGGAACAAGCCGAGGCGCTCAAAAAAAGTGGGTATGGAGTATACCTTAAGCAAGTAGCGGAGGAAAAATCAAAGTTATAAACGGTATATTTTATTTGCCACAATAAAGTAAAGTCGATTTCTAAAAAAGATACATGCGAATTGCAGTAATAGGAACCGGGTACGTAGGGCTGGTGACCGGCACATGTTTTGCCGAGACCGGTAACAAGGTCGTTTGTGTAGACATAGATAAAGTCAAGGTTAAAAAACTTTCGGCCGGGCAAATCACAATTTACGAGCCCGGGTTGGAAAAAATATTTTTACGGAACTTAAAAGAAGAGCGCCTCCGCTTTACCACTGATCTTGCTTCTGTGGTTGAAGAGGCGGAAGTTATTTTCTTAGCGCTGCCTACTCCACCCGGTGCCGATGGCGCCGC
>JBJTWT010000007.1:0-25994 GCA_046081865.1 Sphingomonadales bacterium
TGAACGGCATGCCCTCCTTCGTGTACCATGGTGGTCACATCATCGAGGGTGCCTGCTGCATTCATAAAAATAAAAGGGGCACCGGTTTCGGCCAATGGGCAATTATACCCGCCGGGCGCTTTCCCTTTTCGACTATCCAAATCTAGTCGTTGCATACTTCGCATAGTAGCGATGCAGTCGCCAAAAAAGGGATGCAGTCGCTGCAAACAGGCAATAGACTTCTCGGTCAATTCGGTTGCATCTGCAAAAGGTCGAAGGGGCTTAGTACCGATCGGCTCTGCCTCGATATCCCAAGGTCGCAAGGTGCTTAATCCTAACCGCTCTTTCTTTTTGGTATATATCTCATTGACAAGCGGCATCACCTCCTCTTTTACCGCCTGGTGAAATTGTTCGCACATTGCATGATCATAATCGAATCTTCCTAATTCTAAAAATCGATACTCGCGGTAATTCGGCATACCGGCATTTAGAGCCAGCTGGTTTCTTTTTTGAAGCAGTTGATCGAACAATCCATCTAGGGCATCTCGGTCTTGGTAGCGGCGCTCTGCGATTTGCCGATATACCTGCTCGCGAAGGTTTCGATCTTCGTCTTCTAAAAATTTGGCGGCTTGCTGCAAGGTGTATTCTTGTCCTTGTACAACAATGGTCATCTTACCGGCTATGACCCCGAATTGCTGCTGCAGTACGCTGATCTCGGACTGGATCGGTACATTGATTTCGCGATACAGATCGATCTGCTTACGGATGTTGCGAAGAAAAGTGGCATATTGTTCGGCAGGTAACTGATCGATGCAGGGAGAAGCCAATAGTTTTCGATTCAGTTTGTCGGACCAAGGCTGTATGCGTGGCTGCAACTCGAGCATAAAATAATTGAACGATTCCTCGAGTGCCTTATTCTCGGTATCACAGGTCATTTTGATCTGTCGCCAGCATACATCCTCACTAATCACAGCTTCAAACTCGCTGGCATCCCGGAGCCATTGTTCTAACTCGCTCACGCTGTCTAAAGCACGCCTTTCGAGTTCAACAAAAAAAGGAGCCAGCGATTCCCAATCACTGATCACAAAAGATGCGGGTAAAAAGTGGCGTGGACGTTGTTCTATAGTAGCACTGTACGACATAAGAAAAGTTGTAACACCAGCAGACAACAAATGGGGCCTGACCAGCGATCGCATTACCGGGCTTACCCCTGACCAGACTCACCTTGCGCTGAATCGCCCTCTGTAGCCTGGTCTTCGAGGGGCTCAGATAAGACCAGTGGAATAGCGTGCTTTTTAAGTAGTATGAACCACTTGATCATTTTTTTACGATCACTGTCGTAGACGCGCTCATGATCCATATCGGGATATACCTGCTCGAAATACTTTTTGATAGCTTTTGTGTCTTTCTCATCGGGTAGCGTAGCGGTCGATTTTTCCATGGCGTGGAATACATCGATCAGATTCACATTGTCACGAATAGTATAGATCTCGATACTTTCGAGATGAGAAAATTGATGAATGCGCGTAGAAACGAATTTTGTACTCTTATCGTCCAAAGAGCGAACAATTCCCCCATCGGCTTTACTGCTTACCAACTCGAAGAGACCGGGTAGCCCCGTTACCGCCACTAACTTGCCATATTCCATATTAGTAGTATATTAGATAGCGCAAGATACTTTAGTTAGCGCAATTTATACTCCTTAAATCTATCATCATGAAGAAGCTTTTATTTGTTTTATCGCTCTCTATTTTC
Source organism: Sphingomonadales bacterium (assembly GCA_046081865.1). GTDB lineage: Bacteria > Bacteroidota > Bacteroidia > Chitinophagales > Chitinophagaceae > JJ008. Next base: position 1,735 of record JBJTWT010000007.1, read on the forward strand.
TCATTCACTGCCGTTATGGCCCAGCCACCCGGTGGTGGGGGCGGTTTTCAACGCAGAACCCCCGCTGAGCGAGTAGCCGTTATTCATCAAAAATTAGACAGCGCCTTTAAGCTCGATCCTGCTAAGATGCACATTATTGATACCGTTCTTACCGTTCTTTACAAAAGACAAGATGCTCGTATGCTAGAGATTCGCGAAGCGGCCATGGCCGGAGAACGACCCGACCCCGAGGCGATGCGCGAAGAGATGAAAAAATATAACGACCTACAAGAAGAGACCATTAAATCGGTGCTTACTCCCGAACAATATACTATCTGGAAAGATCAAATATTACCTGCCATGCGTCCTGCCAGAGGTATGGGTGGTGGTCCCGGTGGTGGAGGTGGAAGAAGAAACGATCAGTGAGCCACTAACCAATTGGGGCCTTCTCCACATTCGGCAATAACGGGAACATCATTTGGCAATGACATGGCTGTTTGCATTCCCTCCACAATCAGCTCCATAAGAGTCTTTACTTCGCTATGATGAGCATCGAAGATAAGTTCGTCATGAACCTGCAAGATCATTCGGCTTTTCATACCGCTCTTTTTAATGTTAGCATGGATCTTGCGCATGGCCAACTTGATCATATCGGCGGCACTTCCCTGTATGGGAGAATTGATGGCGTTGCGTTCGGCAAATCCACGAACGGTAAAATTAGATGAGTTGATATCGCGTAACCAACGCTTACGACCCATCAATGTTTCTACATACCCGTTATCCTTGGCAAACTTGATAGTACTATCCATGTATTCCTGAATTCCCGGAAACTCCCTTTTATAATTGGCGATGATCTCTTTGGCCTCAGTACGAGAGATTCCCAGATTATCGGCCAGTCCAAAGGCCCCTTGCCCATAGATGATACCAAAGTTGACACTCTTGGCCTTGTAGCGCATCTCTTTGGTCACATCGGCTTCGGATACATTATACACCCTGGCAGCGGTAGCGGTATGAATATCCTTTCCTTCGCGAAAAGCTGCGCACATGTTCTTATCGCCACTGATGGCAGCAACGATACGAAGCTCAATTTGAGAGTAATCGGCAGAGACCAACGTAAAATCGCTGCTACGAGGAATAAAAGCTTTTCTAATCTCCCTTCCTCGCTCTGTGCGCACCGGTATGTTTTGTAAGTTGGGATTATTGCTCGACAATCTCCCCGTTACAGCAACCGCCTGGGCATAAGAAGTGTGCACCCTTCCGGTCTTAGGATTGATAAGTAAGGGGAGTGCATCGACATAAGTCGATTGCAACTTGGTTAACTCTCTGAACGTTAAAATATTTTCGGTAATACGATGCCCCTTAGCGGCCAGCTTGGTCAATACCTCCTCGCCGGTTTGGTATTGTCCGGTTTTTGTTTTTTTGGCATCCGGGTCTAGTTTCAACTTATCGAATAAAACTTCGCCCAGCTGCTTGGGAGAGGCTAGATTAAAACGAACACCGGCTTCCTTATAAACTGCTTCTTCGGCAACCTTCGCCTCTTTTTCTAGCGTAACAGAGTATTCCTGCAAAAATTCCTTATCGATCGTAATTCCTTCGTATTCCATATCGGCCAGTACCCTGATAAGAGGAAGCTCCACTTCTTGCAAGACAGTGGCCACCCCCGCCTTAGAAACTCGGGAAACAAACTGTTGCTTTAGTTGAAGGGTAATATCAGCATCTTCCGCCGCGTATTCTTTGATCTTCTCGGTCTCTACCTCTCTCATTGAAAGTTGATGCTTTCCTTTTTTACCGATGAGCTCTTCGATAGAAACAGGAATATACCCCAGAAATTTTTCGCTCAGGTCATCCATGCTACGCTTACCCTCTGGCTCAAATACATAATGGGCTAGCATCGTATCGTACAGCGATCCTGCCAAATCGATCCCATACCACTTTAGCACCAAAAGATCGTATTTAATATTATGCCCGATCCATGTTTTGCCAGGATCGGCAAAAAGAGAGGAGAATTCCTGTAATAACGCGAGTGTCTCATTTTGATCGACCGAACAGGGTACATACCAAGCCTCGAATGGCTTCACGGAAAAACTAAATCCTACCAGCTCGGCCAAATTAGCATCGATATTGGTGGTCTCCGTATCAAAACAAATTTCTGAATGGCCTTTAAGCTGCTCCACCAGTTCGGATATTGCTTTTTTACCGACTATCAACTGATAATGGTGTGGCGTATTGGAAATATTTTTATCGGCGCTACCCGGTAAAAAGTCTTCGTCTTGGCCAGCTAATGCTGGATTCGATTCGGCAGAAGAAGCGGTAAGAGATGAATTGTTTTGATCGGCGTTACCAATAGCCAAAGCCCCATTCGATTTTATAGCTAAAGAAGGAGCTGCTATAATATTACCGAACAGATCGGTCTGTACTCCCTGTGGCTGTGGCTTATCTACCACCGAACGAGAAGGGGTAGCTACTACAAAATCTTCACCAAGCAATCGCTTGCCTAATGTTTTGAATTCAAGAGAAGAGAAAATGTCTTTGAGCTGCTCCCTGTTCCAATCCTTTAAGCGAAAATCCTCTTCATGAAAGGCAACGGGCACAGAAGTAATAATGGTTGCAAGCTTCTTTGATAATATCGCTAACTCCTTTCCTTTTCGAACCTTCTCTCCCATGGCCCCTTTTATCTGATCGGCATTGGCCAGCGTGTTTTCGAGACTCCCGTATTCCTTCAAAAATTTTGCCGCTGTTTTTTCTCCCACACCGGGAATGCCGGGAATATTATCGACCGAGTCTCCCATCATACCCAACATGTCGATCACTTGCGAAACATCACTAATATCCCAGCGGGCACAAACTTCTTGCGGACCCAGTATCTCGGCATCATTTCCTCCGTAGGCAGGCTTATATATTTTTATCTTCTCCGAAACAAGTTGCCCGTAATCCTTATCGGGTGTTACCATAAAGACTTCGTAGCCTGCACGCTCGGCTTGTTTACTGAGCGTCCCTATCACATCGTCGGCCTCGAATCCGTCCAATTCAATGATGGGGATATTGAATGCCTCTATGATCTTTTTAATATCCGGGACCGCATCCAAAATATCTTCGGGGGTTTCTTGTCGATTGGCCTTATAATCGGCATAATCAGTGTGTCTTTCGGTAGGTGCGCCGGTGTCAAAACAAACAGCCATGTGTGAGGGCTTCTGTTTGTTGATCAGATCGAGCAATGCGTTAGTAAATCCAAATTGCGCATTGGTGTTTTTACCGGTAGAGGTGAGTCGGGGGCTACGAATGAGCGCATAATATGCCCTAAAAACCAGGGCAAATGCATCGAGTAAAAAGACCCTTTTATCCATGTGGCTAAGGTAAGATTTGCCAGCGAGAACCCTACTGTTTCATAGTGGCCAGCTGTGCCTCCAGACGAAATAGTTCGTCTCGCAGACGAGCCGCTTCCATAAAGTCGAGTTGGCGGGCCGCTTTCTCCATTTCCTTCCGAAAAGCTTTGATTCCCTTCTCTATCTGTGGCACTGTGGTGTACTGAGGTTGTTCTTCGAGTAGTTGCGAGACCATTACCGTGTCTTGACCTGTCAGGACTGCCTGATGGGGATCGTATCCCTTAATGTCCAATACGGAGGTTTGGGCAAATACCTCTTGCGCAGACTTTCGAATGGTGGTAGGAACAATGCCGTGGGTCGTATTATACTCGATCTGCTTTTGTCTTCGGCGCTGGGTCTCATCGATAGTACGCTGCATGCTCTCGGTCATCTTATCGGCATAAAAAATTACCAGTCCATTTACATTACGAGCCGCACGTCCAGCTGTTTGTGTCAACGATTTTTCATTGCGCAAAAATCCCTCTTTATCCGCATCTAAAATGGCCACGAGCGAGACCTCCGGAAGATCAAGTCCCTCCCGAAGCAGATTGACGCCGACCAGTACATCGATCTTACCTAATCTCAACTCACGTAAGATCTCAACACGGTCGAGCGTATCGACATCACTATGTATATACTTAGATTTAATGGCAATACGATGTAGGTACTTATCCATCTCTTCGGCCATTCGTTTAGTCAGCGTGGTAACAAGTACCCGATCGCCCTGCTTAACACGACGATCGATCTCATCGAGCAGATCGTCGATCTGATTTTTACTGGGTCGTACTTCAATGGGAGGGTCTAATAGACCCGTAGGACGAACCACCTGCTCAACTACCACACCCTCACATTTCTCTAATTCAAAATGAGCCGGCGTGGCCGATACAAAGATCACATCTTGTAAGAGCGATTCAAATTCATTGAAGTTAAGTGGACGATTATCAAGCGCCGAAGGCAAGCGAAATCCGTAATCAACAAGCGTTAACTTTCGACTACGATCTCCTCCATACATGCCACTCACTTGTGGAATAGTCTGATGACTCTCATCGATGATAGTTAAAAAATCTTCCGGAAAATAGTCGAGTAGACAAAACGGACGAGTGCCTGCCTTGCGTCGATCGAAAAAGCGAGAATAGTTTTCGATGCCGCCGCAGTACCCTAACTCACGGATCATCTCCAGATCGAAATTAACTCGCTCGGTGAGTCGTTGCGCTTCCAGAAATTTTCCTTCGCGCTTAAAGTATCCCGACTGTGCCAAACATTCATCTTGTATCTCGTAGATTACCTGCTGCAAAATATCTTTAGGAGCTACATAAAGGTTGGCAGGAAAGATGGCCGCATTGTCCATAGTGGCTAGTCGCTTACCGGAACTTACATCCAATTGTTCGATGGCTTCGATCTCGTCGCCAAAAAAATGGATGCGATAACCAAAATCAAGATAGGGCAGGTTAATATCGACCGTATCGCCTTTGACCCTAAAACTACCTCTCGTAAATTCAAGCGTGGTTCGCTGATACAATGCATTGACCAGTGCATGTAAAAAACCTTGTCGTGAGATCACTTGGCCCTTTTGTATACGGATGATCCCATTCATATAATCGACTGGATTTCCCATACCATAAATACAGCTCACCGATGCCACTACAATGATATCACGACGGCCGCTCAGTAAACTCGAAGTAGCTCTAAGGCGAAGCTTATCGAGCTCCTCGTTGATGGAAAGATCTTTTTCGATATACGTATTCGTTACAGGCATATAAGCCTCGGGCTGATAATAATCGTAGTAAGAAACAAAATATTCTACCGCATTATCAGGAAAAAACTGCCTAAACTCCCCGTATAACTGAGCCACCAGTGTTTTATTATGAGTAAGGACCAGTGTTGGACGTTGTACCTGTTCTATCACATTGGCCATGGTAAACGTCTTACCACTACCGGTTACCCCCAATAAAGTTTGATACTTTTCGCCATGGTTGAGTCCTTGCACCAATTGGCGAATTGCTTCGGGCTGATCACCCGCAGGCGAGAACGGAGAATGTAGCGTAAAGGTCATCCTGCAAGTTACAGAATAGCTCGGGCGGATACTAAGGCTGGGGCTGGTTATTAATGATACGCTGGCGGGCTTTGAAAATATACAGATAGCCTGCCACCACGGTCAAACAAAGAAGACCCGTGATCCACATAAGTTTTTCGGAAGTGCCAATACGCTTAGAGCGCAGGATCTCAGGTAGTATGGCTGCCACGTAGACCATCATGGCCAGTATAGCTACCGTAAGCATCAGCTCCCCATTAGGGTAGTGATAGATCTTAAATATGACGGCAATGATCGTGAGAGCTACATTAAACAGGTAGGTGGCCGACAAAAACTGAGCTTTATTGAACATGTAACCGATGATTTAACATTAAAGTTAACCTGATTTTACTAAAAACGACTCCCGAAGGAGCCGTTCTGTTCAATAGAAGCGCTTACCTAGTAAGCAGCCATTTATTATTTTAATTCCGCACTCACCGTGATCTTGGGTTGGCCGGCAATCTTACTGCCGTCGCCCACACTGATACCATAATCAGCCAGGGTGATGCTAAAGTTAGCGGATGCCATTAAAGTGCCATTTTTTACTTCGATTGTGGCAGGCATCGTTACTGTATTGCTCTTACCCTTTACGGTCATTTGCCCGGTAACAGTGACATTTATGATACCATTCTTTGAAAAATTATAGTTCTGTACATCACTGATCTTTCCTTCGAAAGTAAACGCCGGAAACTTATCTGAGCTCATCCAGCGGTCCTCATTAAAATGCTCCTGAATTACAGGATTGCTAAAGGCAAAGTTCTTAACAGCGGCCTCAAAATCAATCTGCCCGGTCTTCGTGTTAAGTTGGGCGATCACGGTTTTGTTCTCGGCCTTAGGAAGGGCATCTTTAGGAGTCGTAGCATCAAAGGCAACTACGGCAGAAGTGGTTTGCTTTACTTGCGCAAAACCCAAGGTAGCTACGGCCAGCAAAAGAAAAGAGAGGATCGTTTTTTTCATACGTGATGTTTTAAAATTGAGTGAATGTTAGATTGTTTAATTAAAAAAGTGAAGAACTATTTTACTAAATGATAGAGTTCGAATTTGTGCTTGCCTATTTATTTTACAATAACCGCTCGTTTAAAACTGATCATGTGGGCATTGCGAAGACGGCTATAGATGCTTCCACTACAAGAGCCCTTGATGGTAACATTCGCACCGGGTTGTAGGGCCGCTGCCTGTCGACTGGCCCCTGATTGAAAATCAAAGATGAGGTATGAGCCCGTTAACGTATCAACGAACTTGACCGTTGCAGAGGTATCGGCGCCCTCTACTTCAGATACTAGTCCACTCACTGAAACGATTTGCTCAGTATATTTTTTATTGGCCGCGCTATCGTTTTGTTGAAATTCAGACAGCATATCGCCGGCAGAGATCGTATAAGCCGGTTTTTCAGAGGTCGTATCGGCAAACCGGGCCGTCATTACATAGTAGAAAACGCCACCACCGGCTAGGGCTATTGCAACGATGGCCAATAAGATCCAGCGAAGCCATTTTTTCTTGTTATGCATAGTTTACGAGATAGTAAGGTATTATTAAACGAACGGCAAAGATAAATGGTTCGCCGTGCCAGCCTTATTAAATAATATAAAAAAGACCCGCCGGTCGTTCTGACCAACGGGTCTGTAACTAATCCATTGAGAAACACACGAAAACAAATAAAGATTTTATCCAGCCTGCATCTCTTTGACCTTCTCTCTGATCTTGGTCTCGATCTCGTTGGCCAGTTCAGGATTGTCGACCAGTAGCTGCTTAACCCCTTCACGACCCTGACCAAGACGGTCATTATTATAGGAGTACCAGCTACCGCTCTTTTGAACGATCCCAAGTTCGGTACCCATATCGATGATCTCGCCTGTCTTAGAAATACCCTCTCCGAAAATGATATCGAATTCGGCGGCACGGAATGGAGGAGCCACTTTATTCTTGACAACTTTTACTTTAACATGATTTCCGATAGCCTCGTCACCATCCTTTACTTGTTGGGTGCGACGAATATCCAACCGCACGGAAGCATAGAATTTAAGTGCATTTCCTCCGGTGGTTGTTTCGGGATTACCGAACATCACGCCGATCTTCTCACGAAGCTGATTGATAAAGATGCAAATAGTGTTGGTCTTGGCAATGGTGGCTGTTAACTTGCGAAGCGCCTGGCTCATCAATCGGGCATGCAAGCCCATTTTGCTATCGCCCATTTCTCCTTCTAATTCACTCTTTGGAACCAACGCGGCTACTGAATCGATCACAACCACGTCTAGCGCACCTGATAATATAAGACGATCAGCGATCTCAAGCGCCTGCTCACCATAATCAGGCTGAGATATAAGTAGGTTCTCTACATCCACGCCAAGCTTCTGAGCATAACTGCTATCAAATGCATGTTCCGCATCGATGATCGCACACATCCCCCCTTTTTTCTGTGCTTCCGCTATTACATGCGTAGCGATGGTTGTTTTCCCGGAAGATTCAGGCCCATATATCTCAACGATACGACCCTTGGGCAAACCACCGATACCTAAAGCTGCATCCAACCCTATAGAACCGGTGGAGATCACCTCTTGCTGTACCTCTCCCTTCTCGTTCATAAGCATAACACTTCCCTTTCCGTAATCCTTCTCAATCTTATCCATTGTAAGCTTGAGCGCTTTTAATTTTTCGTTGTTAACTGACATAGTATTCGTTTTATGAAAGTCAAAACTAATACTTTTAGCAAATAAAAGCTAATTATTTTGGAAATATTTTAGGGGAATTTTCTGTTATGAGAGCCCCTTGCGGCAGCTTTACAGAAATTATATATTTTCAAATTTGTTGAAATTCAATTAGTTATAATTACCCAGGGCACCCTTCTCTCAAAATGCTGATGAAAACTTGGCGCAGATTCGGTTTATCGCCCCTACCCCACAACCCAACCCACAAGCATACAAAGCATTCCTGCAAAAACGCCCCCATATATATCTATGGCACGATGATCGGAGACGAGAAATCGCGCGGCACAAACCAAGCCGGTCAAACAAATAGTGATACTCAGCCAAATGCCATAGTGTAAATTTTCTTGTAACGAAAGGAGCAGCATAAAACAAAGCGCTACACCCATCGATAACCCGTGCAAGCTAATCTTAGTATAACTGTTGAGCAAAAGTCCAAGTGAGGAAGCTAGCCAGATACCAAGAGCGAGCTGCACAGTAACAGGCGATTGCCCGGCCATATTGCGCCATACATACCAGATCCAAAAATACCAGATGCCACAGGCCACCAGGGGAATAATGCGATCCTTGCGATCGTGCAATTGAAAAGAGCGAATAAAGCCAAGTGCACGAAGTAAACCCACTGTTACCAACGGAAAAAAAGTATACATGGCCAAGGCCTGCAACAATACAAATGACTTTTGCTTTATTGAATAACCCAAAAAATGAAAAGGATGCTCAAACAATAAAAATAATACTACATAGACAGGAATAAATACAGGATGAAAGACATAAGAGACCGTGTATGCCAAAAAACGAAGTGGCAAGGAACTTATTGCTGATTTCTCGCTATGCTCAACCATCATTAGCTAAGTGATTGATTGCAAAGTACGTAAATACCTAAAATAAAGGTTCCTTATCTTTAATGACTATGTTAAGCTGTACTAGTAGTAAAAAAATCAATGGAGGCCGGGCTGTAACAGTGCTCTTACCCTTCATAATGATGACAGTTTTACTCGTAAGCGGCAGACCCGCTGCTGCCCAACCCGTAAAATTTATTACCAAATATGGACCGCTTGTTGATTCGCTCGAAACCACGTACGGCATTCCCGCGTCTCTGATATTGGGCGTATCCATTATTGAATCCTCATCGGGTACCAGCCGTAATTGTAGATTACTGAATAATTTCTTTGGGGTAAAGGGAAAAAATAATCTGCTCCAGTCAAAAGGGATACGCTCCAGCTATAAGCAATATGCTACCGATACCGCGTCGTTCGTTGACTTTTGCAGAATCGTTAGCAGAAAAAAGGCCTACGCCAGTCTTAAGGGAGACATGGATTCGAAAAAATGGGTCGCCGCACTTAGTAAAACAGGCTACTCAGAGGTACCCGCCAAATGGCAGACGCTTATCAATACCACCATCCGAAAACATCAGCTGGAAAAAAGAAATACTAAATAGTTCTACGAAAGATCAAAGCTCGCGACGAAGTCTGGCCACAGGATAATTCAATTGCTCTCTATATTTGGCCACCGTTCTTCTGGCAATGGTATACCCCTTTTCTTGTAGCAGATCGGTCAACTGGTCATCGCTTAGTGGATGCTGCTTGTCTTCGGACCCGATCAGATCGTCGAGCATTTTTTTGACCTCACGAGTACTTACTTCTTCGCCACTATCGGTACTGAGCGCCTCGTTAAAAAAGAATTTTAAGCGAAAGGTCCCAAATTCGGTTTGTACATACTTGCTATTGGCAACACGGCTAACGGTAGAGATATCCAGTCCGGTAACCTGGGCGATATCTTTTAAGATCATGGGACGCAAGTCTGCCTCATCGCCCGAAAGAAAAAAAGCCCGCTGGTGCGCTAAGATAGCTCGCATGGTCAATAAGAGTGTTTGTTGACGTTGGCGAATAGCATCGATGAACCACTTAGCGGCATCGATCTTCTGCTTAATAAAAAGGACGGCCTCTTTTTGTCGTTTATCCTTTTTAGACCCTTTCTCGTAATCTTTTAGCATATTGCGATAACCTTCGCTGATACGTAAATCGGGAGCGTTTCTTCCATTAAGCGTAAGCTCTAGCTTTCCTGCATGTTGGTAGACGAAAAAATCGGGTAATACGTATTGCTGCTCGGCGGTACGCTCACTACTATCCCCACCGGGTTTAGGATTTAATTTGGTGATGAGTTGTACGACCTCTTTGAGTTCTTCTTCACTAATAGAAAGCCCCTTTTGGATCTTATCATAATGTCTTTTCGAGAATTCATCGAAATAATCCGTAATAGCGCGGATCGCGATCAGCACCAAGGCATCCTGATCGGGGCGGCGATGCAACTGGATCAACAAACATTCCCTTAGATCGCGCGCAGCGACCCCGGGTGGATCAAATTGTTGTATCATAGCGATCACCTGTTCTACCTCGTCTGTCGTTGTCATCAAATTCTGCCGAAAAGCCAAGTCGTCTACCATGGCCGATGTGTCTCTTCTAAGATATCCATCTTCATCAATGCTGCCTACAATCTGTTCTGCGATGACCTGCTGCTTCTCGCTAAGATTAAGCAATTGCAGCTGATCGAGCAACAGGTCATAAAAGGTAGTTCCGGATGGTATCGGTAATGCCCCCTCTGCTGATAACTCAGGAATATTATCATCCTTTAAACGATAATCGCCTGGCTCGTTCTCATCGTCTTGAATATACTCGCTTACATTGATATTGTCGTACTCGGTTGTCTCTTGCTCAGGTTCTAGATGATCGGCGGGAGTTTCACCCTCCTCGGGGCTTTCTGCCTGTTCATCGAAACGTTGGGGTTCTAATTCAAGTGCGGGATTTTCTTCGAGCTCCTCCTTAATACGCGTCTCCAGACTAGCCGTAGGGACCTGCAGAAGTTTCATCAACTGAATTTGCTGCGGCGATAAGCGCTGTTGCAGTTTATGTTGTAATCGTTGTTGCAGAGCCATAACTATTGATACTAATCTTTGACCAGTGCCGTAACCGGAACCAGTTCGCTTTCTATGTTGTTCTTTCCAACAGCGCTAACATAAAATTGAAAACGGGTATCACCCTCGCTTAGATTCAACTGTTGTTCGAACCCTTGAGGTTTTACCACAATAGAATAAATATACTCACCGCTGTTCATGAAGGTAGCAATAGAACGACTGGCCGGAAAACGATACAGCACATAATACTTTACAGGAGTTCGATTTTCTTTTGAAGGTACCACGCTAAAACGAATGATCGCCGGCTGGCGATTTTTGATGACGACTTGTGGTGCCAGCGGGGCGCGATCAGCGATCCAAGGCATGGGAGGCAGCAAAGCAGGATAACGGTAATAGTTAGATCGCAAACTATCATTCCAACCATTGGGGTTTGCCGCAAAGGATTTACTGCTAAAATAGACACTGCCTTGTACTTGAGCGTTCTCTCTTAGTAGTTGGATCTGTGCCGGTAATTCTTGAGGTTTCTTCCAACCTGATTGGTTTTTGTCTAAAGCACGGTATATGCCGTGCCCAATGTAAATATGTTTCCCATAGGCATTGCGACTCCACCAATTCAGCAGCTTTTCGTAAGCGATCTTATCGTGACCTATCTCAAGATAAAGCTGAGGTGTTACGTAATCGATCCAGCCCTTCTCTAGCCAAAGTAAGATATCGGCATACAGATCGTCGTAATTAGTTTGACCGGCGCGGCTGTCGCTTCCTCGTTGATCCTTGTCTTTATTACGCCAGACGCTAAAGGGAGAAATGCCAAATCGAACTTCTTTATTCGCAGCTTTGATCGCTTTGCTGATAGCGACAATGATCGAATCGACATTGCTTCTTCGCCAGTCGTCTTTATTTAATGGAGATTTTGAGCGAGCATAAGAGGCAGCGTCCGGAAACTCCTTGCCCGCAATTCGGTAGGGATAAAAATAATCATCCATATGAATGGCATCTACCGGATAACGCTCCACGAGATCACGCACCACCTGTACCACAAATCGCTGGGCTTCTTTATTGCCCGGATCAAAATACTTTTTATCGCCATAGGTTAAAAACCACTCGGGGTGAAGGTGGGTGATATGGGCCGGAGCAATGGACGATTTACCGATCGTTTGAACAGCGCGATAAGGATTGAGCCATGCATGAAATTCCATGCCGCGTTTGTGCGTCTCTTCGATCATAAACGAAAGTGGATCCCAATAGGGCGAAGGGGGTTTGCCTTGTTGGCCTGTAAGAAACTCACTCCACGGTTCGTAAGGGGATGGATAAAAGGCATCGGCTGCCGGACGCACCTGCACGATCATGGCATTCATGCCATTTTGCTGGTGTTGATCAAGAATATTGATAAAATCATTCCGCTGCTGAACAGGATCGGTAACACCTCCTCTTGGCCAATCGATATTGACTACGGTGGCGACCCATACCCCTCTAAATTCATACTTGGGCTGCGCCATCAATAACAATGGTGACAGCAGCAGAGCGATCAGTGCTATTCTCATTGTTCAAAATTACGTGATTCGAAAGCAATAAAAAGACTAGTCGCCCCACACACGCGTGCCTTCGGAACAATTGGAGCAAATATCGATTTGCTTTCTTCCTTGCAGGATCTTGGCCCTAAACCGGCGATAAGGTTCGCTTTTCCAGATCTCCACAAAGGACCGCTGATGCAAACTCCCCATCTGATATTGTGCGTCCTTATCAAAACAACAAGGGGCTACCAGCCCGTTCCAGGTTATGACAGGGTCGTGCCACAATCGCCAACAATGATTGGCCAGCTTTCCCTTAAACTCATTACCCTGTTGGGTATGACGATAGCGACTGTATTGTTGTCGTGTTGGTATCAGTTGATGAGGGTCGTTCTCATAATCATAGATCTGAGCCGTCTTAAACCAAATATCGTCTACCCCAATACGATGGGCCAGCCTACGGGCCTCCTCGATCTGATGCTCATTGGGGCGTACTACCAGAAATTGAAAGATAATAAACGGGGTCTTACTTCTTTTTTCCTTCTTCCATTTTACCACTCGGGCTGCCCCCTCGAGCACCTTTTGCAATTGCCCGCCGACCCTGTATTGTTCATACACCTCTTGCGTAGTTCCGTCAATTGAAATGATAAGCCGGTCGAGCCCGCTCTCAATGGTGAGGCGTGCATTTTCTTCGGTCAAATAATGGGCATTGGTAGAGGTGGCCGTATAGATCTTTTTTTGAGAGGCATAACGGACCATCTCTAAAAAAGAAGGGTTCAAATAGGGCTCCCCCTGAAAATAAAATACCAGATAAAAAAGATCGAGATGCAGCAGGTTGATGGTCTGTGTAAAAAAATCCGTTTGTAACATGCCCGTCTCGCGGGTAAAGGAGCGTAAGCCACTGGGACATTCGGGACAACGAAGATTACAAGAGGTGGTCGGCTCTATAGAGATAGAGATAGGCAACCCCCACTGAATGGGTCTTCGTGTATACTTGCTAATGTAGTAGCTTGTTAGCACACAAAGTGCATTCCACACTCGACGAATGGTAAGCTTAGAGAGTAGATTGACACTGTCTTGAAAGTGGAGACGACTCATGAATGTCGAGGCTGTTTTTTTACAAACTCACTTACATAGATCTTGATCAGTAACAGCAACAACGAAATAAGTAACGGTCCAAATATCAATCCTATAAAGCCAAACAGACACAGACCCGCTATAACGCCGAATACGGTAGTAAGTGGATGAACGTCCCCAATGCGTCGAAGAAGTGTAAACCGCATGACATTATCGACCGTGCCAATGATACCGAATCCAAAAACCGCCATGGCAATTCCCTGCCCATACTGGCCGGCCGCTAAAAAAATAATGATAAGCGGAATGTAAGCCAAGGCCGCCCCAATAACAGGAAGCATCCCGGCAATACAGGTTACGCCAAACCAAAAGAAAGGTTCCGGAACCCCAATGATCCAATATCCGATCAATCCCACCACTCCTTGCGAGAGCGCCACCACCGGTATTCCCACGGCATTTGCAACGACCATGGTGTGTACTTCTTTTTCCAACAAACCGGTATTCTCATCCTTAAAAGGGCTATATTCCAAAAGGATTTTTTCGAGCGATTGGCCATTGGTAAATAAAAAGTAAAGGATAAAATAAAGAAAGAAGGTCGTCGATACCGTGTTGAAGGTAGCCCCCAAGATCTGCGGAAGCAATCCCGCCAACCAATTTCCGAGCTTGTTGATGTTTTCATCACTTACCAGTGTTATCGCATAGCGCTGCTCCATGTCGGAGGCCAACTGTTGCAACGATGTAACCAATTCACCAGAGTGCTGTAATCCGTACGCGATCTTACCCGAGAGCATTTGTACCAACAAGTAAACCGGAAAAAGAATAGCGATCAGTGACAGCAGCATCAAAAGCGAAGCCGCCGCCCCTTTTCTCCATTTGCGGTGCAGGGTTAAATAGTGATAAGGCTTACGAAGTAAGATATAAAGAGTAAGTGCACCGAGTAGGGCCGGGAAAAAAGAATAGAGCTGATAGAATAAGACAATACCGATAAAAAGGATCAGCGCAATCAAAAAAAGTTGACGCAGTCGGTTAGTATCGATCGCATTGCTCATAGTCCTTAAAAATAGAAAAAATTACACAGCCCGCAAACGACTAGCGGCCTGCTCGAGGGTCTCTATCTTTTTTGCAAAGCAAAAACGCAAGACCTTATTGTCTTGGCCATCGGCATAAAAAGCAGAGACCGGAATCGGCGTTACCCCGGCTTCGCGGGTAAGTCGGATCGCAAAATCCTTATCACCCTCCTGACTAATTCGGTCGTAGGTGGCCAATATAAAATAGCTACCAAAACTAGGCAGCAGGTCGAACCGAGAATCTTTCATCAATGATATGAAAGCATCGCGACGGGCTTGCATATCACTACCCAAGAGCAAATAAGGATCTCGCTGTTGTAAAAAAGTGGCCAAGCCCACTTGTACCGGTGAGTGACAACTGAAGCCATTAAACTGATGCACTTTACGAAATTCGCTCATCAGGACGGCAGGAGCCACGACGTAACCTAGTTTCCAACCGGTACAGTTATATACTTTTCCAAACGAAAAGCAAACAAAACTTCTCGATAAAAGATCGGGATAGCGAAGAATGGAATAATGGGGATGACCATCAAATATCAAATGCTCATAGACCTCATCGCTAATAATAATAATGTCGGTGTCGGCTACCAATGCCCGCAGCGAGGCAATATCTTCTGCTGACCAAACAGCGCCCGTAGGATTATGTGGCGTATTGATCAAAATGGCCCTGGTCTTTGTGGTAACCGCGGCTTTTACTTGTTGCCAATCGATATTGTAATGAGGATGGACCAGCGAGATGCGAACCGCTTTGGCTCCATTCAATTCTATGGCTGGAATATAACTATCATAAGCCGGCTCAAAGACGATCACTTCATCGCCGGGTTGTAAAATAGTGGTGAAAGCGGTATAGAGCGCATAGGTACCCCCAGGCGTAATGGTAATATCCGTGTCGGGGTGGACGGCCGTTTGATAGAGATAGGAGATCTTTTCGGCGATCGCTTCGCGAAGAGGTAACCAGCCCGCCATGGGAGCATACTGATTGTGCTGGTCTCGCATGGCCTTGGTCACTAAATCTATCAGCTCTTCGCTCATTGGGAAATCCGGAAACCCCTGGCCCAGATTGATCGCCTTATGTTGATGGGCCAATGCACTCATGGTCGCAAAGATGGTCGTACCGACCGCCGGCAATTTAGACACAAGGCTCATAGGTATTGGTCGCCCATATTGCGTTTTACTTCGGCCACATATTCCTTTATCTGTTGCTCTTTTTCTTTCTTACAGATCAAAAGTGCATCGGCCGTATCTACAATAATATAATCGCGGAGTCCTTGTAAAAGGACCAGTTTGTTATCGGGCACATGCACCACACAATTATTGGCATCTACTACCATTACCTGCTTACCGACCACAGCATTGCCAAAATAATCTTTCTCCATATTGTCCCAGGCGCTATTCCAGGTGCCCAGATCGCTCCATCCAAAATCGGCAGGTATTACATATACGTTCTCAGCTTTTTCCATTACCCCCACATCTATGGAGGTATTCGTACAAAGCGGATATATCTTTTCGATCGATCTTTTCTCGCCCACCGTGTTAAAATGAATACGCTCTGCAGCAAAGACCTCGAACACTTCGGTAAGGTGTTTCTCTAACGCGGCCAAGATCGTAGACACCTTCCAGGTAAAAATGCCCGCATTCCATAAAAAATCACCACTGGCAATAAAGGCGCGTGCAATTTCTTCGCTGGGTTTTTCAGTAAAGGTTTTCACCTTAAACACTTCGGATGCCGCCGGTGTCATCTCGTGCTGAATATAACCATAGCCCGTATTGGGATGAGAAGGCTTGATACCGATCGTAACCAGCGCACTATTTTGCTCCACAAACTGAAGTGCAGTATATGCCGTGGTTACGAATTGAATGGTCTCAGTAACAAGATGATCGGCCGGTGCTGCGATCATGACCGCATCGGGATTGATTGTTTGCAGTTTAAAGGCGATGTAGGCAATACAGGCAGCCGTATTTTTTCGGGAAGGCTCCGCTAAAATATTTTCGGCCGGAAGATCGGGCAATTGCTCTTTGACGATCGGCACATATTCTTCGGAAGTAACCACAAAAACATTTTCGGGAGGAACGACCTGGCTATATCGATCATAGCTTTGTTGGATCAACGTACGACCAAGTCCGAGTATGTCCAAAAATTGTTTAGGATAGCGACTACGACTCATAGGCCAAAAGCGACTTCCAATACCGCCCGCCATGATCGCCACATAATGATTTGCATTCATAGGATAAAATTAGATAAGGCCCTCGCGCATCAGATCGTGAATATGCAAAACGCCCCTATAGGTAGTATGGTCGGTCACCACCAATTGAGAGATATGATGCTTTGTGAGCAGGTCTAGCGCCACTACCGCCAATTCGTCGAAATGAACGGTGCAAGGAGAGGAGGTCATAATATCAGCTGCCGTAAGCGAATCGATAGGAGTTACTTTTTCGAGCATTCTTCTTAGATCGCCATCTGTGATGATACCTAACACATGGTCCGTATCATTGACCACAACCGTAACGCCCAAACGGCCGGTGGTCATCGAGACGATCACCTCGCGAATACTTTGCGAAGGACTGATCTTAGGTTGCGCATGTTGTGCCGCCAGATCGCCCACACGCAAGTATAATTTTTTTCCCAGTGCTCCACCCGGATGATAGCGGGCAAAATCATCCGAATTGAATCCCTTCAACTCCATCAAACAAACTGCCAACGCATCTCCCATTACCAATTGAGCCGTTGTACTGCTGGTGGGAGCGAGATTATTGGGACAAGCCTCTGATTCGACCGTTGTGTCAAGTACATGTGTAGCCCCCAGCGCCAACGAAGAACCCGTATTGCCAACAATGGCAATAAGCGGATTTCCAAAATTGCGAATAAGCGGAAGCAACACTCTAATCTCGGGACTCTCTCCGCTCTTGCTAATGATGATGACCACATCTTCGGGTCTGATCATACCCAAGTCACCATGCGTGGCATCGGCCGCGTGCATAAATAAAGAGGGGGTACCCGTAGAATTAAAAGTAGCCACCAGCTTTTGGGCAATCACAGCACTTTTTCCGATACCGCTAATAACTACCCTGCCTTTGCACTGGGCAATTGTTTGAACGGCATTTTCAAAATCACTGTTGATCGAACGACTCAGGGCCTGAATAGAGCGTGCCTCTAGATCGATGGTCTGAAGGGCGATTTTTTTAAGCTTGTCGTTCATGAAGAAGGAGTCTTCCACTATACTAACAACCGTTAGCAAACAGAGGAGCGGGTCAAATTTACTCCATTTATACAGATTGCTGTCTTAGCCATCCAGGTAGACATTAATATATATTTAAATACTTGAAAATCAATTATATTTAGGTTTTTTAATAATATTATCCAAAAAAGTTAAACAAGCGCTACCTTATGTTGTTTTAACCTGGCAACCCTTCAACAAAAAAGAGTACCTTAAGAGATCTAATGGGAACCATCACCAAGAAGAAAAAGCCCGCTGTTTCTGCATCAACACGGTTTGATTTGCACGTAGCGCTCAAGCAATATTTTGGATTTTCTTCCTTTAAGGGTACTCAAGAAAAAGCAATCGAAAGCCTGCTGACCGGAAGGGATACTTTCGTGATCATGCCCACCGGGGGCGGAAAGAGTCTTTGTTACCAGTTACCAGCTTTGGTCAGCGAAGGGGTAGCCATCATCGTATCTCCGCTGATCGCCCTGATGAAAAATCAGGTAGACCTGATCAGGGGATACAGCAGCAGTGATGACGTGGCGCATTTTCTTAATTCTACACTTAGCAAAAAAGAGATCCTAGAAGTTCATAACGATCTGGCCACTGGCAAAACTAAAATGCTATATGTAGCGCCCGAAACGCTCACCAAACAAGAGAACCTATCTTTTTTTGCCAATCTGACCATCTCGTTTTTTGCCGTAGACGAAGCTCATTGCATATCGGAATGGGGGCTCGACTTTAGACCTGAATACCGGCGACTCCGCGAAATGATGGAGCAGATCAATCCCGATGTACCGATGATCGCGCTCACCGCTACTGCCACGCCCAAAGTGCAAAGCGATATCGTCAAAAATCTGGACCTGCGTCATCCCAACATCCTTTTGTCTTCTTTCAACAGAACGAATCTCTATTACGAAGTGCTGCCCAAGATCAAAAAAGCGCAGACCGAAGAGAATATCGTTCGCTTTATCAAAGGGATGAAGAAAAAAAGCGGTATCATCTATACTCTCAACAGAAAGACTACCGAAGAACTAGCTGATATCTTGATGGCTAACGGGATCAAGGCCGTTGCTTATCATGCCGGACTAGATGCCAAAGTACGCGCCGAGAGACAAGATCAATTTTTAGGAGAAGAGATGCAGGTTATTTGTGCCACCATTGCCTTTGGCATGGGGATCGACAAACCTGATATTCGATTTGTTATCCATTACAATATCCCTAAGAGCATAGAGAATTATTACCAAGAGACCGGTCGGGCCGGACGGGACGGGCTGGAAGGAAAATGTATTTTATATTATTCTCACAAAGACGTTTCCAAGCTCGAACACCTGATGCGAGACAAGCCACTCAGCGAGCGCGAAGTCGGAGCGCAATTAATTAACGAAACCGTATCGTTTGCGGAAACGGGCGTTTGCCGAAGAAAAGTATTGATGAATTACTTTGGCGAATGGTACGATCAAGAAAATTGTGGCGCCTGCGATAATTGTAAACATCCCAAAGAAAAGATCGAAGCCAAAGAAGAGGCCACATTAGCGCTGGAGGCCATTCAGGAATTGGACGAGCGGTTTGCCACCGACTATGTAGTTGATATCCTATGTGGTAAACTTACTCCACAGATCACCATGTTTCGCCATGAGGGTCTCCAGGCCTTTGCCAGTGGAAACGATAAAGAGCCATTCTTTTGGCAATCATTACTGCGACAGTTAATTCTGGGGGGATTACTGGTAAAAGATATTGAGGAATATGGTGTACTAAAAATCACCAAAAAGGGAGCGCAGTACATAAAGAAACCCAAATCGTTCTTTATCGTATTAAATAAATTATACGACGAAGTGGAAGCAGACGAAGATTGGGAAGTAGCCGAAGAGGCCGACACCGCTGCCATGGATGAGGTACTATTACAACAACTCGTGGAGCTGCGGGCACAAGAGGCCAAGAAAAGAGGACTGCCTCCGTTTGTTATTTTTCTGGAGAACTCCTTACAAGATATGGCCACCATGTATCCTATTACAATGGAAGGACTAGAGAAATGCCAGGGAGTAAGTAAGGGTAAAGCCCTCAAATATGGCACCCCCTTTGTTACGCTGATCGCCTCGTATGTAGAGGAGCATCAAATAGAGCGTCCCGACGACTTTGTAATGAAGAGCGTGGTCAATAAAAGTGGCGATAAGGTATACATCATTCAAAACACCGATAAAAAAGTACCGCTGGAGACCATTGCCAGAAACAAGGGTTGGCGAATGGATGAGATGCTCGAAGAGATCGAGACCATCGCGGCCAGTGGTACCCGACTTAATTTAGACTACGCCATCGACGAGATGATAGATCGCTCCGAACAAGAGGAGATCATGGATTACTTTAAAAGCTGTGAGACCTCCTCGTTACAAGTGGCCCAAGAGGAATTGGCCAAATTTGATTTTACGTGGGAACAGCTCAAGATTATGCGAATTAAATTCTTGATCAAGTACGGACTTTGATCTCGTGCTATGATGAACTTTATTGGTAGATCTTGGCTTTTAACAAGGCACGCTCCGTAGCATCCACATTAGAAAATAAATTGAGCGGGGTTCCATTAGAACTCGATTCAATCTCAAGTGCACTCACAGAGATCAGATAATCTCTCCATGCGGTTTTATTCGATGCGGTATAGAGACGATTATCGTTGGGCATACTAACGCAAAGCACCGTGGCAGCACGAGTCATTCGTGAAAGATCGTTGTTACCTTTTGGGATTACCACAATGACCTTCCATACCTTAGAAGGGACTCGAACCCGACCATTATCAATAGTGGTAAATGCGCCATTGCTTCCCACCCCACCACCGTTCCCATAATTACCCATAAAGATCCAAGCCTCATTAGAAGTACCCACCAGTGTGGAGCGGGTAAAATCCTCTAGCCCAGACCAAGGACCTTGATTGAGCATTGGAGCCTGTGGGATCATATTGGTCATAAAAAAAGTAGAAGAATTGGCCGCTACAGAGCTGGTCCTATCGGCCGAAGGACAATTATGGCCTCGATCAAAACCCGATCCGGTATAACTAGTACTAGACACCTTGTACCATGCCGTAGGCAAGCTGTTATCCGATCTAAAATCGTCTTGTCTGGAGGCAGCGCCCAGGTCTTCGCTTTGCAAGTGCCAGGCCACCCAATTTGCCGTACCCATGGCACTATTATAACTAAGTTTATAATAAACGTAATCCTTTAAGTAGTTGGTAGTTAAACTAGGATTCGTTTGTGCATTACTGGGATTGCCCGGCAGTATATGATCGTTATCCGCTAAGGTAATAACCGGGGGATTGCCCGACCCATTATCCGGAACATCCTTTTTACAAGAAAAGAGAAATACAAGAGAAAAAAGCAGCGAGGACAGAAGAATTTTCCGCATGATGGTTGGCTTTGCGGATCAAAAGTAAGCGGAAATTCGGGGAAGACAAGGTGATTTTTGGATGGACCAGCTGGCAGTATTTTTTCTTTATTAGCGGGTTAAGCGATATAACAAAATAGCGGTCCGCTGGGTCAGTTTAGGATACTCATACAGGTTGATGGTTTCTCCGGGGGCATGTGCTCCACGACCACTGGCACCAAGCCCATCTAAACAATTCAGATATTGGGCTACATAAGAAATGTCACCCGCGCCACGACTACCCGGATTACCCGGTGTAACCTTACCAAAGCCCAATGCTATACTTACATCGCTTAGTTGTGATGCCAATTTGGTATTTCCTTCGGTGGGGGGCATAGAAGGAATACCATCTACAAAACTTATGGTTGCCTTGGTACCTGGCAAAGACTGCGAAACGATCTCGCGCATAACACTACGGGCATTTTCTTTTTGCTCTTCGCTTATAAAACGAAGATCGCCGTTAGCATAGGTGCGAGGAGAGATGATATTTGTTTTACCCGCTACAGTACCCTGTTGCGCTTCTTGGTTATAAGACACCTCTGAGCCACCCACGATCAGCCCCGGATTAAAGGTGAGATATTGCTCTTTGCTTAATCGCTCCCTAAAACCGTTAATAATACGAGCCGCTTCATAAATAGAGCCATAACCGGCCGTACCAAATACACCCGAAGAATGTGCCTGCTTTCCTTCTACTTCTAATTGCCATCCGCTGGCACCCCTGCGGGCTGTCGCGATGGTACCCATACCCGATGCAGTCTCAAAAGCCAAAGCAATATCGTGCTCTTTGGCTCTGGTAATAAAATCTCCACGCGACACCTCTCGAGGATAACCTGCGTTTTCCTCATCGCCGGTCATATAAACAGTAATAGTGGTGTTATCTAATAATTTTTGTTGATGCAATGCCTTAAGCGCGGCTATGATCATTACATCGCCCCCTTTCATATCATTAACACCTTGTCCGGTGGCCGTACTATCATTGAGTTTAGTAAAGGGGTTGGAAGGCATGTCTGGCTCGAATACCGTATCGAGATGGCCGATCAAAAAAAGTTTTTTTCCCTGAGTGCCCTTACGATAGGCTACCAAGTGACCAGCGCGCTGCATAGAGTCAGGTAAATTGACCCATTCTACCGTAAAGCCCAGCGCGCGCAACTCCGTTGCGTACAGATCACCCACCGCACGCACTCCCTTTATATTGTAAGTTCCGCTATTGATGTCTACCGATTGTTGTAAGAGACCCATGGTACTAGCCCACTGCTCTACTATAGACTTGCAAATGCCGGCTTCTATCGAACTAAGCTGATGTTGCGCCATCGTTGGCCGACTAGCAAAAATCATAATACTTAAAAGGCCTATTATAACACTGCAAGAGTATGATGGTCTCATTTGGCTTTTTTTAAAGTACCTTTCCTATCGGCAAAATAATACTATTTACCTACATGAAATTACACTTGTTGCCATTAAAAAAAATTTACGGAAGGATCTTTCTCTTTTCGATATCCCTGCTATTTTCTTTGTTTGCCACTGCACAACAAAGCGTTTTTACCGCTGGCGAAAACGGGTATGCAACCTTTCGAATTCCCGCCATTGTAAAAGCGGTCAATGGCGACCTATTGGCTTTTTGTGAAGGAAGGGTTCAACATGCCGGAGATTTTGGAAACATCGATATTGTAATGAAGCGTAGTCAAGATAAAGGGCGCAGCTGGTCTGCGTTGCAAGTGATAGTAGATGCCGATTCGTTACAAGCCGGCAATGCCGCCCCGGTGGTAGACCTATTGGACCCCTCTTATCCGCAAGGGCGGATCTTTTTATTTTATAATACAGGTAACCATCACGAAAGTGACGTTCGAAAAGGAAAGGGAACTCGACAGGTCTGGTACCTAACCTCTACCGATCAGGGACAAACTTGGTCTGATGCCGTAAATATTTCTACGCAGGTGCATCGCCAAGGGCCTCCCGACAACTGGCGCACCTATGCCAATACGCCCGGACATGGATTGCAATTTCAACAAGGCTTATACCGCGGGCGAATTTATATAGCTGCCAATCACTCCGCGGGCGAACCACAGCCAGGATTCAAAGAGTACCGGTCGCATGGATATTATTCGGACGACCACGGCAAAACCTTTTTACTGAGTGAATTCATTTCAATTCCGGGCAGTAACGAATCGACCGCTGCAGAATTATCGGGTAATCGATTATTACTCAACAGCCGCTATCAACCCGGTGATCGGAGACTACGAGTTACATCGATCAGTGGTAATGGCGGACAGCGTTGGGACAGTAGTTTTTTTAGTTTAACCCTGATCGACCCCGTATGTCAAGGTAGTTTATTGAATGTTGGATGGAAGAATGGTCGGGCAGTACTAGCCTTCTCTAATCCGGCCAGTCGCATAAACAGAGATAGTTTGATGCTTCGTATCAGTAAAGATGATGGCAACACCTGGTCCGATTCGCTGTTGATCGATCATCAATGGGAAGGACCACCAAACGATTACACCGCATACAGTGATCTGGTACTCATAAACAAAAAACGAATCGGCCTATTTTACGAAAGAGATAATTATCGCTATATCGCATATAAAGAAATACGATTAGGCCACAACTTTTCGCCGCGGCTTAAACGAACAAATGCCGCCTTTCAATAACGATTTCTAAGTCGGGTTTAGCTTGCTTGGTATGATTTTCGGGCCTATATTTGCAGTCCGCTCCAGTTTTGGAGCCCGGATGGTGCGGTAGCTCAGTCGGTAGAGCAAAGGACTGAAAATCCTTGTGTCGGCGGTTCGATCCCGCCCCACACCACAAACAAAATGTATTAAACCTTTATAAATCAATGATTTGTAAGGGTTTTTTTTTAAAAAATGTGATGTAATCTAAAATGTAATCTAATATTTATCCACTTACCCTGTAGATATTTGGACAAAATACGAATACCATCTTTGAAAAGTAGTTTAATAAGTTGGGAAAGATGTTTGATTTTA
>JBJTWT010000008.1:0-11965 GCA_046081865.1 Sphingomonadales bacterium
ATTAGCTGATAATAAGCTATTTAAAATATTAACCGTCCCTTTCGGGGCGGTTTTTTTAATTTTGTGGAATGGCTAAGAATACGCTTCACTGCTCTTTTTGTGGTCGCAGTCGCGACGAGGTCAAGATTCTGATCGCCGGTCAGGATGGACATATCTGTGAGAATTGTGTGGATCATGCCCGAGAGATCATCGACCAAGAACTTACTGTCAAAGAAGATAAATCTAAGAATAGCTTCAAACTCTCTGTAAAAAAGCCTACCGAGATCAAACGTTTTTTGGACGAATATGTGATCGGTCAGGACGAAGCCAAAAAAGTGCTTGCGGTAGCGGTTTACAATCATTATAAAAGGTTACAACAACGCAGCACGGAACTTCCCAACCAGCACGATATTGAAATTGAAAAGAGCAATATCATTATGGTGGGCGAGACAGGCACCGGTAAAACACTGCTGGCCAAAAGTATTGCCCGTATGCTCAATGTACCCTTTGCCATTGTGGATGCCACGGTGTTTACCGAAGCGGGTTACGTTGGAGAGGATGTAGAAAGTATTTTGAGCCGCTTGCTACAGGTTTGTAACTACGATGTGGCGGCCGCCGAACGCGGTATCGTTTATATCGACGAGATCGATAAGATTGCCCGCAAAAGCGACAACCCTTCCATTACGCGCGATGTAAGCGGGGAGGGTGTGCAGCAAGGCATGCTCAAATTGCTCGAAGGCACCGACGTACTGGTACCCCCACAAGGCGGACGTAAGCACCCCGAACAAAAACTCATCAAGATCAACACTCAAAACATATTGTTTATCTGTGGGGGCGCTTTTGATGGCATCGATCGCATCATTGCTCGCCGTGTGCACACCAACACCATTGGTTTCAATGTCGATAAGGAAGAGCAAGACCGTCGCACCCGCAACTTGCTGAGTTATGTCAATGCCACCGACCTCAAATCGTTTGGGTTGATCCCCGAGCTATTGGGTCGCTTACCGGTAGTGACCCATCTGGATCCACTCGATGCTGAGACGCTTCGCGCTATCTTGACCACGCCTCGTAATGCCCTGGTCAAACAATATGCTCGCTTGTTTGAGATGGAAGGTATTACCCTGACCATTCAAGACGATGTACTCGATTTTATGGTCGCTAAAGCATTGGAGTATAAACTGGGTGCTCGTGGTCTACGCAGTATCTGCGAGAGCATTTTAACGGATGCCATGTATGAGTTACCCGCTAGCGATACGAAAGAATTTATTTTGGACCTGCCCTATGCCGAACAGCATTTCAATAAGAGCAAACTCAGTTTACTGAAAGTGGCCTAATGAAACCCTTTTTTCGGACATCGCGCTTTAACCTACCCTATTATGCAAGAACTGATCGAAAAACTGAAGACCGAAGCAGGTCTTACTGAAGAACAAGCGCAACAGGCCCTGACCACGATCAAAAATTACGTGGTCGAAAAATTCCCCATGCTAGAGGGAGCAGTGGGGAGTTTGTTTGGAAGCTAATCGCTAGCTGTTCTTACCAGAGCGGCTAGGCTGTGATGTAAAATTCGTATTCGGGATATTATCCACAGCCCCCCTGGTTACCACAGTTATTACATTTGTAGCAGGCGCCACTGCGCATCATGATGTTGCCACACACGTTACAAGCCGGCGCATCACTTTGCATATTCTTAGCTACGGCATTCATGGCATCAAGAGCGCTATCTACTTTTTCGACTTTGGCAGCCTTGGGTGCAGCTGCTTTCGCAGCCGGTGTAGCCCCTGCAGCGGGAGTAATGCGGATGCTGGATAGCTCGGGATCTTTAGCATACTCCAAAGGATTGGAGGGTACTTCATCCCAATCATCGGCACCGGTATTCATCACTTCGGGCTTATCGAGTACATGCACCAAGTCGGTTCTGCCAAGATACTCGTAACCGAGTACGCGGAAGATAAAGTCCACAATGGAGGTCGTAGTCTTAATATTGGGATGCTCCACGAATCCGGAGGGATCAAAACGAGTAAAGGCAAATTTGTCGACGAATTCCTCGAGTGGTACACCATACTGCAAACCGATAGAAACAGAGATCGCAAAGCAGTTCATCATACTGCGCATGGTGGCTCCCTCTTTGGCCATGTCTACAAAGATCTCACCCAAGGTACCATCAGCATACTCACCGGTGCGCAAAAAGACGGCTTGTCCACTGATCTTGGCTTTTTGGGTAAAGCCGCGGCGCTTGGCAGGAAGGGTGCGACGCTCCACGATCTTGGCCAAACGACGTTTGAGCTTGGTATCGGGAGATGCTTGTACGCGCTTTTGTACTTCATCGAGCAATTCCTCTACGGTGAGCTTTCCTAGGTCAACGATGTTAGAGTCCGCACCCACGAGTGTGTCGGCTGCAGCCGTATCGACCGTGTCGGTCTTTTTCTTCTTATCGCTTTTGTTACTAAGGGGCTGAGAAAGTTTCGATCCGTCGCGGTATAGGGCATTGGCCTTGAGGCCCAACTTCCAGCTTAGATAGTATGCGTCAGCGATTTCATCGACGGTGGCCTCATGAGGCAGGTTGATGGTCTTAGAGATAGCCCCACTAATAAAGGGCTGTGTGGCTCCCATCATACGAATATGTCCGTGGGCGTGAATGTAGCGCTGTCCTTTCTGTCCGCACTTGTTGGCACAATCAAAAACAGGAAGATGCTCTTCTTTAAGACCAGGGGCTCCTTCGATCATCATGGTACCGCACACATAGTCGTTGGCGGCTTCGATCTGCTCGTCGGTAAAGCCCAGGGCCTCGAGTAAGCTCCACTCAAAATCGTTGTACTGCTCGGGAGCAAAACCAAGACGCTGCAAACACTCTTCTCCGAGGGTGTACTTGTTAAAGACAAAACCTATCTCAAAAGCGGTCAACGCAGCGGCATCAAGACGATTGATCTCATCGGCAATAAATCCTTTTTCACTCAATGTTTGATGATTGATAAAAGGCGCGCCGGCAAAACTGGCGGCACCCACGGCGTATTTGATAATGGACTCCGTCTCTTTTTCGCTATACCCTAAATTCTTGAGTGCTACAGGAACACTTTGATTGATGATCTTAAAGTAGCCGCCTCCGGAGAGTTTTTTGAATTTTACCAAGGCAAAATCCGGTTCTACCCCGGTGGTGTCACAATCCATCACCAAACCGATGGTACCGGTGGGAGCGATCACCGTTGCCTGCGCATTACGATAACCATATTGCTCGCCAAGTTCTACGGCGTCATCCCATGCCTTGCAAGCGGCCTTAAGCAGGTAATCAGTGCAATATTTTACTTTGATACCCTGTGGCTTTAAGCTAAGGTTCTCAAACTCATCGGCATCATAGGCAGCCAACCGATGGTTGCGCATAACACGCATCATGTGCTCCTTGTTCTCTTCGTAACGCGCAAAGGGGCCAAGTACGCGGGCCAGCTCGGCAGATGTTTTATAGGAGACCCCCGTCATGATGGCGGTCAGGGCTCCGGCAATGGCACGGGCCTCTTCGCTGTCATAGGGAATGCCACTTACCATTAGCATGGTTCCTAGGTTGGCGTATCCCAATCCAAGAGTGCGGTACTCATAGCTGAGCTGTGCCACCTCTTTAGAGGGAAACTGTGCCATCAGTACCGAGATCTCCAGCACCACGGTCCAAAGACGTGTATTGTATTCGTAGCCCTCTACATCGAACGTATTGGTGGCATTGTCATAGAACTTCATCAGGTTCGCAGAGGCCAGGTTACATGCCGTGTTGTCCAAGAACATGTACTCGGAGCAAGGATTCGAGGCGCGAATGGGACCGCCCTCAGGACAGGTATGCCACTCATTGATGGTGGTGTTGTACTGCGTACCGGGGTCGGCACAGCGCCAGGCGGCATAGGCGATCTGATTCCAGAGTTCACGGGCCGGAACTTTTTTCATGACACGGCCGTCTTGACGAGCGGTCAATTCCCAGTCCTCATCTTTCTCTAATTTTTCGAAAAACGAGTTAGGGATCCGAATGGAGTTGTTTGAATTTTGCCCACTCACTGTGCGGTAGGCCTCGTCTTCGTATCCAGAAGGATAGCCGGCTGCGATAAGGGCGGCCACTTTCTTTTCTTCTTCTACTTTCCAATTGATGAATTGTACGATTTCTGGGTGATCGAGGTCCAGACAAACCATCTTGGCTGCACGGCGGGTTGTACCGCCACTCTTGATGGCGCCCGCAGCACGGTCGCCGATCTTAAGGAAACTCATTAGACCCGAACTGCTTCCACCTCCGCTCAGTTTTTCGCCCTCACCACGCAGGTTCGAGTAGTTGGTGCCTACTCCGGAACCATATTTAAAAATGCGTGCCTCCCGAACCCAAAGGTCCATGATGCCTCCTTCATTGACCAAGTCATCGTCTACGCTTAAAATAAAACAAGCATGTGGCTGGGGACGCTCGTAGGCGTTCTGTGATTTTTTTAACTGACCGTCGGCAGGGTCCACATAGTAGTGTCCTTGTGGCTTGCCGGCAATGCCGTAGCTCTCGTATAGACCGGTATTGAACCACTGCGGACTATTGGGCACACACATTTGGTTGAGGATGGAGTACACCAGCTCATCGTAAAATACTTGGGCGTCTTGGCTACTCGAAAAATAGCCATAACGTTCTCCCCACACTCTCCAACAGTGAGCCATACGATGGGCCACTTGCTTGGCAGAGGTCTCACGACCTAAACTACCATCGGGATGGGGCACACCGGCCTTTCTAAAGTATTTCTGCGCCAAGATATCGGTGGCGATCTGGCTCCATTGTTTGGGTACTTCTACCTGCGTCATCTCAAAGACCACTTCTCCCGAAGGATTACGAATGACCGAGGTACGATAATCGTATTCGAACTGATCGAAAACATTGACATCATCACGAGTAAAGCGGCGACTAAACTGCAACCCGCCCTTGGTGGCGGCTGACTTCTTACTGGGCATAATCAAAAAAGAATTTATTGGGTTTTGGTCCTGGGTTCGATTTCGAACCGGTATTGCTCCGGGTCTGAAACGAAAATATTTTTTAACCTAAAAAAAACAAACTCTCAAATATTCACATTGTGTGGAAAATACGCATTAAATCGCACACAACCCTTGTCTGTAGTGGATTTGGGCATTTCTTCACATTTTCTGAATTACTTTTTGGAAGATTTTTTTGGAAAATTCAAGATCAGTTTGTAAGTATGAAAACTCCCTTAATACAAACAATTTTCCGCAAATTTGCAACTGGCAAATTACCCAATGAAAAACCCACTGCATTCAGTACTTACCGAACGAAAAAACAAAGGACAACGATCCTTTGCCGTACTGATCGATCCCGATAAGGCTCCCCTTGAGGTGCTCGACGAATTGATCGCCTTGGGCGCAGCGGCGGCGGTTGACTTTTGGTTTGTGGGGGGCAGTCTGGTGGTATCACATCAGCTAGAGGAGCAAGTGCAATACTTAAAAAAGCACAGCGACATTCCGGTGATTCTGTTTCCCGGAAGTCCCTCACAGGTCACCAGACACGCCGATGCTTTATTATACCTGTCGCTGGTTTCCGGAAGAAACGCCGATCTGCTGATCGGACAACATGTGCTATCGGCTCCCTTGGTCAAACAAAGCGGACTGGAGGTGCTACCCACCGGGTATATGGTGATAGACGGTGGTGCTCCCACGACCGTTTCCTACATCAGCAATGCCGCTCCTATTCCTGCCAATAAAAAAGAGATCGCTCAATGCACCGCGTTGGCCGCTGAGATGTTGGGCATGAAATTAATTTATTTGGATGCGGGCAGTGGAGCGCGTACCCCGGTGAGCGAAGAGATGATTGCGGCCGTAGCGGCGCACATACAAGTACCACTGATCGTAGGAGGGGGCATTACCGACCCATCAAAAGCCATGGCTGCCTGCAGGGCCGGAGCCGATGTGGTAGTGGTAGGGAATGCCATTGAAAAAGACCGAACGCTCATCAGCGCTATTAGCGAAGCCATTCACAAAACATCAATAGGATGATCGAATAAGACTCCCGTGGCTACAAGCTCATCATCTCTTTAAAGCGAAGCGTTTGTCTTCTGCTAACCTCGATCTTCTCTCCTCCTTTTAATTCCAGCAAGAGTCCTCCATTAAAATAAGGCTCTATCTTTTCTATCATTCGCAAATTGACAATATGCTTACGGTTGGTGCGAAAAAAAAGCCGGGGGTCCAGTCGCTCCTCGAGCGCATTGAGAGATTTTAAGATCAATGGCTTGTTGGCCCCAAAGAAAACGCGAGCATAGTTACCTACACTTTCGAATAGACGGATCTCATTGAGCTTAACGAACCAACAACGCTCTCCATCTTTTACAAAAACCTGATCGCTCTCTCCGAGCGTACCCGGTAACCGCAATGCCGCAGGCGTAGCGCGACGCCACTCCAACCCTTGAATTTTCTGAATGGCATCGGCCAGTCGCGGTGGATCGATGGGCTTCATCAGATAATCGAGCGCATTAAACTCAAATGCCTTGATCGCAAATTCGTGATAGGCCGTGGTAAAAATGACGTTGGGGCTGCGATCGAGTTCGGTCAGCAGATCGAATCCGCTTTTGCCTGGCATTTGTATATCCAAAAAGATCAGTTCGGGTTGCAAGGTCTCGATCTTTTCGAGGGCCTCGCTGGCGTTGACCGCTTCGTCAATTATGTCGATCTCCGAAAATTCGGCCAGCAATTTTCTCAACTCTACGCGTGCCAGTCTTTCGTCGTCGATGAGGATGGTTTTGATGGGCATAAAAAATTATCAAAGGGGTATAGATACAAAAGCTTTTACGTTGCGATCAGGTAGCTGTGTTAAGGCAAAACTAGCGTGAGCCCCGTACAACAACTCCAGTCGGCTTTGGGTGCTGCCAATGCCAAAACCGGGTTGTATGGGCGATCCGTTAAGCGTTCCGCTATTGACGATCTCCATAATGAGATGGTTGGGTTGGTGTTGTCGAAATGTCTTAATAGAGATGTATCCTCCTTCGGCAAGGGAGCTGATGCCATGTTTGATCGCATTTTCTACCAGCGTTTGCAACATCATAGGAGGCACCGGCAAACCCAAGGTATCTTCTGCGATATGCCACTCTACCCGCATCCTGTCTTCGAAACGTATGCTCTCGAGTGCCAGGTAATCTCGAATAATATCGATCTCTTGTTGCAAGGGTACCAGTTGCCCTTGTTCGGTCTGTAAACTTCCCCGCAGCAGATTGCTTAACTCTGTAATGGCACGACGTGCACGGGCCGGATCGAGATCGATCAGCGCCCGAATACTGTTGAGTGAATTAAAAATGAAATGAGGATTGAGATGAGCCTTGAGCGTTTTGAGCTCCATTTGCTTGATGACCCCTTCTAGTTTAAGTTGATCGAGTTGACGCTGCCGGCTGTCGGTATAGTAGTGATAGACGCAGTAGATGATGAGCCAGACCAGCATGATGGTGCTCATCTCCAAACTTACAGCCAGTAACAATTGCCCAATATTCAATTTCTCGATGACCTCTTGCGACAAGAAAAGATCGAATGCCTCAAAAGAGGCCAGCACCAATAACCCATAGACAAAAGAGGAAAGCATCAAGGCCAGCAGCAACCAGGGCATAGACTGCTCCAGCTTTTTTTGCATCAATTGGGCCTTTTTGAGGATCTCCCTTAGCAGGTGCGATACCAACAGACCGGTCAGTGTCATAGCGATCGTGCGGTTGACGATAATGGCCTCTGGATAGGCCAGGTTAAAGATGTTGGACAGTACAAATGATCCGGCCAAAAAAGTACCCCAGCCACCCAGCTGCAATACCCAGTACAACCTATTGCGATCGGATAAGAATCCCATAAGGGCTTAAAGGTACAACCCACCGCCTTTTTTGGTACTGGGTTTGGACCAGTGGTCCGGGGCTGTTTTGTGCGGAGCCGCATCAACCTTTTCATCCCAATTTTGTTGAAACGAAGCGCCCCGAAAAAGGAAAGGACATCGACATTTTTTTCCCTAATTTTAGGCCTAACCGTGTCGCTATGCAAATTGAACCCGGAAGCTTGCTCAAGACCATCAACAGTCCGGAGGATTTAAAAAAACTCCCCCGCGAAAAATTACACCAGGTGTGCGAAGAGTTGCGTCAGTACATCATCGACATTGTTAGTGTGCATGGTGGACACTTTGGGGCCAGTCTGGGTGTGGTCGAGTTGACGACGGCCCTTCATTACGTGTATGATACTCCATACGATCAACTGGTGTGGGATGTAGGCCATCAGGCATACGGCCATAAAGTTTTGACGGGCCGCAGAGATCAGTTTCCCACCAATCGTAAATACAAAGGGCTTAGTGGTTTTCCCAAACGCAGCGAGAGCCCCTACGACACCTTCGGAGTAGGACATTCCTCTACTTCTATCTCCGCGGCACTGGGCATGGCCATGGCTGCCAAGTACAAAGGAGAAAACGATCGAAAAGTGGTGGCGGTCATTGGCGATGGCGCCATGACGGCGGGTCTTGCTTTTGAGGGCATGAATCACGCGGGTGTAGCAGATGCCGATATGCTGATCATCCTCAACGATAATTGCATGGGGATCGATCCCAACGTTGGGGCCCTAAAAGAATACTTGACCGATATCACCCTATCTCCCACTTACAATAAAATGAAGGATGATGTTTGGAACCTGCTTGGTCATCTTCCTCGAGGAAAGAATTTTACCCGCGCCATGGCCCACAAGCTTACCGAAGGGCTAAAGGGTATCATCAGCAGCAGTGCCAACTTGTTTGAAGCACTCAAGCTGCGCTACTTTGGCCCCATTGACGGACACAATATTGCCAAGTTGGTCGAAACCTTAAAAGACCTGCGAGAGATACCCGGCCCGAAGATCTTACACATCATCACGACCAAGGGAAAGGGTTACGCATTGGCAGAAAAGGACCAAACCAAATGGCATGCTCCCGGTTTGTTCGATAAGCTTACGGGAGAGATCGTTCAAAAAAAGAAAGAAGGCCCTCAGCCTCCTAAGTACCAAGATGTTTTTGGCCATACCATCATAGAGCTTGCCGAACAAAATGAAAAGATCGTTGGCATTACCCCCGCCATGCCCTCTGGCTCATCGCTAAAATTTATGATGGAGAAAATGCCTCACCGGGCATTCGATGTGGGAATTGCCGAACAGCATGCCGTAACCCTAAGCGCGGGCATGGCCACCCAAGGGATGAAGGTATTTTGCAATATCTATTCATCGTTCATGCAGCGGGCATATGATTCTGTCGTGCACGACGTAGCCATACAAAAACTGCCTGTTATATTTTGTCTCGACAGAGCGGGACTCGTAGGGGACGATGGTCCCACACATCACGGCTGTTACGACATTGCCTACTTTCGTTGCATCCCCCACCTGATCATCAGTGCCCCCATGAATGAAGCAGAGTTGCGCAACTTGATGTACACGGCACAACTCGAGAGCACAAAATTGCCTTTTGTGATTCGCTACCCCAGAGGAGAGGGTGTTATGCCTGAGTGGAAAACGCCTATGCAAGAAGTTCCCATCGGTAAGGGAAGAACCCTCAAAGAAGGAGAAGAGATCGCTATCCTTACCTATGGCCATCCCGGTAATTTTGCCACTGCTGCCATTCGCGAACTTCGCACCGACGGATTAAACCCCGGCCACTATGATATGCGGTTTGTAAAACCGCTCGACGAAGAATTATTACATCATATCTGTGGTCGCTATCAAAAGATACTGACCGTAGAAGATGGCACCATCAAGGGTGGGTTCGGTTCGGCCATCTTGGAATTTATGGCCGAGCACGGTTATAAGCAAGACCTAGCAATGCTGGGCATTCCCGACTTGTTGGTAGAGCACGGCACCCCTGCCGAATTGCACCGCGAATGCGGTTACGACATGACCGCTATCGTAAAAGCGGTGCACAAGTTAGCGGCTGTAAGGGTAAGCGAGATCAATTAAGCGTAGGATCGACCGATTGCAACGCATTGGCTTCGGCCTCGGCGGCTCCTTTCTCATCATATTCGATGATGAAGTTATTCTTTCCCTGGCCTATGATGATATTGAGATAATGCAGTTGCACTAACTCGAGTAACGAAAGGAACAAGAAGATCGCATGTACCCGATTTTCGCATTCGTCAAAGATCCGCTCAATAGAAACGGTCTTTTCTTTACGGGCCATTTCCAGCATCGATTTACGGCTGCCTTCCATGGTATAATTGTACCGCACAACGGTATGCACCGGCTTATTGACCCGATCGCTATATTTCTGCATGGCCTTTTCAAAGGCCTTCATCAATCTAAATAAAGTAAGCTGCGTGATCTCGGTACCCTCGCTGGCCTCTTCCCCAATGGCAGCCAGCTCCTTTTGAATATTGCCCCGCTTGGCCATGAGCATTCGAAGCGCCTCCATTTCGGCCATCTGAGCCGAGGCTTCCTTAAAGCGCTTGTACTCCAGGATCTTGTTGACCAGCTCGGCGCGCGGATCGATCTCATTGCCATCGGCATCCAGCTCTTTGCGAGGTAGTAGCATTTTAGCCTTGATACGCATCAGCGTAGAGATGAATAGAATAAACTCGCTGCTCAGTTCCACATTGAGCTCATCTTGCTGGTGGATATAATACAAAAAATCATTGGTGATCTTGGTGATAGGGATATTGTAAATATCGAGCTCGTCCCTTTCAATAAAGAAAAGAAGCAGATCGAAAGGGCCTTCGAATTGAGGAAGACTTATTTGATAATGGATAGATTGCGCCATAGGATCGGCACAAATGTAAGCGATTGACCGCATGTTCAAATCATTCAAGAAATAATATGGAACGGGGCATTTTTTTCATGAAATTTGCGCCCATGTCAAACAAACTCATCAGCTGGCTGCTCTTTGTAGCGCTTTGTCTTATTTGGGGAAGCTCCTTTAAGCTTATGAAAGACAGTACGGCCTGGCTGACCGGCACGCAGATCGCTTCGCTACGCATTGTAGCGGCGGCACTGGTGTTGCTACCCTTTGGAGCACTTCATTTTTTTAAGATCCCGCGCGCCAAACTGCCACTGGTCATCTTTAGTGCCTTTATCGGCAACCTGCTGCCCGCTTTCTCGTTTGCCATTGCGTTGACACGCATCGATGGATCGCTGGGCGGTATTATGAATTCACTCTCTCCCATCTGGGTAGTGTTGATCGGGGTACTTTTCTATGGCGATAAAATAGCGTTCGAAAAATGGATGGGGCTTTTGATCGGATTTTTAGGATTGGCCATGCTGACCTTGTTGCCGGTGCTGTTGGGAGAAAAAACCATCAGCTTAGAAAATCTGGGTTACGTACTATTGCCAGTTACCGCCACCATACTGTATGGTGTCAATGTAAACATGGTCAGTCACCGATTACAAGGCATCAATCCGTTGCACCTGGCCTCTGTCTCTGTCTCCTTTATGCTGGCTCCGGCCTTGCTGCTACTGTGGTACTTCGATTTTTTTGAACTCGACCTTTCTTCGGCTGCCGTACAATCTGCCATAGGATCTAGTGCTGCCCTGGGAATAATTGGCAGCGCGTTAGCCACTATTTTGTTTTACTCGCTGGTCAAAAGAGCAGGTGGACTTTTTGCCTCGCTGGTTACCTACGGCATCCCCTTCGTTGCCATTGGGTGGGGGCTGCTCGATAACGAAAAAATTACCTGGATTGAGGTGAGTTGTCTGTTGCTGATATTAGCAGGGGTATACCTTACCAATAGAAGTTCGCAGTCAGAAAAGGCCTGACCCTTTACACTGACATGATCTCTTTTTCTTTCGAAGAAAGATGGGTTTCGACCAAACCGATATACTTATCGGTGAGTTGTTGAACACCCGATTCCGCATCTTTGGCCGCGTCTTCGCTAAGACCATTTTTTTGTAAACGCTTTATCCCTTCTAGAGCATCCCTGCGAATATTGCGAATGGCAACTTTGCTTTGCTCTCCCTCTCCCTGACAACGCTTGACCAACTCCCGGCGCCGCTCTTCGGTAAGCGGTGGCATAAAGAT
>JBJTWT010000009.1:0-12911 GCA_046081865.1 Sphingomonadales bacterium
ATCAAGTTCGAAAAGTTGCGGCTAAAGTTAGAGGCCGCGGCGCAAGCCGGCTACGATAAGGCCATCACGTTCGAGTTCTCTCATTTTTTGAGTCCTCAGTCTGTGTATGGTGCCGCTCACCATCTTTATGATCGCTATTTGGAGTATCGTCGTCAACTTCTTTCACTTTCTTAAATTATGAATCGATCAATTTTATTAAGAAGGGCATTTCTGTTGGGGTTGCTGCTGCTCTCCCTTGCCTGGCTGCTACGTGCCGGTACCTTATCCCGATATCTGTTACCCGCTGCTACAACAGAATTTGGCGCTTTATCTTCCGATCCCATTCGAGGTGTATGGATCACGAATGTGGCCAGTAGTGCACTTCGCTCTAAAGAGCAAATACAAAGGACAGTCAGCCGCTGTAAGCAGTATGGGTTCAATCATCTTTTTGTGGTAGTATGGAACGGGGGATACACGCTTTATCCCAGCGAGATCCAAAAAAAATATATCGGTATCGATCAGCATCCTGAGTTTTTAGGGCGCGATCCTCTTCGGGAGATCATCAGCGAAGCTCATGCGCAAGGATTAAAAGTGCATGCGTGGTTCGAGTTCGGATTCTCTTACGCACATCGAGACAGCAATAATGCCTGGCTAAGAAGCTATCCTGAATGGGTAGGGCGCAATAATAAGGGTGGGTTGTTGCAAAAGAATGGGTTTTATTGGTGGAACTCATTGCATCCGGGTCCTCAGCAGTTGCTGCTTTCGCTGGTAACAGAGGTGGTTCGTGATTATGCCGTTGATGGTATACAAGGAGATGATCGACTTCCCGCTATGCCCGCCGAGGGAGGGTACGATCCTTATACCTTGCAGCAGTATGCCGCAGACCACAGCGGGGCAGCTCCACCGCAGGATCCTAGGCAAAAACATTGGCTTCAGTGGAAGGCCGATCGGCTTAGTGTCTTTGGAAAGTTATTATATGATTCAGTCAAATCCATTCGTTCGGATTGCATGGTCAGTTGGGCGCCTAGCATTTTTCCTTGGAGCAAGGAAGAATATCTACAAGACTGGCCTGTTTGGCTAGAAGCCGGTTATGCCGATGCCGTCTTTCCGCAACTCTATCGATATAATATTGCCGCCTACGAAACAATCCTAAAGCAATTGCAGCAGCAGATTCCCGCCAATAAGCGGAGCCGGGTTTTTCCGGGTATTCTTACCTCGTTGGGAGATGGCTATCAGGCAAGCGATACCTTGATGCAACAATTTATTGCACTTAACCGGCGCTACGGGTTTGATGGCGAGGTGTTTTTTTATTATGAGACCTTAAATAGAACGTCCACTCCCCTTTATAAAAAAGAATAAGTATATGAAAAGGCCCATTTTTTTATTGGTAGTTTTACTCACCTTATTGACCGCATGTGCTAAGTCTGACAATGGCGGAGGCGGTAATTCGGGAGGAGGGGGTAACCCCCCTACGCCGGTAGTGCCTATCATATCACTGGCTCCGGGTTGGAAATACTCAGCAGCACTCTCTATCAATTTTCCCTCCGGTATGCAGGCTTTTAGTTTCGACACTCTTTTTAACGGTAGAAAAGTAAAGGCCTTTTGCGTGGCTTTCGATCCCTCTACCGGTCGTTTCGACTTTAAGCCGGTCATCAGCACCACTGCAAAAACTACCAGTCAGTTCGTTTCTTCCGAGACTGGATTGGTCTATGTGGCGATCAATGGAGGCTATTACGGAGGCAATCAATCCTATAGTCTGATCAAATACAATGGTGTTACCAGTGCTCCCAATATCAAGGCCGTGACCCGCACTTTGAATGGTTCCAATACTTCGTATTATCCCACTCGTTCCGCGTTTGGAATAACGACTACCGGGGCGCCCGTTACCGCTTGGATTTACTCTGTAGGATCGGGGAACGATAATATCTATTCTTATCCGAACCCCAGCCCTAATGCAGAGGGAAGCACCCCGCAAGCGGTCCCTACCGAAATATTTCCTGCCGGGGGTAGCCCCTGGAATACCCTGTCTGCCATTGGGGGCTCTCCGATGTTACTTCGTGCAGGAGCGATCAGGATCTCCGATACAGAGGAACTGATAAGCATCAACAATACTACTTCTCGGCCTCGTTCCGCTATTGGGTATACTGCCAGCGGAAGAGTAGTTTTACTAGCAGTCGAAGGGGATAATGCCAGTGCAGGATATCCTGGCATTAATCTGGCCGACCTAGCCTCGATGTTAGGATCATTGGGTTGTACGGATGCCATCAACCTTGATGGCGGGGGTTCAACTTCGATGGTAATAGGAAATCAATTGACCGTTAGGCCAGGGGATAATGGGGTAGAGCGTGCTGTTATTTCAGCCTTGGTTATAAAACAGAAGTAGAACCGTTAAAATGACGGTAATATTCCATTTTTTCACTTTTTTAGTTTAGCGAGTTGAGTAACTTAAGGTAAGATTCCTCTTGCGAGAAGTTACAAAAGCCAACCGCTCATGAAATTTTTACTGTTAGATGACCACTCTATTATTTTACAAGGATTAGAGATGGTATTGAAGTACGAGTATCCCAATGCGCAGTTTTATTCTTGTACCACATCAAAGGAAGCTTTTAGTTATTTTGATACATACGATCTAGATCTCGTAATTCTCGATGTCAATATCCCTAAGACGAATATCAATGCTGTGATCGACTATATGTTGACCAAAAAACCGACACAGGCCATCTTGATGTTCTCCATGAATCCCGATACGGTCTATGCCAAGCGTTTCTTACGGTTGGGAGTTAGGGGATTTCTCAACAAGGAAAATCAACTAAATGAGTTGATCTTGGCCGTTCGCACCATCTTACAAGGCGGACTCTATCTAAGTCAGCGGTTATTGCATAAAATGTCGAACGATCTCATCTCGCCGCGCTTCGAAAGTCCTTTTGATAAGTTATCAAAACGAGAGATGGAGGTCTGTACTTTTTTAGTAAAGGGTTACTCGCTGACCGATACCGCAGACATGATGCAATTACATCGGTCTACGGTGGGTACGCTGCGAACCCGGATCATGCAAAAGGTCGGATTAAAGACCAACTATGAATTGCGCGATATGGCGCTACAATATAATATTCCCGTTCATCGTTGAGAAAAACGGACACTCGTGCCAAGCTTTTCGAGTAAACGATTAGCTTGCTCCTCGAAATTCTCTGTTTTCTTTTTGTATTGTTTGATAAAGGTATTATCGCGAAGACTACCCATTACTTCGTTCATTTCGTTTTCGTTGTCGTAGATCATTTTTCGAAAGAGATTTTGGTAATCCTTGGTTCGAGAAGCGATCAGTTGCGTCTCTATCCAGCGGTTAGTGGCAATGGCCTCTTGTATGAGGGAGCCGATTCGTTGTCGGCTTAGTTGCGAGGCACTCATTCCACTGATCTCCCATAGGGATGCCAAGGCATGCATTCTTTTTTGCTGGCCGTACTGCAGCGATTGATCTCGATACCACTGGTGGATGGCATCCCATCCATGTATGCTTCCATTTCTTATTTTTTTGAGGAACTGCGTGAGTGCTTGTTCGGGTACCAGTTGCCCACCCAGATTCTTAAAGGGGGCTCTTTTTCCTTTTGCTTTTAGTAAAAGTTGGCGTATATCGTTCCAGGTGGTCTGTTTTTCTTCTCCATAACTCAACAGCTGTTTTATGGCATAAAAAACGATCATTCTTTTGTAGGCATGATAGCCATGCGCTGTCTTTAGCAGTACTACCTTTCTTTTTCC
Organism: Sphingomonadales bacterium; assembly: GCA_046081865.1. Lineage (GTDB taxonomy): Bacteria > Bacteroidota > Bacteroidia > Chitinophagales > Chitinophagaceae > JJ008. The sequence goes on from JBJTWT010000009.1 coordinate 3,733, forward strand.
ATTCTCAAAGCCATCGACAGTAATGGAAATTGTATTAACATAGTCGGGGTTTTGTTCAAGTAGCCAAGCTCCGGTCGTGTGGCATTGGCGAGACGACAATTTTTTCTGTTCGGTCCTTGCATAAGCTTTTCCGGTTGCTTCTTGTAATAGCGATAGCCCTGCAAAGAGCTCGTTGATGGTATCGGGGGCCAGGTAGTCGTACTCCAGATAGATAGAGCGATCGATGCGTTGATCGCGCGTGCTGTATTTTTCGCTGTTACGGGCCAATGCATAGAAGTTATACAAAAACCAGTAGCCGGGTATTATTGAAAGTTCGTTTGTGTCGGTTTGATTGCTGACCATCGAAAAGGGTAGTGGGATGTGCAGCTCGTAGGGGTAATCTCCTTTGGCGAGCATGGTATAAGCACTAAAAATTGAATTATGTTTGATGCTAACACAAAGGGCGGGCCAAAATCCTCTGGATGCCACTAACTCTCCGTCGGCTGCCCGCGAATTATGATTGGAGCCGATCGTTGCCCCGGCGGCCATGTTACTTTGCCCTTGCACCACGGCGGCACAGAGAAAAGAGTTATTGTGATGTTGCTCGTGTCCGGGAAAGATGAGCGAATTGAGCACTTCGCAACAAGAGATGGTAGAATTATCGCCTAAATAAGAATTGATGAGTCGGGCGCCGTATTTTAATTGGGAGTGGCTGCCCATGATGAATCGAACGGCCTTTACCCCATAAAAGATCCTGCAACCAACGCCAATGATGCCATTTACCATCTCACAGCCTTCGCCGATTTGAGTGGAGGCTTTATCATCAGAAGAAATGGTAAGGTTCTTAAGCTTGTTAGCTCCTTTTATGTAGGCATCACTTCCAATCCAAACATCCTTAATGATATCGCAATTCTTTATAACGGTTCGTTCACCGATCTTTCCATAGTATCCTCTTTTTCGATCGAACTTATCGTCGGTAAATTCTTTGAACTTCTCTAAAAGTGCCCGGTCGGACCTGTACTTTGACCAGATCCATGCATCGCCAGCCAGCATGCCGTTAAAAGGAAGCACTTTTCGCCCCCCATTCTCATTGCAGATCTCCATCCAAATACGTACCGATTCGTCCTCTCCTTCCTTTACAATACCATTACCGAATTTTGTGTGATTAGAGACCGAGAGTTCTTTGATGTTGACCAGCATCACATCGTTCCCCACTATGTAGTGGCTCATGAAACTGATCTGATCTACCACCACATTGTCGCCCAGGTCACAACTAATGAGGGTGCTGTTGTAAAGCCCCACGGGCATCCGCAAGTTATTGAACTCATGAAAGAACGGTTGCAAGTTTCCAATACGGATGCGTCCAAAGAAGCTACAGCGTTTGATAAGTCTCACATCAAAGGGGTCTGCCACTTCTACATGGTTCCAGTCATCGGCACTGTTGTCGTTTTTAAGTAAGATCTGAATCTCTTTGGCATTGAGTTTTCGGTATGTGTGTTGGGTACGGTGCTGCCGGTTACGTAGATAATATTCATCTTTACCCTTGGGGAGATAGGGTTTTTCTATAAATCCAAATCCCAGTGAAGAGACCGGTTGTTTACGAATGTTGTTCATAGGTCTGGGAGTTTGATGTGCTTTTACTCTACGGTTACAGACTTGGCCAGGTTGCGAGGCTTATCGACATCACAGCCTTTTTCGATTCCGATATAGTAGGCCAGCAGCTGTAGTGGAATCACATTGAGCAAAGGTGCCAGCATCTCATCTGCCGCAGGAACGCTCAGATAGGCCTCGCATAGCTGGGCGGCAGTCTCATCTTCTTCGGTAATCACGCCGATGACCCTTCCTTTACGGGCTTTTATCTCTTGCATGTTGCTGAGCACCTTTTCGTGATAAGAGTCTTTGGTGGCCACCACTACTACGGGTAGTTGGTCATCCACAAGGGCAATGGGTCCGTGCTTCATTTCTGCCGCTGGGTAGCCCTCAGCATGGATGTAAGAGATCTCCTTCAATTTTAAGGCACCTTCAAGGGCAATCGGAAAATTATAGCCGCGGCCCAGATAAAGGAAATCGCGGGCATGGGCATATTGTTTTGCTATTTGTTGAATGGGTTCGGTGTTGCTGAGTATCTTCTCGACCTTTTCGGGTATAGACTCTAGTTCGTGTAGCAACAACGAGAGCCGGTCGGGATCTATACTGTTTCTTAATTGAGCGATCTTAAAAGCGATCATAGTCAGCACGGCCAGCTGTGCTGTAAAGGCCTTGGTTGAAGCCACACCGATCTCGGGTCCAGCGTGCGTATAAGCACCCGCATGACTCATTCTGGCAATGGAAGATCCCACCACATTGACTACGCCCAATATGATAGCTCCTTTTGCCTTTGCATTCTCGATGGCAACAAGGGTATCGGCGGTCTCCCCACTTTGCGAAATGGCCAAAATAATATCGCCGGGATGAATGACTGGGTTTCGGTAGCGAAACTCCGAGGCATATTCTACCTCTACATTCAAGCGGCAGCATTCTTCAAAAATATACTCAGCAGCCAGTCCGGCATGCCAACTCGTACCGCAGGCGATCATCACAATACGATTCGCTTTTTGTAAAACTTCTCGGTATTGCTCAATGCCACTTAAGGTGATGGTGCCACTATCGGCTTGCAACCTTCCACGCAAGCAATCAAAGATGGTCTTGGGTTGCTCAAAGATCTCCTTGAGCATAAAGTGTTCATAGCCTCCTTTCTCAATGGCAGCTAACTCTATATCTAGTTTTTGTACATAGGGAGTAATGCGCTCGTTGCCCAGATTTTTTAATATCATTTCGTTGGGCCTTACAATGGCCAGCTCGTAGTCGTTCACATAGACCACTTCTTTGGTATACTCTAACATGGGAGAGGCATCCGATCCCAAAAAATGTTCTCCTTGCCCAACTCCAATTACCAGGGGGCTGCCTTTTCGGGCCGCGATGATGGTATCGGGAGCGTCTTGGTCTATTAATAATATCACATAGGCACCTGTTACTCTTTTAAGTGCAATGCGAATGGCCTCTTCTAACGTACAAGCGTTATTGTTTTTGATCTCGTCAATAAAATTTAGCAATACCTCTGTATCGGTATCGCTTTTAAATTGATACCCCTTGCTTAGCAGTTCTTGTTTTAATTGGCTATAGTTCTCGATGATCCCATTGTGAATCATGGCTAACTTACCACTGGCCGATAAGTGAGGGTGTGCATTGCGATCGCTGGGTTCTCCATGCGTGGCCCAACGGGTATGACCTATGCCGGTGTTTCCTCCCAGATCTTTTCCTACAATGGATTCCTCTAGTAAGGCAACTTTACCTTTCTTTTTATACACCCGCAACTTGTCCCGCAGTAGTGCCACTCCAGTACTGTCGTATCCTCTGTACTCTAATCGTTTAAGCCCTTTTATAACGATAGGATATGCCTCTCGAGTTCCGGTGTAACCAACAATTCCACACACAAGCAGGATTTTGTGGTGCAAACCTAGTTTACAGCAATCATATTTCCATAAATCCCGCAAAAAAACGCATCATTAAAATTGCAGGTGATTACCCTTATTGTTCTAGGAATCAGCCTAATAAGTCCCGAAGCATCCAGTAAGCGGTCCCAAAGTAAATGAGCAATCCGGTAACATCCACCAAGGTAGCAATAAAGGGAGTGGAAGAGGTGGCCGGGTCGGCCCCTAGTCGCTTTAATAATAGGGGTAACATAGAGCCCATCATGGTACCCCATAGTACCACACCAGTAAGGGCAGTACCAATAGCGAGGCCCACGATAGCATAGTGAGCCCCAAAGAGCCCCATAAAAAAATGTCCGGTTACAACGATCAGGTATCCCAATATGCCCAGGGTAAGCCCCATGAAAAAGCCAGATTTAATTTCTCTTCTGGCAATACGCCACCAGTCTTGTATGGTGATCTCTCCAAGGGCAAGGGCCTGTATGATAAGAGTGGCGGCCTGCGACCCGCTATTGCCACCACTGGAGATGATCAGTGGGATAAAAGTGGACAGCACCAGCACTTGCTCGAGCGTTTGCTGAAAACCCGACATGGCGGCTATGGTAAAGGTTTCTCCTACAAATAGGATGAGCAGCCAAATGATCCTTTTTTTATAGAGCCGCAACAAAGGAATATCCAAATAAGGTTCCTCGAGCGCAGCGGTACCTCCCATCTTTTGCATATCCTCACTAAACTCTTCGCTGGTTACCCACAAGATATCATCGATGGTAACGATACCCAATAATTTATTGCTTTGGCTAACCACCGGCAAGGCCACGCGGTTATTCATTTTAAAGATCTCGCCCGCTGTTTCCTGATCGTCTTCGGGGTGAAGGGCAATGACCCTTCCATCAATGAGTTCCTCTACTTTTTTGGTGGGGTCACTTAAGATAATATCACTGATTCGAATATCGTCGATCAACTCTCCCTTTTCATTGATCACATAGATCACGTTGATGGTCTCGCTGTCCTTTCCATACTTACGAATGGTGGCAAAGACTTGTTCGACCGTATCGCCCGCATACACATATACGTAGTCAGGCGTCATCAGTCGTCCGATACTGTTTTCGGGATACCCCAAAAGAGAAAGGGTGATCTTTCTTTCTTCTGGTTCCAGTAGTTTGATCAGTTCGCGCACCACATTGCTGGGCAGCTCCTCTAAAAAGTCGGTCCGGTCATCGGCCGGTAACTCATTCAATAAAGAGGCGGTTATACTGGCCGGTAGTTTATGTATGATGCTTTTTTGAGAGGAGATATCGAGGATCTTGAATACACTGGCAGCCCGGTGTATAGACATGGAGGTGATGATGGTAGTGTCTTCGTTGGGATATACGTCTACCAGCTCGGCAACCTCACTGATATTTTGGTCATCCAAAAAGTCGCGAAGGGCCGCTGTCTCTCCCTGGCGAAGTAACTCTTCGAAGCGGGAGGCCAAAATGGCTTGTGCTTGCTCGGCAGACATGCTTCAAAAGTACAAAGGAATATGCGTACTTCGCAGAGCGTTTTGTTATGCTATTGCCTTGTCTATATATTGTGTCTACCCCTGAACGGGGCCGTGGTGTGTTTACCTCACAATCGCTGGAGACTGGTCAGCTGCTGGAGTGTTCTCCGGTAATTGTGTTGAGTCACGAAGAGAGAAGCTTACTAGACAAGACAATGCTGCACGATTATATTTTTGAATGGAACCCCCAGCTACGACAGTGTTGTATGGCGTTGGGGTATGTGCCCCTTTATAATCATGGTTGTCCTAGTAACTGTGAGTACGAAATGGATTTTGAGGCCCGCCTAATCTCGATTCGAGCTGTAAGACCCATAAACGAAGGAGAGGAGTTGTTGATAAACTATCATGGTGATCATGATAATCCGGCCCCACTTTGGTTTACCTGTCAATAAAAAACCCTGCCAGCGGCAGGGTTGGTAGTACGATCGTCGTTGGGGAAATATCAGAATTTGATCTGGGCTCTGATCTCACCAAAGGGATTGGCGGCCGTGCGAATACTTACATAGTAGACGCCATTTAAAATATTTTCTTCGGTTACCACTATACCGTCGGCAAAAAGTCTACCACTAATGGAACCACAGCTGGTGGTGGAAACGGTGGCACAACGAATGATGGCGGTAGTCAAAAAGTTCTGCACGGGGTTGGCAGGAAAACCGGTAGGTGCCAAGCCATGGATGGCTGCTCCGGTAACGGCTCCGGTAAGACCCGACCAACTGATCGAGTAGGTGAGCAACTTGGTGGTGGTATTGTAGTGAATATTCATTTTACCCAGCGCAGGAGAAGCCGTGGGAGGAAAATTGAGGGCGCCGGTAAGAAGCACATCATTTTTTTGGTATTCTTTTCTAACATAAAGGTCCGCATCACGGTCACAAGAAGTGAGCGTTAGTGACACAACAGCGATCATCCAAAAATAGGCAGCTGGTTTAAGCAGTTTCATACTGACAGATTTTGCCAAAAGTAGTAAAATTTTGGATTGTAACTAAAAATAAACCAACCCGGGTTCTGAGCCGGGGGTCAGCTGAGTTTTTCCTTGATCTCCTGCAGTTTAATCAGGGCCTGTAGCGGCGTTAGCTGGTTGAGGTCCGTCTCTCCCAGTAGGGCGCGAATGGTTTGGAATGTTTCGGTATGAGCGTCAAAGATCGAGAGTTGAACCTGCGCATTGTTTACTGGGTTCGGATCGATCCAACCATTGGTTAGTTCTTTTGCCTCCCGGCCCTTTTCTAGCTGCCGTAACAAGGTCTCGGCTCGTTGGATCAATGAGGGTGGCATGCCGGCCATTTTGGCTACATGTATACCAAAACTATGAGTGGTGCCACCCCGAGCCAGTGTTCGCAAGAAGATGATCTTGTTGCCAGCCTCTCGGTGCGTGATATGAAAGTTTCGAACCCTGGCCAGTAACGACTCAAGTTCATTTAACTCATGGTAGTGGGTGGCAAAAACGGTGAGTGGTCGATGAGGACTATCGTGCAAAAACTCGGCAATACTCCAGGCAATGGAGATACCATCATAGGTAGAAGTTCCTCGTCCTATCTCATCCAAGAGCACTAAGCTTTGTGGGCTGAGATTATTGATGATCGAGGCTGTCTCGTTCATCTCAACCATAAAGGTCGATTCGCCTGCCGATAGGTTATCGGAGGCGCCCACCCGGGTAAAGATGCGGTCGGTTAGCGAAAGTTGCGCTTCTCGTGCCGGTACCGGGTGTCCCATATGTGCCATTATGGTGATCAGCGCCGTTTGTCTTAGCAATGCTGATTTTCCGCTCATATTGGGACCGGTCAGTATGATGATCTGTTGTTGCTCCTTATCGAGCCAAAGGTCGTTGGCAATATAGCTTTGTCCGGCGGGCAGCGATCTTTCGATAACGGGGTGTCGACCCTCCACAACCCGGTAATTGCCAGAGGGGGTTAGTGTGGCGGGATGATACTGATAGCGAACACTGTTCTCGGCAAAGCAACAAATACAATCGAGGCGAGCAATTTGTGCCGCGGTCTGTTGTAGATGGGTCACCTCTGCAATGAGTGAGGCCACCAGCTCTTCGTATAATTTTATTTCGAGTTGGACTATTCTGTCTTCTGCACCTAAGATCTTCTCTTCGTATTCTTTGAGTTCTGGGGTGATGTAGCGTTCGGCTTGAGTTAGCGTTTGCTTTCTGATCCAGCCAGCCGGCACTTTTTCTTTATGGGCATTTGTTACTTCTAGGTAATATCCAAAAACATTGGTATAGCCAAGCTTTAAAGAATTGATACCGGTGCCGGCGGTCTCTTTTTCTAAAATTGATTGCAAATACTCTTTGCCATGTAGGGCCAATGCGCGCAGTTCATCTAATTCTCTATCTATGCCTGGTGCGATACAACCGCCTTTTTGTGCTAGTGCCGGTGGTTCCGCTACCAGCGTTCGCTCAATTTTTTCTCTGATCGTAGTGCAGGGGTCTAGGTCTTCTAACAGGTACTGCCAACTAGCATAAGGGGTAGCACCTCTTAATTGTACGATGCGCTCGGTTGCCTCAAGCCCACTGGCAAGTTGCCTAAGTTCTCGGGGTGAGATTTTTCTAAGGGCAATTCGAGCGGCCAGTCGCTCTAGATCTCCGCACTCGCCGCAAGTGCCGATCAGCAACTCTCGTACTTGACGGTCTTGTGTCAAAGAGAGCACCCAGGCATTTCTCTCTTCGATCTGCGCCAGTTGAATTAGGGGAAACAAGAGCCAGCGTTTTAGCAGGCGTGCTCCCATGGGGGTAACGGTATTGTCCAATACCGAAAGAAGGGTGGGGCTTTCGGGTTGAGAACCCTGTATCAATTCCAGGTTACGGATGGTAAAACGGTCCATCCATAAGAAATCATGTTGCTCTATACGCTGTAACCTTGTAACATGTTCAAGGTGTGGATGCTCCGTTTCGCGTAGATAGTGAAATAAGGCCCCGGCAGCGGTGAGCCCCACCGTCATTCGATCTACACCGAAACCTTTCAAGGAATGGGTCTCAAAATGCTTGAGCAATGTTTCGGTGCCATAAGTAAGGTCAAAGATCCACTCGTCGAGTGTATAGGTGTAGACACGAATTGAAAATTGCTCTTTAAGTGCCACAACCTGTCTTTTGCTGCAAATAATCTCTGAGGTAGAAAAACTTTGCAACAGCTTATCGATGTATTCGCTGCCTCCTTCTGCTAACAATAGCTCTCCGGTAGAAAGGTCCAGTAGTGCCACTCCATATTGTTCGGAGACGGGTGGTGAAATAGCGGCCAGGAAATTATTGGAGCGTTGCTCAAGCATCTTATCTCCGGTTGCGGTTCCGGGAGTTACCATCTCGGTTACACCTCTTTTTACGATACCCTTTGCTTGCTTGGGATCTTCTAGTTGATCACAAACCGCCACTCGGTGACCGGCTTTGACCAGCTTGTGCAGATAGCTGTCGAGCGAGTGATGCGGAAACCCAGCCAATGCTGCGGAGGCCGCCGCTCCATTGTTCCTTTTTGTGAGGGTGATACCTAATACCTTCGATGCCACTATGGCATCCTCTCCAAACGTCTCATAAAAATCTCCTACTCTAAACAGCAAGATCGCATCGGGATATTTCTGCTTGATGGCCCGATGCTGTTGCATGAGCGGCGTTTCTGCTGGATTGCTTTTGGCCATAGACAATTGGTGAGCTAACCGGGAAAGACAAAAATAAGGAACCCTGCTTACCTTTGCGGCATGCGTAAACTAAGTGGCGAAGAAATGGGAAGATTATCCGTTGCGCAGTGTAAGGAATTGCCTCGTTTTCCTATTGTGGTGGTACTGGAGAATATCCGCAGCGCCTATAATGTGGGGAGTGTCTTTAGGAGTGCGGATGCCTTTTTTATTGAATCGATCTACCTGGTAGGATACTGCGCCACTCCGCCTCACAAAGAGATCGCCAAGACGGCGTTGGGCGCCGAAGAAGCCGTTCCCTGGAAGCATTTTTCTAAGGCATCCCTGGCCGTTCGGGAGTTACAGGCCATGGGTTACCGCGTGTTGGCGGCTGAACAGACAGATGCTAGTTTGGCTTTGCACCAGGTATCGGTTGCTAAAGAACAAAAAATTGCCATCGTTTTTGGAAATGAGGTGAGCGGGGTAGAGAGCGATACATTGCAATGCTGTGATGGTTACGTAGAGATTCCGCAGTTTGGCATGAAGCATTCACTCAATATCGCAACTGCTGCCGGAGTGGTTCTCTG
>JBJTWT010000010.1:0-21888 GCA_046081865.1 Sphingomonadales bacterium
AACAAAGGCCAAGTGTCTATGTTCGAAATTGCCAAGTATCTCGGTAAGAACCTGAGCTAAACTTAGCAAACACTGAACTTTAAAAAGCTATCCTGCGGGGTAGCTTTTTTTATGCGCCATAACTGGGTAATCGTAGGGTAAAGGAACATCCATGTTGAGAGGCATCAGTATGCACGGTAAGCTCACTCTGGTTAAGCTGTGCAAACTCAAGACAAATACGCAACCCCAACCCGGTGCCTTCTTCTCCTGCTGTACCGGGTTTGGTAGTCATGGGATCATAGCTATAAAGTTGCCGGAGTGTTTCTTGACTCATCCCTTTGCCCGTATCGGTAACAGTAACGAGGCAGTATTGATTTTCCTGGCGGGCCTCAATGGTTACGGTACTTTTTATGGGACTGAACTTAATAGCATTGTGGATCAGGTTGCGAACCATAAAACTAAATTGATCTTGATCGGCCCATGCTAGTGGCTGTCCCATTTCATTGAAATGCAAGGTGCAATTTTTCTCGGTAGCCATTTTTTCGTAAAGCTCTATTACCTCTTTGATGGAGGCTCCTACCGTAATAGATTGTGGTTTGGTGCTGGCTTTTTTCATTTGCAGCTTGGCCCATACGATCAAGTTATCGGCCATTTTGGTCGTGGTATCTAATTGTTGCTCTAACTCGGCAGCGAACTGGGTAAGTTGACCTCGTTCAATTTGTTCGCCGCCCTTTTTTAAAATTCCCACATAGCTTTTTAGTCCTTGTAACGGGGCTTTGATATCGTGTGATAAGATGCTTAGGAATTTATTTTTGAGCGTATTGAGTTCCTCGAGTTGTCTATTTTGTTTTCGCACCATGGTCCGTTGCTCAGTTAGCATTTGATTGGCTTTTCTGAGCATGACCACATTGTAGGTCAGAAAGATCGATAAGATTAACAAGCTGATCGAAAAGATGACCGTCATACGGGTACGACTATTCTTTTCTTCGATCAGTTTTTTTTGGCTGAGGTTCTTTTCTTGTAATTCAGTGGCTGCATTCTCTAGGGAATCTATTCGAAGCATGGTTTCGGTAAAGCGAAACATCACTTCGGTTTTTAAACTACTAAGTGCATTGTTGGTGGTTTGAAAGTCTTGGAGTGTGCTACGCAGCGCTTGAAGCGAGCCCGTTTTTACGTGGTTTTTAATAATGGCCTCGTAAAGCGGTTGTACATAGTTAAAAAGCCTGTTTTCCTTTACGATCTGAAGAGCTCTTTCTAATTCTTTGAGGGCCTCTGCGTCTTGATCTTTTTCGCTGTTGAGCTGTGCCAACTGCATTAAGGCTTCGACAGTAGCTACTTTTTGTGAACCGGCCCCTAATCGATCTGACACTTCCAGCGTTTTATTATACCAAGTACGAGCGGCTGTTTTATCGGCTTGGGCTAGTTTGATATCTCCCATAATTCGATAGCAGGCAGAAAGAACGGTAAGGTTGCGAATTGAATCGTTGATGATAATGGCGCGTTGGGTTAATGCAGTGGCCTTATCATAGTCTCCCCGAATATAAAAGGTCTGCCCCAGGTTATGTGTGGTTACGCCAATTCGTTCGGCAACCCCTTGTCGATTAAAGAATTCAAAGGCCTTTTGATGATAATAGAGTTCTTGTTCGGAATTCAGTAGTCTTCTGTATAGGTGGCCCAGCGAAATATAGCAACCCGCTATTCCCGTAGAATCATTGATACTGCGAAAGATCTGTAGCGATCGTTGCAGGTTTTTCATACACAGATACAATCTTTCTTCTGTCAGTAGCGAGCTGGCAATTCCACGCAGGGCGTACGCTACCCCTCTTGGATAATCGGCCTCTTGGCTAAGTTGTAACGCTCGGTAAGAGAGGTCTGTTCCTCTTAGTGGGTTAACGTACGAAATATCCCTGGCCATTCCATTGAGCCGATCGACTTTCGCCTCAACAGGTATATCTGTTCTGGCTAAGAAGCTCTCTAGTGTATCTTGCCCCTTTACCACCGCTGTCCAGCCTGCCAATACTAAAAGAGTGATGATTATTTTTTTCATAGTTGTAGGGGCAGCCAGTTTCGGGGATATTATTTAATCGGTAGTTGAATGATGGTCAGATTTCCTTTTCCGGGCGTGGGCGAAAATGCCACGGTCCCCTTAAAATAGGCCACCCTCGATTTGATCGATTCAAGCCCTACCCCTTTTTTGATAAACTGCGGATCAAATCCTTTTCCATCATCCTTGTATTCGAGATGAAAATACTTTTGATCGAAATATAATTTGATACTGATCTTATTGGCATTGGCATGCTTAAAGGTGTTGGCCAGTAATTCTTGAAAGACCCGATATATGACTGTCTTTTTTTCAATACTTAGGTTATAATCCTCGGCTTGCCGATAGATATCTAGCTCAAATACGGGTTTATCCAATATACCATAACTGTCAATCAATTCTCTGATCGCTTCTCGAAGACCAAGGTCCCTTAGTGCGGGTGGCGCCAGGGCTCTGGAGAGCGATCGAACCTGTTCGAGTGCACTACGCGCTGATTTTTCGAGTTGTTCCAGCTCTGTTTCGTTAAAGGAATTTCTTAGTTTGACCATTCCCAATTGCATACTTAGGTACGCCAGTACTTGTCCAACACCATCATGGAGGTCCCGACCAATTTGTAAACGCTGCTCTTCTTCGGCTTGCAGTTTCGCCTCGATCAACTCCTTTTCTTTATTCATCTTGTTCTCGAGCAAGGTTCTTTCCATGACTCTGACCTCGGTTACATCCCAGTGAATACCGACCGACCCCTTAACCTTTCCATCATGATCGAACAAAGGCGCCCCACTGATGATAGTGGCTGCCAGCGAGCCGTTTTTCCTTTTGAATTGCATTTCATAGGCCGATTCGATCCCTTGCTTTCTGATCTGGTCCTGTTTCTTTAGTATCTCCTTGCTTTCCTTGGTTCCACAAAATAATCGTCTGGCATTCTTACCCATCAATTCTTGGTTAGTATAGCCGCTCATAGCCAAAAAAGCCTCATTGGCATAACATATCCTTTCTTTGGCATCTACTTCCAAAACCCCTAGCTGCATATTCTCGAAAAGTTTTCGATATTTTTCTTCGCTACCCATCAACAAGGTAAAGGCACTTTCCATGCCTTGCTTGTACTCGTATTCCTTACTCAGGTCAAATGCCGCACCGATAAAACCGATAAATTGCCCGCCCGGAAGAATTCTGGGGGTGGCTTCTATGGCCAAGTATCGTTTTTCATCGAAACGGTCATTGATCAACACTTCGAAGTGTAGCGGAAGCCGTCTTTCTTTTTGTTGTACCCACTCGGCAAAGACTCGCTCTTTGTGACGGGGGTCGATAAGGGGTCCAAAGTCGGCCATTTGAAGAGCTTCTCCTTTCTTTACATCAAAAAAAGCGTAAGCTTTATCGTTGAAATAGGTAATATTATCCTCCTCGTCAGTAACCCAGATCATAATGGGTAATCCATCGGTAATGCTTTTGAATCTTTTCTCACTCTCGGCAATGTATTCTTTAAAAAATTCGGTCTCGCTGATATCGGTAATGGTTCCAGACCAAACCTCCTGGTCGTGGAGCGTGTCATATTTAATAACGACCTCTTCTTGCAACCACAATATCTTACCCGATCTGGGATGCTGGTACTGATAACTAAAGCCGATCCTTTGTTTTTTTCGTAGCGCTTCAATGCAATCTTCGTAATGCGAGAGAGAATTTACGACTACATGATTCTTTTTTTCTTGTAAAGGATGCAAGGTCTGATGGGGGGAGAAGCCCATTATTTTTTCCCACTGCGAGGAAAAAAAGTTTTTTTCCGGTTGTTGAGGATAGGCGATATAGTGAATGATATCATTGACCTCTAGCAGTGTGTTAAAATGGAAGCGGGTTTCATATAGTTCTTGCTGAAGCTTTTTCTTTTCTTGTTCCAGTAAGAAGGCGGCTTCTTTGAGTTTGGCGATCTCCGTTTCTGTTCGGGTGGGCGTTTTGGAAGTTTGAAATTTGGAGCGGGGCATAGGAGCAACGGTTACGCCTTAAAAGTAAACGAAATCTCCCTGCTACTTTTAAGTTTTTCTTTTTTTCTCCAGGCCTCCAGCCCCAGGTGTATTGCATTTGTAATCGTTGTTTCTATCTTTTTTGCGGTCATATTTCCTAGTTTTTCACCAAGGGTGGCCGCACCCATCTGAATAAGCCATGCCATCCAGTCAGAGGACTTTGTTTTTTCGTCGGTAAACCGGTTTAGGGTTTGTCGTAGCAGCACCATACTGGCTACTGATAACTTTAGGGCATCCCATTGCTGTTGAATAGCTTTTTCTTGCTCCAAGCGCAATAAACGGAGTCGACATCTTTCGTATTCCAGGTCTTGAGGGGTTTTAATGCGCCTCATCGTCCTTATCATTAAAAAATACAGCTAATAGCAAATTCATGGTGGGGATGCGTAACCAGCGGTCACGGGTTTGCCATCCAATACCACCACAAACAAGAATGATGCCGGCGGTAATAAAAAATCCCAGCCAATAACTCTGTAACCACTCTCCTATTAGCAGCGCAATACCGACCATTAGAATGGTAAGAAAAAGAAAAAACAGTAGAGCGGCCAATAAAACAGCGATCATCACCGACAATACCTTAGCGGTCTTTTCGGCTGTTGATAGTTTTAATTCGGCCAACCGGGTATTGAGATAGTTCTTTAACTTTTCTACCAGGGTTTCAATTCGGTTGAATTCGTCGGACATAGGCCGTTTTGGGGTTGGTTTTTCGAACTAGCATTCAAATAAGCTCATCTACCTGTCGGTCGGTCTTGCTAAATTGTTCGGCTATCTTTTCCTTGCCTCTTGATAGTTTCTCATTTAGCTGTGACTTTAGTCTGGACCCCTCCTCTTTTAATTTTTCTCTGGTCTCTTTTCCTTTTCTGGGAGCAAACAATACGCCCAGTATTCCACCGATCGCTAATCCTGCGCCCAGCGCTACCAACAATTTGGTGATATTTTTCATAATGTCTTAATTTTTTAACGATAATTACCCCTTTAAGCTACTTGATATTTTACCTTGTTTCAATGATCCTTTTCAGTGTTATCCATGATCTGTCTCAGCGTGTTAGAGCAAGGGCAGCGTAGTATAGGAGGGAGGAAAGGGCAGTTTTGGGGATTTGATCGAAAAGATAATTTATATATAAAAAGCTGATAATCAATAAAAATATAAGTTAAATGCCCTCTTTCGTGGGTGGGGCTACAACTTTTTTGCGCAGGGATTGTAATACTGGCATGAATGCGTTTACTATAAAGGACTTGGAGAATCTGACGGGCATCAAAGCGCACACGATTCGGATCTGGGAACAACGTTATAACTTCTTAAAGCCCCAGCGCACCGAAACCAATATTCGCTATTATACCAACGAGGAGCTCAAGACTGTACTCAACATAGCCCTACTCAATAAATATGGCTATAAGATCTCGCACATTGACCGCATGGATGCGACCGAGATGCAACAGCGTATTTTACAATTGACCGACACACAAGCGATCCAGGAGAGAAATGTGAACGAGTTGGTACAAGAGATGATCGATCTTAAGGTCGACCTAATCGATCGCGTGCTGGGGGAACATTTTGAACAAAAAGGGGTAGAACGTACTGTTCTCAAATTGATATTTCCTTTTCTTGAAAAGATCGGTATTCTATGGCTTACCGGGCATATCAATCCGGCGCAAGAACACCTGGTTACAAATGTGATACGACAAAAACTACTGGTCGCTCTAGATCGTACACCCATACCGGTCAATTCCAAGCAGTTGGTCATGTTATTTTTGCCCGAAGGTGAATACCACGAGCTGGGTCTTTTATTCCTGAATTATTTGATGAAGAGTCGCGGTATCGCAACCATTTATCTGGGGGCTAACGTTCCCATCAAGGATGTAGCTTATGTAGTTCGCCTAAAGCAGCCCAATTTTATTTTCTCTCATCTTACTTCTACGGCCTCTAACTTTTCGATGGATAAATTTTTGAACAAGATCTCCCTGCATTTTGCCGGCACGCCTACGATCGTATCGGGTTCTCAGACCTTGAGTTATAAAAAAACTATTCCGTCGGGCGTTAGTTTTAAGCAATCTCTTTCGGAGGTGATGGATCTTATCGCTGAGCTTAGTTCAAAGAATTAATGAGCTCGGTTTGCCGTTAACTATCACGGCGCTAAGCGTTCTATTTTCCACTCGCTGTTTTGTTGGGCACTATATCTGATTCTGTCGTGCATGCGACTGGGTCTTCCTTGCCAAAACTCTATGGTCTTCGGACACACGATAAATCCGCCCCAATGCGGAGGACGGGAGATAACCTTATTATCGAAAGAGCGTTGGATCTTTTCGAAGTTCTCGTGAAGCCACTCTTGATTTTCTACCACTTTGCTTTGCGGAGAGGCCCAAGCTCCGATCTGGCTACCTTCGGGTCTGCTCATAAAATAATCATCACTATCCTTCTCCGAGATCTTAGTGGCGGTACCGCTTATGCGTACTTGCCTTTCGAGCTCTTTCCAAAAAAACAGCAACGCGCAGTGGGCATTATTTTGCAACTGCAAGCCTTTATCGCTTTGGTAGTTTGTAAAGAAAACAAAACCTTGATCGCTGTAACCTTTTAGCAAAACGATCCTAGACTCGGGGTAACCTAGCTGATGGACCGTAGAAAGTGTCATCGCGTTGACCTCATCGATCTTTGATTCGACCGCTTGATTCCACCACTGGGTAAATTGCTTGATCGGCGAAGCATCCACCTCACTTTCGGTGAGCGCATGAAGTGAGTAATCTTTTCTTAGTTGTGCAATATCGGAGGCCATAGCGAGCATTTGCTGCTCAAAGATAGTCAAGCCACCTTTATTGTGCAGTGAGTCCGCCGTCTGCCGTAAACTCGGCTCCGGTGCAATAACTCGATTCGTCGCTGGCTAGGTACAATGCCAATTGTGCGATCTCGATGGGTTCCCCGATCCGACCCATTGGAATGTCTGCGGTAACCCGATCTATAAGATCGGTCATGGCGTCATTTATCACCATAGGTGTTCTGATTACACCAGGGTGTATGGAATTGACCCGAATACCTTCTTTGGCTAGTTCGAGCGCCGCTGTTTTGGTCATACCGCGAAGGGCGTACTTCGATGCCACATAGGCAATACAGTTGGTAAAACCGACCAGTCCGGCAATAGAGGAAATGTTGATGATGGATCCTCTGCGATGTTGTAGCATCGAAGGCAATACACTTTCTATTCCTAAAAAGGGCCCGTTTGTATTGATCCGTAAGACCCTTTCAAAATCTTCTTGTGAGGTTTGTTGAATATTTTTGTTTAGTACCACACCGGCATTGTTGACCAATACCGATATAGGTCCCATCTTGGCCTCCCCCAAGCTTACCGTTTGTTTCCAGGCGCTTGCCAGCGTTACATCGTGTTGAATGAAAAAGCACCTTTCTCCCAGCGAGGCGGCTGTCAATTCTCCTTCTGTCCGTAAAATGTCGGTAATGATAACGGAGACCCCCTCTTGAATGAATAATTTGGCGATCGCAGCTCCAATACCCCTGGCTCCACCAGTAACAAGGGCCGTATGGTTCGATAATCTGATGCCCATCGGAATAATTTCTGTTCCGACAAGGTAATCAGAAAAGTATGGTAGCAAGCTGACCGCGGTACGATAAACACTGATCTTGCTCAGCCGTTTATTGGTCAGCTTCGATCAATAGTTGATGACCTGCTCTTCGATATTTTCCGGGATGCTTCTGAATGTATACTCCTGGTTGCGCAATTGTGGCTCAAACCCTGCATCACGAATGGCCTCCTGAATGGTCTTATAGGTAAAGCGGTGCGGGGCACCGGCTGCACTTACTACATTTTCTTCTATCATAATCGAGCCATAGTCATTGGCACCTGCGTGTAAACAAGCTCCCGCGGTTTCTTTTCCAACGGTTAGCCAGCTTGCCTGAATATTGATGATATTAGGAAGCATGATCCTGCTGATGGCGATCATTCGAATATATTCTTCGCGGGTAGTAAGGTTTTGTACACCTCTGACCTCTGCCAGTAGCGTATCGACATCTTGGAATGTCCAGGGAATAAAGGCCAAAAAGCCTTTTGAGTCTATTGGTTTTTTTGCTTGTACCTCGCGAAGTTTGATCAGGTGCTCAAATCTTTCTTCGATCGTTTCGACATGGCCAAACATCATGGTGGCAGACGTAGGAATATGAAGCTTGTGCGCTTCGTGCATAACATCGAGCCATTCCTGTGCGCCGCATTTGCCATTAGAAACCAGCCGTCTTACCCTGTCGACCAAGATCTCTGCGCCCGCACCGGGAAGAGAATCCATCCCCGCTTTTTTTAAAGCATTGAGCACTTCGTAGTGAGAGCTCTTTTCTAATTTGGTAATATGGGCTACTTCGGGCGGACCTAATGCATGCAAGCGAATGTCAGGAAACTCGGTTTTGATCTGCGTAAAGAGCGTTACATAGAATTGTAAGCCCAGATCGGGGTGATGCCCCCCTTGTAGCAACAACTGGTCGCCTCCAAAACGGATGGTCTCGCGGATCTTTTCGCGATAGGTGTCCATCGTAGTGATATACGCTTCGGGATGGCCAGGAATACGGTAAAAGTTGCAAAACTTACAATTGGCAATGCAAACATTGGTCGTATTAACATTGCGGTCGATCTGCCAAGTGACCTTTCCGTGAGGGACCTGTTTTTTTCGAAGTTCATCGGCTACCCACATCAACTCCGCCAAAGAGCCCTCGTTGAAGAGCCAAATACCCTCTTCTTTGGACAAAAATTCAAATTGTAGCGCCTTGTGTAGTAACTGATCGGTGTGCATATAACAAAGGTATTGTTACATAACAACAATTAGGTGTCGGTTGTTGACCGATCCGGGGTTACCTTTGTCCTTTACCATGATTCAATTCGATCGTTTTACCTTATCTAATGGGTTAAGGGTGCTGGTTCATCCGGATCCCTCGACCCCTATGGCCGTGGTCAATGTGTTGTATAATGTCGGGGCCCGGGACGAAGACTCCCACCACACCGGTTTTGCGCACTTGTTTGAACACCTGATGTTCGGAGGCTCGTTGCATATTTCTGATTACGACGAACCTTTGCAAATGGCAGGTGGCGAGAATAATGCCTATACCACGAACGATCTCACTAATTACTACATTCAATTGCCTGCTGACAATCTCGAGACTGCCTTCTGGCTGGAGAGTGATCGGATGTTATCGCTTGCCTTTTCCGAGAAAAGCTTGGCCACACAACGTAAGGTGGTCTGCGAGGAGTTCAAGGAGAACTATCTGAATAAGCCCTATGGGGATACCTGGCACAAAATGCGCGAACTGGCCTATCAGGTACATCCCTATCGATGGATGACGATTGGAAAGGAGTTGTCACACATAGAGACAGCTACGCTGGGGCAGGTAAAATCTTTTTTCTTTAAGCACTATACACCCTGCAATGCCATCTTAGTAGTGGCGGGAGCTGTCGATACGGCACGTGTAAGATCGTTAGCAGAAAAATGGTTTGGAGATATTCCCTCGGGTACGCGCTATGATCGCTCGCTTGCGGCCGAACCGGTACAAACGGAGCCCCGTCATTTAACCATCAAAGCCCCGGTACCCCTAAATATGCTTTGCAAGACTTGGCATATGGGTGCCCGACAAGATGCCTCTTATCATGCCACCGACCTGCTTACCGATATATTGGGTGGCGGAGCTTCTTCCCGGTTGTACCATGCCCTTGTAAAGGAGCAGCAACTATTTAGTAGTATCGATTGCTATCATTTTGCCAGCAGCGATCCCGGATTACTTGCCATTGAAGGAAAATTAGTAAAAGGGATATCTATGGACAAGGCCGAGCGGGCATTGGGAGAACAACTGCAACGTCTTATCGACGACTTTGTCAGTGAATCGGAATTGCAAAAAGTAAAGAACAAGACCGAGAGTATGATCGCTTTCGAAGATATGAGCGTGATGAGTCGCGCTGCAAGTTTGGCCTATTACGAATTACTTGGCGATGCGACCGAAATGAATAACGAATTGGGTAAATACGAAGCGGTTACTACAAAGGATATTCAACAGCAGGCGCGATCTATTTTTAGGGAGCAAAATTCAAATACCCTCTATTATCTCGCCTCGAATTAAACCACTATGCTCAACCGAAGTCAAGCTCCTCCTATTGTTGATGCGGTCGCCTATCAGCTACGATTAAAGCCAGTGGAACGGGCTACCCTTGATAACGGTACACCGGTCTATATGATCGATGCAGGGGCAGAGGAGGTATTACAACTGGAATGGGTCTACCCCGCCGGAAACAGCTACGAAACAAAAAATCTGGTAGCGGCTACCACTAATTTTTTACTGCGCAATGGCACCAGCACTAAAACCGCATTGCAGATAAATGAGGCGGTCGATTATTATGGAGCTTATTTGAATCGAAGTTGCTTTAATGAGCAAGCCTTGATGACCCTTCATTGTATGGCCAAGCATGTGGACGCCCTACTACCCGTAGTTCGGGAGTTACTTACTGATTCTGTGTTACCAGAGGATGAATTGCAATTGTATCGCCAAAACATGAAGCAACGATTGGAGGTCAATCTTCGTAAGGCCGATTTTGTGGCCGGCCGCTTGATCGATACTTATTTGTTTGGCCCGGATCATCCTTATGGAAAATTCAGTTCGGCCGAAGCCTTCGATACGCTGGAGCGTTCAACGCTACTTAGTTTTTACGACACTCATTACCGTAAGGCCCGTCCGATGCTTTTTGTAGCCGGCAAAATACCTGCCGGACTTTTATCGCAACTCAACGCCTATTTTGGCGACCTTCCTGCCACTTCACTCACTTGTCCGGAGCATCCCTTCGTACCGGCCACGCAAAAAAAATACAGGATCGACAACGATCCCCACGGCGTACAGGGAGCCATTCGGATGGCTCGTCCTTTTCCCAATCGTCATCATCCAGATTTTATTCCCACCCAACTGCTCAATGCGGTATTGGGAGGATTTTTTGGTTCTCGATTAATGAGCAATATTCGCGAAGACAAGGGCTACACCTATGGCATCCATAGTTATTTATTGAATTTGCAGCAAGAGAGTGCCTGGATGATCAGCACCGAGGCCGGAAAGGAAGTTACAGAGGCCACACTGGCAGAAGTGTATCGCGAAATGGAGCGACTTCGTAACGAGCCCATTGATGAGGAAGAGTTGTTGTTGGTGCGTAATTATATGATGGGAGGATTACTGGGAGATCTGGATGGCCCCTTTCAATTGATGGGTCGCTGGAAGAACCTGATCTTACATGGAATGGATGGGTTATATTTTTATAAGACCATCGATACGATCAAAACTGTTTCGGCAACCGAATTACAAACACTTGCAAACCGCTACCTGCAACCCGATGCCTTCTATGAGTTGGTGGTGGTGTAACACCGGCAATCCCTAAAATTTTCGGAACTTTGCACTATGACTTTCGATCGAAAAAATTATAAGGATGATGAATTAGTGGCCTGGTATCGCCAACTTTTGTGGCCACGTATGATCGAAGAAAAAATGCTGGTCTTACTTCGTCAGGGTAAGATCTCCAAATGGTTTAGTGGTATAGGACAAGAAGCTATTGCCGTAGGAGCCACATTGGCCTTGGATCGTGATGAGTGGATCATGCCACTGCATCGTAATCTGGGTGTCTTTACTACGCGAGAGATGCCGTTACATAAATTATTTCTTCAATGGCAGGGAACGCAACTGGGTTATAGTAAGGCTCGCGAAAGGAGTTTTCATTTTGGAAGTCGCGAGCATCATATCTGTGGGATGATCTCTCACCTGGGGCCGCAACTCGCCTTGGCCGATGGAGCGGCACTGGCTGCCAAACTTGCTTCGAAACAAAAGGTGGCGTTGGCCTTTACCGGAGATGGCGGCACCAGCGAAGGGGATTTTCATGAAGCGCTCAATGTGGCGGCCGTTTGGGATCTGCCTGTTATCTTTTTGATCGAGAATAACGGATATGGTCTAAGCACCCCGGTCAATGAGCAATATCGTTGCGAGAGTCTGGTAGATAAGGCCAAGGGATATGGTATGGAAGGAATTTGCATTGATGGAAACAATTTGCTTACAGTGTACGATACCATCAAGGGGGTCAGGGAATATTGTCTTCGTTATCAGAAACCCTATCTGGTAGAATGTATGACCTTTAGAATGCGAGGTCACGAAGAAGCCAGTGGTACCAAATACGTTCCAGGAGCATTATTCAAGGAGTGGGAGCAAAAAGACCCCATAAAAAACTACGAGCGGTTTTTGATCGAGCAAGGATTACTTACTGAATTACAAGTAGCGGATATTCGAAATGAGTATAAGTCATCAATCGAATCAGCATTAGCCATCGGGCTTGCGCCCGCTCCCGTAGTGGCTAATCCAGCCGATGAGTTAGCGGATGTCTATGCCAAAAGAGGCCCATCGGCTCAGGTAGTACTGACATTGCCAAATGAAGATGCCGGAAGCGCGCGCGAGCTTCGTATGATAGATGCCATTAGCGAGGGACTGCGTATGCAACTGGAGCGTGATCCAAAACTGGTGCTTATGGGTCAGGATATAGCCGAATACGGCGGAGCCTTTAAGATCACCGAGGGATTCGTGCAACAATTCGGAAAAGGGCGAGTACGCAACACGCCACTTTGTGAGAGCGCTATTATTGGTACAGCGCTTGGTCTTGCGCTAGAGGGATTTAGCAGCATGGTCGAAATGCAGTTCGCCGACTTTGTATCGGTGGGGTTTAATCAGATTGTCAACAACTTGGCCAAGATCCATTACCGCTGGGGGCAGTCAGCCAACGTGGTGGTACGAATGCCCACAGGAGCCGGTGTGGGGGCAGGCCCTTTTCATTCTCAGAGTAATGAGGCATGGTTTACTCATATACCCGGATTAAAAGTAGTTTATCCATCGAATCCCGCCGACGCAAAGGGATTACTTATTGCCTCACTCAACGATCCTAATCCGGTATTGTTTTTTGAGCACAAGGCACTTTATCGCTCGGTAAGTGGTATGGTACCCGAGGCATACTATGAGATGGCAATCGGAAAAGCTCATCGTGTATTGTCGGGTGCGGAGGTTTCCATTATTACCTACGGAGTCGGAGTTCATTGGGCTACCGAGTATGCCTTGCAACATCCCAACTGCTCTATTGATCTGATCGATCTTCGCACACTGCTTCCCCTCGATTATGATGCCATACAAGAAACGGTTAAACGTACCGGTCGTGTGTTAGTGCTCCACGAAGACACATTGACCGGAGGTGTTGGTGGCGAGATCGCCGCCTGGATCGCAGAGCATTGTTTTAATTATCTGGATGCACCGGTAATGCGCTGTGCTTCGCTGGATACACCTGTTCCCTTTAGCACCGTACTGGAGCAAGAATTCTTAGCCAAAGCAAGATTAGCGGAGACCCTTGCTAAATTACTTTCCTTCTAATCGCTGATGGCCTGATAGACCAGTGCCCGAAATTTCTCTACCATTTCTCCTTTAGTGGTATTTTGTAGTTGGCGGTAAAACAAGTAGACCATCTTTTCTTTGGGATCTACCCAATACGAGGTAGCAAAAGCTCCGCCCCAATTAAAAGTGCCTTCGTTTGCGTGAGTGCGGCCACTGCTCTTATCGGTTACCACGGCAAATCCCAAACCAAATTTATCGTTACCTCCTCCATACGGAACATCCCCGATCTGATTCGTTGTCATCAATCGTACGCTATTGCGACTTAGCAATCGTTGCCCATTGTAAACACCTTCGTTTAGCAACATTTGTAAAAAGATACCATAGTCTTCGATAGTAGAAGAAAGTCCGGCTCCCCCCGAATAATAGGTGCTGGCTATAAGTGGATAATCGGGAGTAACGGTTTTTCCATTGAGTAAATAGGCCGTAGCCTTAACGAGTTGTCCGTTGGGCATTTCACGATAGAGTGGCACCAATCGTTTTGCCTTTTGGGCCGGGAGTAAAAAATGAGTATCCTTCATTCCAAGAGGCGTAAAGATCCTTTCTCTAAAGAAAGCATCCAATGTTTTTCCGGAGATCACTTCTACCAAACATCCCAGCAGGTCGGTATTGAGCCCATACGTCCATTTCTCTCCGGGTTGATGCATCAGCGGCATCTTAGCCAGCCGGTTCATGGCGCTAAGCAGATCATCACCTTGAACATTGAGTCCGGCTGTTAGATTTGCTTTTGCATAGATGGCATTGGCCTCTTTCGTGCCGATACTGGCATATCCTAACCCAGAGGTATGGGTAAGCAATTGTCGAATGGTGATCTCTTTTTTGGCTGGCACGGTCGTATAAGTAGTATCAGACTCATTGAATGTATTGAGTACTTGTTGATTCTTGTACGCAGGAATAAATTTTGAGACCGGATCGTCTAACAGCAGTTTTCCTTCTTCAAAAAGCATCATGATGGCTACGCTGGTAATAGCCTTGGTCTGGGATGCGATCCGAAAAATATCGGTCTTTTGCATGGGGCTTTTACTTTCCAGGTCGCTATAGCCAAATCCTTTATGGTATGCGATCTTGCCATTGCGAATAATCAGAGCCGTTCCGCCTTGCATCCATCCCTGCTTAACCCATAGCGCGATAGTACTATCAATACGGGCTAAGCGGTCTGCCGAGAAACCCGCCTGAGAGGGCTGGGCAGCTACATTGATTACCTGCGCTTGTACCGATAGTGTTAATGATAGCGAGATAGGTAATACAAGGAGAATAAGAGACAAGAGTTTTTTCATGGTATTTTTTTTAGAAGTTAGTTGTTGCGTAGCGTTCCCGGTCCGTATAAGGCCCTACCTGCGCGTACTCCGGTATGTACCCCATTATTGACAGTCAATTGTCCATTTACCAGTACATATTCAAAGCCAATAGTGTAAGCATGCGGTTTATCGAAGGTAGAAAGATCTTGCACCTTGTTTTCGTCAAAGATCACGATGTCGGCAAAATAACCGGGTAGCAGTAATCCTCTGGACTCGATCCTAAACTGCTGAGCGGGCAGCGAGGTCATGCGGCGTATGGCTTCTTCGAGAGGGATTACTTTTTCTTCGCGTACATACTTGGCTAATACGCGCGCATTTGTTCCATATCCTCTGGGATGCGGCACCCCTGTATTTAGCACTCGAATACTGGCGTCGCTGGCAATCATATTAAAAGGGTACTGCATAATTCGCTTAACATCTTCCTCTCCCATTCCATGAAACACGGCACTGGCACCGCCACGGCTAACAATGTCCATTACGATAGCGGCCTCATTGGCAACAGTGTGTTTATTTCCTTTCAGTAGATTGATCTCTTCGATACTTTTTCCATTGTATGTCGAGTCTTTAGGGAATAAAGCGATCACGGCATAGCTTATATGTTTTAGTCCTCTTTTTTTGAGACGTTCTTGAATGGCGTGTATTACTTGCTTGCGTACCTCAGGTCGCGCCAGTCGGGCTTTAATCGAATCTTGCCCATCGGCCAGTATTTCGTCGGGAATCAGGGTGCTAATGGAGGTGCTGCTTGCCGTGTATGGATATTGGTCAATGGCTACTTCCAGCCCTTGTTTACGCGCTTGTTCGACCAGCGCCAATGTTTGTTTGCTACGTCCCCAGTTTTGCTGGCCGCTGAGCTTAAAATGCGATATCTCAACGGGCAAGCCGGCCTCTTTGCCTATGGTGAGAGCCTCTTCGATGGCCTGAGTAACACTATCTCCTTCGTCTCTCATATGAGTGGCATAAACACCCCCCGCTCTTGCGGCTTGTTTGGCCAGTGTTACAATCTCGGGCGTTTTGCTATAAGTGCCCGGGATGTAGATAAGTCCGGTACTTAGCCCGACAGCACCTTCTTTCATGGCTTTCTCTACCAGCAATTCCATGCGTTGTAATTCCGGTGGGGTTGCATCGCGATTGGCACGTCCTAACACCGCTTTACGAACATCGTTATGTCCAATAAGGGTACCAATGTTGATAGAGGTCTTAAGAGAGTCGACCCATTGTAGATAGTTGCCCACTTGAAGATTAGAGGATCCGCAGTTTCCGGTAATACAAGTGGTTACCCCATCATAAATAAAGTTCTTGGCTTCCGGATCTTTGATCTCATCTCCCTCTAGGTGCGTATGTACATCAATAAAACCGGGTGCTACCATTAGTTGCCGCGCATCAATAATAAGTTGCGGTTTGATAGATTGTCTCCAGGTATTATCGGGGCTACTACGAAAAATGGCCAGTATTTTTCCTTGGTGAATAGCAATAGATCCCTGGTACCATCCATTACCGGTCCCATCTACAATACGTCCGTTAGTGATTAATAGGTCGCATACCATTGGAGCTTGCGAAAACGCCAATGCAGGCAACAGCAGGAGGTTTAGAAGCCATTTCATGCTGAAAAGATAAGTAATTCGCTGATTTTTGAATAAATAGTACTTTCAATTTTATAACGCAATATGGTCTATTTGCATAAGATACTCCCTTAACTGATAATGCCCATCATCATTTTGTGTTCGATTAGCAGTAAAGAACTTCTTTTCCATCAAACTTGGCTCGTTGTCAGCAGTAGCCACCTGATCTTTTTTAGTACACATAAAAAGAGTAGTGGCCAGTAAAAGAAATGTAATGAGACGAACAGACAAGAAACGATGTTGCATAGAAACAACCTTTTAGTGAAGAGAGGTAGCTTTTATCTCTTCGCTAAAATAGGCGACTTCTGATTTTATAAAAAGGTGAAAAAGACTTCTTTTTTACTGTTTTTTCATGGAAGAAATTGGTGAAAAAACAGAAGCGTTAGTCCATATTTGAATCTTAATAGTACTAATACTAATCAGCATCTTCCCAAGTGAGAGGCGGCAGGCCTCTTTTATAGCGGTAATAACTTTGCTTTATGTACATCCTGAATTCGTAGTCGCCCGATAGCTTTGTAAAGAGATAAGGGGGTCGAAACAGTTCCATGAATTTATCTAACTCGGCTCCCTCGAGTTGAGTTAAACGACGAACGAGCGCCTTGTTAAATCGATAGGTGATGAATTTTTCTTGTTCCTCTAGTAAAAGGCGTTGTTGAAAAGACAACATGCTTTGATTTCGGCGAAAGCGAAAAATATTGATGATCTCATTTACATCAAAACCAACTCCTGCCCCTGTCGAAGGAGTTACAAGGCGTAATCCGGGTTTTCGGTAGTTAAATACCTTGGCATAGTCTTGCCGATTACGGATGGAGTCGAGTTTGTAGTTTCTCGGAAAAACTTTGACCTCGCGTAATACGGGCACACTTACCTGCAAAGAAATATCGAACTGCATGGGATTGCTGATCTTGATTACCGGAAATTTTATGGTGGGTTTATTCAGGTAACTGAACCATATCGAATCTTTTTCGGTAACGCGAATCTCATAAAATCCTTCGGCGTTGGTTACGGCTCCATTTCCAGCGGTAGAAAGTATACTGACCGCTTCGAGAGGATAGTTGCGTGAACTGTCATATACGACACCACGAACCACATATGATTGCGACCGGGCGGAGAGCGAAAGTAGCATCAGTCCGAAACAAAGTAAACGATATTGAAGTCTTAGCGGCAAAGTAATTCTTCGATTACGCGGGAGTAATGTTGATGTTCGAGCGCATGAATGCGTGTAGCCAGCGTAGCGACTGTATCGTCGGCAAATACGGGGCAATGAGCCTGAAAGATGGTTGCTCCGTGATCATACTCCTCGTCTACATAATGAATGGTGATTCCGCTTTCGGTGGCTTTTGCCACGAGCACGGCCTCGTGTACATGATCTCCATACATTCCCTTTCCTCCAAAGGATGGGAGCAGCGCGGGATGAATGTTTACGATGTATCCTTTATACTGACGTAATAAGGAGACGGGAACTTTCCATAAAAAACCGGCCAGTACGATCCAATCGATCTTTTTCTCTTGCAGCAGATCGACATACCCATCTCCCGAAAAAAATCGCACCCGCTCTATCAAGAGACTTTCAATTTGTTGTGTGGCGGCCACCGAGAGCACACCTGCGTTTGGTTTGTTGCAAACGACCAGCGCTACTTGCACCGAAGCATGATCGGCAAAGTGCTCAATAATGCGAGCAGCATTCGATCCGGTTCCGGAAGCAAAAATGGCGATACGTTTCATACAGCGACAATTGATAAATACACAACAACCCAGTTGTTCGACGATGTGGGATTAGCGCAAAAAGTTCAATTTCTCTCCAAGCTTACGAATGTAGTTTCTAAAAAAATTAAACTGTCCAAAGGGAATGCTAATGATCAGGACCATTAATGGCCATAGCAAGGTTATTAGCAAAATGTATACGACCCCCCAAAGCCAGTCTTGCTGAATGGACAGCCAGTTCATGATCTTTTTACCAAGCCATCCGGTGGCGCTGCCTCCAATGGCAAAAGTGCAAAGGATCAAGGCAAGGCGTATGCCACTTACTTTCCATTTTTGCTGTAGTCTGCTGAACATGTTGGGCGGTTTTAACTAGAGAAGTTGCAAAATTCAACAAAAAACGGGGCATTGGCGCGAATTCCGATCCTTATTTAACTTTTGATATTACAATTGACCCGTATATGACAATTGGGACATTGGGTTTATTCAACGCAAAAATTGCTTTGTTTCTACTCTCCATCTATTGTAAAAAAAAAGTAAAAATTCATGCCATTTGGTGAGTGGCTTAACTTAACTTTGCGCCTAATTAAGAGCTATTTATCCACATTCCATATCAATTGCGAATATGATGTCCCAAAAAGCTGTCTTAAAACATCTGACCGCTCTTCTCTTTTCCCTCCTTATTTTATCTGTTTCTTTTAGCAGCGCGCAAGACGCTGCAGCAGGGAAAGCTGTGTTTATGAGCAAGTGTGCCTCTTGTCACAACGTACTCAAAAAAGCAACCGGACCTGCCCTGGCCGGTTTGGAAGAGCGACACAAATGGGCCGATCACAAAGAGCTGCTGGCCTGGATCAATAATCCGGCTGCCTACATGGCCAAAGATCCCTACACCCAGGGACTCAAGGCCGAGTATGGTTCTATGATGACCGGGTTTCCCGACGTTACTCTTTTGGATGTCGGCAATTTGGTAGCCTATATCAACGAAGCTGCCAAGCCTGCACCCGCCCCCGCTGCTGGGGCAGGAGGAGAGTCGCAAGATTCTGATAATCAAAGTTCTGTTTTATTCGGTATTATATCATTGCTGTTGGGAGTAATTGCATTGATCTTGATGCAGGTTAACAGTAATTTGAAAAAACTTTCCGATCAGGCCGAAGGCGCTGTAAGTCCTGAGGGTATTCCTTTTTGGCGCAATAAGACCAATATTGCCATCTTGTCTATTGTATTTTTTGTATTTGGCGGATACATGGTTGCCAAGGGAGCTATCGGGTTAGGTCGCCAAAAAGATTATCAACCTGTGCAGCCCATTTACTATTCTCACAAGGTGCACGCGGGTATCAACCAGATCAACTGTCTTTATTGCCATGGTAGTGCCGAGCAAAGTAAGCATGCTGCCATCCCCTCTGTCAATACTTGTATGAATTGTCACAAAGCGATTCAAGCCTACGAGAAAGGACCTAAGTTATTTGACGAAGACGGAAAGGAGATCGATGGAACGGCCGAGATTCAGAAACTATATGAATTCGCTGGTTTTGATCCTAACAATCCAAATAAATGGGATCCATCTATGGCTAAACCCATCGAGTGGATCAAGATCCATAACCTGCCTGACCATGTGTATTTTAGCCACGCTCAACACGTGAACGCCGGCAAGGTGCAATGTCAGAGCTGCCATGGTGAGATCCAGGCCATGGACGAGGTAAAACAGGTGTCTGACCTGAGCATGGGATGGTGCATCAATTGTCACCGTGAAACCAAGGTGCAATTTAATTACGATAGCACCAAAGGCAATAAATTCTATAGCATCTACGAAAAGTTTCATAATGATATTAAATCTGGGAAAATGGACAGCATAACCGTTAAGGATATTGGCGGTCTGGAATGCCAGAAATGTCACTATTGATCTATTATTTGAACCCAACCAACCAAGGATATTATGAGCCAAAAAAAGTACTGGCAGAGTTTCGGGGAGGTCAATGAGAGCGAGCAGTTTGCCAAGCAACAGCAGGACGAGTTTCGCGAAGAGTTACCCTTTGAGGGCTTCGATGACAAAGGCCTGATCGATGCCAAGGCGCCCCGTAGGGATTTTCTAAAATACCTCGGATTCAGCACCGCGGCTGCCAGCTTGGCCGCCAGCTGTACGATCCCTGTAAAAAAAGCGATCCCCTTTGCCAATCGTCCCGAGAATATCATTCCCGGTGTGGCTCAATATTATGCCACTACGTTCGTGCAAGAAGGTGATGTGGTTCCTGTATTAGCCAAAGTGCGAGATGGCCGTCCTATTAAGATTGAGGGAAACGATCGCTGTGCCTTTACGGGTGGCGGAACCTCTGCTCGTGTGCAAGCTTCGGTGCTGGACCTTTACGATACGCATCGTCTTCGCTTTCCACAACAAAAAGTTGGTAAGGGTGATGAAGCGCGTTTCGAAGAAGTGCCTACGTTCGAGCAGTTCGATAAATTGGTGGCCGATGCCATGCAAAAGGCCACTGGCAGCAAAGTTTTGTTGACCGGTACGCTCAATTCTCCCTCTACACAAGCCATTATTGCCGCTTATCCAGGACTTCGTCATGTTCAATATGATGCGGTTTCGTACAGTGGTATGTTGTTGGCCAACGAGGCGTCCGGATTCGGTCGTCGTCTTCCCTCTTATGATTTTGCCGCTGCTCATGTGGTAGTAAGCCTCGGTGCCGATTTTCTTGGTAGCTGGTTGAGCCCTGTGGAGTTTGCCAAAGGGTATGCAGTTGGCAGAAAGATCGACCAAAAGAATCCCTTGATGAGTAAGCATTACCAGTTCGAAGGATATTTGAGTATGACGGGTGCCAGCGCCGATGAGCGTTTTGTATGCCGTCCCTCCGAAACCGGACTGGTAGCCCTGGCTTTGTTGTCTGCTGTATCAGGATCGGGCGTGAACGGCATTAAAGATGAAAAGCTAAAGGCCGGTATAGAAAAAGCAGCGTCGGACCTTTTAAACAATAAAGGAACATCGCTGGTCGTATGCGGTAGCAACGATAAGAATGTACAAGTAATAGTAAATGCTATCAACAACGCGATCGGCGCTTACGGTAAGACTATCGATTGGGGAAAGCCTGTCAATTACCGCGCCGGTATCGACAGCGAGTTCGAACAGTTGATCGTAGATATGCAGGCCGGCACGGTTGGGTCTATAATGATCTACGGTGCGAACCCTGCTTACACGTATCATGATGCTGATGCTTTTGCATCGGCCATGGGCAAGGTGAAGCTGAGCGTATCATTTAGCGAACGTATGGATGAGACCACGGAGCTTTGTCAGTTCGTGCTTCCCTCTCATCATTATCTGGAAAGCTGGGGGGATGCAGCACCTAAGGCTGGTGTGGTCAGTTTTATTCAACCCACTATCTATCCGCTGTTCAAGACAAGAGCATATCAAACCTCGTTACTAAAGTGGAGCGGTAACGATACCTCTTACGAAGAATATTTTAAGCAATACTGGATCAAGTCTCTTGGCAGCGAAACCACCTTCAACACGGTTTTGCAAGAAGGATTGCAAGATAAATCGCTGCCTGCCGCTGCCGGTTCTTACAGCAGTGCTGCCTTGGCCGGAGCGGCGCAAGCCATTACTTCGTCACCTGCTGTTACCGGAACGGAGATCGTATTGTATCAAAAGGCTTCTATCGGTACCGGTACCGGTGCTACCAATCCCTGGTTGCAAGAGTTACCCGATGCGATCTCGAAGGCCACGTGGGGCAACTATGCGCTTATCAGCATGACGATGGCAAAAGAACTGTTGGGTGTTAATCTGCTCAATGGTACCGAGAAAGAAAGTAACAAC
>JBJTWT010000011.1:0-31525 GCA_046081865.1 Sphingomonadales bacterium
ACATAGGGTTGCAGGTCTCTTCCAAAACGTTCTCCCGTGTAGACCCCTGTCACAATGGAGATCAAGGTAATTCCGATCTGCACGGCAGAGAAAAAAAGTTCGGGATGTTGAGAGAGTTTAAGGGCCAGTCTGGCTTTGCTGTCCCCTTTGTTGGCCAAGCTTTCCAGCCGACCCTTACGAGCCGATACCAGTGCGATCTCTGACATCGAAAAAAGGCCGTTCAAAAAAATGAGGGCCCCCAAAATAAAAAGATCCATCAACTAGAAGGAGTTGTTGCTGTATCGAAGATACGTAATTGATGTCGTTTGTTAAATACGCGGGCCATGGCGCCGCCCAGTATCATTCCGGCCACGGCTCCGGCCAATACATCGGAGGGATAATGCACTCCCACGTAGATCTGGGCCCATCCAATGCTAAGGGCCCATACAAAAAACAGCCAACGCCACCGACCCGTCAGCGAACCGATGGTCAAAAAAGCGAACATGGCCATGGCAAAATGATTGGCTGCATGATTGGAGATAAAACTATATCCCGTTCCACAGTTGGGTATGCGAAGCACCAGGTCTTCTGTCATGGCCGGATCGTTACAGGGTCTTATTCGCTGTACCGTCTGTTTGATAAGCTTGTTGCCGACAAGATCCATCAAGCTAACAGTAGCCATAAAATAAAAGATCCACCAAAAAGCTTTTTTACCAAAGTTCAGCAGCATAAAGCAAAGCAAGAAAAGATACAAGGGCATCCAAAACTCGGGAGTACGCCAAAGGGGCAATAATCCGTCGAGTCCACTCCACGATAGGTGACGATTGATGAGACGAAAGAACCATTGGTCGGTCTTTTGAAGCAATAGCAGAAATTGTTGCCAACTCTCGAACATGCTACAAAGGTAGTAAAGCAGCCACTTGTGCCGAATGTCGTTTCTTTGTGATCGAATTATCCATGCTAGCAAAGCTCCGCATATCAAAGACATTGCGGTGGGTGTTAAACCTGCTGCTGATCTTTTTATTGATCTTTAGTCTGTTTCGTGGATTTGTTTTTTTTCAGTTTCGCCCTGCCGGACTTACGCTTACTGACATTGCTGCGGCTTTTGCCTTAGGGCTTCGCTATGACTTACGGTGGATCGCCATCATCTTGTTGCCCGTTATTACCATTAGTATCTACGCTGACTGGTCTCCTTTTTACTCCGATCGCAACAAAAAGATCTGGACCTGGTATTTGGCCCTTGTCACCTTTATACTTTTTTTCTTCTTTGCCGCCGGATACGGAAGTTTCTCTTACAACCAGACTCCGCTCGATGCAGGCGCCATGAACTTTGCCGAAGATTTTACCATCTCGGTAAAAATGATCTGGCAAACCTATCCGCTGGTGTGGATGTTGCTGGGGTTGGGGGTGGCCGTGCTGATCTTTCGCTGGATGTATCGTCGCAGCCACTGGCAAGTGATCAGTGCTACCGATGGGCAAGGTATTGCGCATCGTCCCGGCCATTTTCTAATGGCCTTGTTGGTGGCCCTGCTTTGCATTCATGGCTCTTTTACTTCGCGGTCATTGAGCAGAAACGACAGCTTTCGGTTTTCGAAGGTCTTTTTGAGCTATCTGGCCATTAATCCCGTACAGAATTTTGCGGCGACCCTGGGGCTTAGAAAACCCGGTTATAACGAAGACCGTGCCAGAGCTCTTTTTCCTATTATGAAAGGGTGGATGGGTTTTGACCCCGCCGCTAATTTTGATTTTCGTCGTACTCTGGGGCCGCGCAGCACCTCTTTTGAAAGTCGCCCCAACATTGTATTGGTACAGTGCGAATCGTTTAGCATGTACAAAAGTTCCATGAGCGGTAATCGACTTAATGCCACTCCGTTCTTTGATTCTCTTAGCAGACAAGGTATTTTTTTCGATCGTTGTTTTGCACCTACTTTTTCGACAGCACGGGCCCTGTTTGCCATTGTGACCGGCATTCCGGACGCACAGTTCTTTAAATTTTCGAGCCGCAATCCGCTGGCCCTAGACCAATACACGTTGCTAAGTGCATTGGATGATTATGAAAAACATTATTTCTTAGGAGGAGATGCCGCCTTCAACAATTTCGAAGGCATCTTGCAAAACATCCCTCAACTCAACATGCACACCGGAAAAAGTTTTAGCGCTCCTCCCATCAATGTGTGGGGCGTAAGCGACAAGGATCTTTTTGCGGAGGCCCATAGGAGACTGAGTCAAACGGCTACTCCCTTCTTTGCCTATATACAAACGGCGGGCAATCATCGTCCCTTTCAACGCTCCATTTCTCCTACCGATACCGATTTTAAAAGGGATACGCTTAGTATAGAGGTACTAAGAGAAAATGGGTTTGAGTCGGTAGATGAGTACAACGCCTTTCGCTATTCTGACTATTGTATCCGATCTTTTATCAGCTCGGCCTCCGAGCAGTCTTACTTTAACAATACCATTTTTGTTTTTATTGGCGATCATGGCGTGGCGGGCAATGCACATGCGGTGTATCCTCCTGTATGGACAGAACAACGCCTTACCGATCTGCATGTGCCTTTGTTGTTCTATGCTCCGGGTTTGTTAGCGCCACAGCGAAGATCGGAAGTGGTATCGCAAATAGATGTGTTGCCAACGGTAGCCGGATTGCTGCACCGTTCCTATCAGAATAGGACGCTGGGCAGAGATCTGCTCGATCCTAGCCCTAGGCAACACTTTGCCTTTGTAACCAATGCCACCGATAAGATCGGTATTGTGACCCACGATTTTTATTTGGTTCGTCAGCTTAATTCGGGAGAGGAGCAACTACACGTTCTAACTCCGGGCGCCGATACCTTGTCTGGCTCGGAAAGAAACAAAAGACAACGGGCGCTGGCCGATTTGGCAATGGCTTTTTTTGAGACCTCGCGTTATTTGATACTCAATAACAAGAAATAATCAGTTGGTTCGTTTGGCGATCATGATCATGCGAGGAGAGATTTTTTCATCGTAGGGTTGTAACTGATAATCACCCTTGATCTCGACAAGGGTCATTCCTTGCTTTTGCAGCAGGGCGGTCAATTCATCTGCGCCGAACTTGCAAACTTTTTCTGAATAGCTAAGCGAAGCATCCAGCTGTGGATCTTTCACGGTGATTTTTTTATGAAAATAGCGGGCATCCTCATAGCGCTCGATCAAAAACGAGGTTTCTTTTATTTTCTTTTCTTCTGTAGCGATCAAGTGTTGCGAAGCGTGTGTGCTATTGATATAGTCCATGATGAGTAGCCCCTCTTTTTTAAGGGCCGTAGCCATGGTGTGTAGGGCCAACTCGTGTTGGTGGAGTTGATCGAAGTAACCAAAACTGGTAAAAAAGTTAAAGACAAAATCAAAGCAGCGGCTACATAAAATCTTTCGCATGTCGTGTACTTCGAAATGCAGTCGATCGGTCTCGTATCTTTTGGCATATCGGATGTTCTCAGGAGCCACATCTACTCCTGTTACGTCATACCCCATGGCCGCCAGGGTGCGGCTGTGGCGGCCACGTCCGCAGGCCATATCGAGCATGGTAGCGCCTTGGACAGGGTGCAGGTAGGCCACCAGCCGCTCAATAAAGGCATTGGCCTCTTTGTCGTCTCGGTGCGCATAGAGCTGATGATAGTAGGGAGAATTGAACCAATTGGTAAACCAAGCTTTTCGAGCCATAGCCAAAGGTAAGCCGAAGCCAAGTTACGTCCTTGTGATACCCTTTCATTGCGTATTTTTGCCGCGTTAAATCGACCCTATGGCATTAATCAAGAGTATCTCCGGAATTAGAGGAACTATTGGTCATAAACCCGGAGAAAATCTTACTCCCGTTGATATCGTAAAGTTCACGGCTGCATTTGGTACCCTCATCAAGCAAAATAAAGAGAAAGTTCGATTGGTCGTGGGACGAGATGGTCGTATTAGTGGGGCCATGGTGCAGCAGTTGGTCGTCAATACGCTGGTGGGGCTGGGTATCGATGTGGTCGATCTGGGACTTAGCACGACCCCTACTGTAGAGTTAGCCGTTACGGCGGCGCATGCCGATGGGGGCATCGTTATTACGGCCAGTCATAATCCGCGCGAATGGAATGCACTAAAGCTGCTTAATCACAAGGGTGAATTTATAGATGCTGCTTTGGGAGCCGAGGTGTTGACACTGGCAGAGAAAGAACAGTTTAGTTTTGCCACGGTCGAAAAACTCGGTACTGTTACAGAGGCTGACTATCGATCTTACCACCTAGAAGCCATCTTGCAATATCCATTGGTAGATGCCGCTCTGATAGCCAAGAAAAAGTTTAAGGTGGTGGTCGATGCTATCAATTCTACAGGTGCCATTTACGTTCCTGAACTGCTTTATAAGTTAGGGGTTCAAGAGGTGATCGTACTCAACGGATCTGTCGATGGAAAATTCGCCCACTCTCCCGAGCCACTTCCAGAAAATCTGCAGGAGCTTTGTCACGAGGTGGTCCGTCAGGGTGCCGACTTAGGTATTGCGGTCGACCCCGATGTGGACAGACTTTGTTTTGTCAACGAAGATGGTACGCTATTCGGCGAAGAGTATACCTTGGTGGCGGTGGCCGATTACGTGCTCTCTAAAAGACCCGGGGCGTCGGTGAGCAATATGAGCAGTACCAAATCACTGAAAGAGCTGACACTTTCTTCTGGTGGGCAATACGCATCCGCTGCGGTGGGTGAGGTGAACGTGGTAGCCAAGATGAAAGAGATAAATGCCGTTATTGGTGGCGAAGGCAACGGAGGCATCATCGTTCCCGATTTTCATTATGGCAGAGACGCACTGATTGGCATTGGACTTTTTTTGACACACCTGGCCTTGTCGGGTAAAAAAATGAGTGCCTTAAGAAAGCGTTATCCCGATTATTTCATCTCTAAGAATAAGATAGAGTTACAGCCGGGTGCTAACTTATCTAAGATATTTTCTGCCATCCAAAAAAAATATGCCCAGCATCCACTGTATACAGAGGATGGGCTGAAGATCGAATTCGATAACGACTGGGTACACCTGCGCAGTTCCAATACCGAGCCCATTATTCGTATCTACGCCGAGAGCGATCTCGAATCGAAGGCGACGCATATAGCCCAGCAACTGATGCGCGATATCAAAGAGTTTTCACAGAGCCATTCATAGTATCTTTACGAAGTTCATGAACAGAATTTATCTAGATAACGCTGCCACCACACCGCTCGATCCACAGGTATTGGAGACTATGTTGCCTTACTTGTCTACCCATTTTGGAAACCCTTCTTCGATCTACTCTTACGGGCGCGAGACGCGTCTGGCTGTAGAGAATGCGCGTAAAACGGTGGCCCGCATAATCAAAGCCAGCCCCGGAGAGATCTTCTTTACCAGTGGGGGTACCGAGAGCGATAACATGGCCTTGGTAGCCGCGGTAGAAGATCTGGGTTGTCGTCACATTATTACCGCTGCCATCGAGCATCATGCGGTCGTCCATACGATCGAGCATTTACAAAAGAAGCACCAGCTACAGGTTAGTTATGTTGATGTAAAGCCAGACGGGCATATAGATCTCGAGCATCTTCAGCAATTGGTCTTAGGTTCCTCTCAACGGGTATTGGTGAGTTTGATGCATGCCAACAACGAGATCGGTAATCTGCTTGATATAGAAAAGGTCGGCGCCATTTGTAAAAAGCATAATGCCATTTTTCATTCCGACACCGTCCAGACCCTGGGACATTATCCACTCGACTTTAGTAAGAAATGGATTCACTTTGCCACCGGGGCCAGCCATAAATTTCATGGTCCTAAGGGGGTGGGTCTGTTGTATGTTTCAGACGAGGTCTCCATTCAGCCCATGATACACGGGGGCGGGCAAGAAAGAAATATGAGGGCCGGAACAGAAAACATTTACGGGATTGTGGGTTTTGCCAAGGCGCTCGAGCTGGCCGATCAACACCTGGAAGGCGATCGCCATCATATTTTATCGCTTAAGTATTATTTGGCACAGCGGTTACAGCAGCAAGTAGAGGGGCTGGTCTTTAACGGGGATTGGCAAGGCGAGAGTCTTTATACGGTACTCAATGTCTCATTTCCCCGTAACGAAAAAACAGAGTTGTTGCTGATGGCGCTCGATATGCAGGGAATTTGTGTATCGGGAGGCAGCGCCTGTAGCAGTGGGGCCGACCTGGGTAGTCATGTTATTCGGGCACTCCGTAACACCCCCGGCGTACCGATTCGTTTTTCTTTTTCTAAGTTCAATACAAAGGAGCAACTCGATCAACTGCTTCAAGTGCTATCGCAGTTGCTTTGATTAAAGATGATGCCAGGGGTTTCTTCTGCTAAGTTTGGTGTACTGGCTAAGGTTTCTCCAAAAAGCCAAGATCAGGTAAATTATGATCGGAGAACCTAGGGTTAGCACCGACGTGTACATAAAATACTGCCTGATGCGGCTGGGGGCTATTCCCAGGCGGATACCAATGGCCGTGCACACGCCAAAGGCGTTCCACTCAACAATGGATTTTAATTTATTCATCACAAAAGTCTTCCGCTAAGTTAAAGGAATCGCTATTTTTTAACAAGCTTGTTCTTTCGTAAATTTGCCGCGCAGAAAGACTCTCTTTTTTCATCATAAATTCTTAGCATTATGGTATTCGATCTGGACCTCATCAAGCAAGTATATGCCAACATGCCTGCCCGGGTGGCCGCTGCCCGTAAGGCTCTCGGAAGGCCTCTTACGCTTAGCGAGAAAATTCTCTATAGCCATCTTTGGAAGGGCGTAAAGGTTTCAGATTATGCAAGAGGAAAAGATTACGTCGATTTCGCGCCCGACCGCGTTGCCATGCAAGATGCCACCGCCCAAATGGCGCTATTGCAATTCGATACCACCGGCAGAAAAAAAGTAGCGGTTCCCTCTACCGTGCATTGCGATCATTTGATCGTTGCCAAGCAAGAGGGTAAGACCGACCTTAGTAAGGCGGTGGCCGATAATGAAGAGGTCTATAATTTCTTGTCTTCCATTTCCAATAAATATGGAATTGGTTTTTGGAAACCCGGTGCGGGAATCATTCACCAGGTAGTACTAGAGAACTATGCATTTCCTGGCGGGATGATGATTGGAACCGACTCACACACGGTCAATGCCGGAGGGTTGGGGATGGTAGCCATTGGAGTGGGTGGGGCAGATGCCTGCGATGTGATGGCCGGTCTTAGTTGGGAATTGTTGATGCCCAAACTGATCGGCATTAAATTGACAGGAAAACTAAATGGATGGACCTCTCCCAAAGACGTGATCTTGAAAGTGGCAGGCATTTTAACGGTCAAGGGAGGCACGAACGCCATTGTAGAATATTTTGGAGAAGGAGCGACTTCTATGAGCTGTACCGGAAAAGGCACCATCTGTAATATGGGTGCCGAAATAGGGGCTACCACTTCTACTTTCGGTTATGATGAAAGTATGAGTCGTTATCTAAAAGCTACCGGCAGGGCTGCGGTGGCTGATGCTGCCGATGCTATCAAGGAGCATTTAACCGGTGATCCCGAGGTGTATGCTCATCCCGAAAAATATTTTGACAGGGTTATTGAGATCGATCTAAATGAGTTAGAGCCACACCTCAATGGTCCTTTTACGCCCGATTTGGCGACCCCCATTTCTCAGATGAAAGAGGCCGCTCAAAAAAATAACTGGCCCACAAAAGTAGAGGTAGGGCTTATCGGGAGCTGCACCAATTCTTCTTACGAAGATATTAGCCGTGCGGTCAGTTTGGCCAAGCAAGTGGCGGATAAGGGACTTAAGACAAAGGCCGAATTTACCATCACACCCGGTAGCGAACAAGTTCGCTACACTATCGAAAGAGATGGATTTTTAGAAACTTTCTCTCAGATCGGTGCCACCGTTTTTGCCAATGCCTGTGGTCCCTGCATTGGGATGTGGGATCGCATGGGCGCCGAAAAGCAAGAGCGCAATACCATTGTCCATTCCTTTAACCGCAATTTTGCCAAGCGTGCCGATGGCAATCCCAATACATTGGCATTTGTGGCCAGTCCTGAATTGGTAACGGCTTTGGCCATTGCTGGGGATCTTACTTTTAATCCCCTTACCGATTCATTGACCAACGAAAGGGGCGAGCTGGTAAAGCTCGATCCTCCGGCTGGCGATGAGTTACCCGCCAAAGGTTTTGCGGTCGAGGATGCCGGCTATCAAGCGCCTGCTGCCGATGGCAGTACGGTGGTAGTCGATGTAAAATCAGACAGCAAACGCTTGCAATTGCTCTATCCGTTTGCCGCTTGGGAGAATACCGATCTAAAAGACCTTCGTTTGTTGATCAAGGCCAAGGGCAAATGTACCACCGATCATATCTCCATGGCGGGACCCTGGCTCAAGTTTAGAGGTCATCTCGATAATATCAGTAACAATATGCTGATCGGAGCTGTCAACTATTTTAATGAAAAGACCGATAGTGTAAAAAATCAATTGTCCGGGGTGTATGGTCCCGTACCGGCCACGCAGCGTGCATATAAAGCTGCGGGAATTGGTACCATGGTCGTGGGCGATGAAAATTATGGAGAGGGATCTTCTCGCGAACACGCTGCCATGGAGCCACGGCATCTGGGTGTACGGGTAGTATTGGTCAAGTCCTTTGCCCGTATTCATGAGACCAATCTAAAAAAGCAGGGCATGCTGGCGCTCACGTTTGCCAACAAAGAGGACTATAACCTGGTGCAAGAAGACGACCGCATAGAGGTGATCGGGTTGACTACGTTCACTCCTGGACAACCCCTGCAAGTGGTGTTACATCATGCCGATGGCAGCACCGATACTATCGATGCTAATCATTCGTACAATCAACAACAGATCGAATGGTTCAAAGCCGGTGGTGCCTTAAATGTGATCCGCAGCCAAGCATTAGGTAGGTCCTAAGTAGTTGATCAAGAGGATTGCCCCCAGCGAAAGGTATTCACCGAAAGACCGGCCAGATCCATCACCCGGTCGGTAACGGTGGCAGCCACCTCTTGCAAGGTGGCGGGTTTGCTATAAAATGAGGGGGTAGCAGGGCAGATGATCCCACCTGCCAACGTGATGGTTTCCATATTGCGAATATGGATCAGGTTATAGGGTGTTTCGCGAACAACACAGATCAATTTTCGTCTTTCCTTTAGTACCACATCGGCTGCGCGGGTAATAAGATCGTTCGATACACCGGTGGCTATGCGACCCAGGGTGCCCATGGAGCAAGGAATCACGATCATTGTATCGTATTGTCCCGAACCGGAGGCAAAGGGGGCAGAGAAGTCGTTGGTCTCGTAATGTTTTACATCAAATTGTTTCCAGCTGTCCGACTCCAGCTCGGTTTTCCAGACCTCTTTGGCATTGGTCGTCATAACCACCGCTAACTGTTCCCACTGAGAGCGGGCCTGGGTAAGCTTCTGTAATAGACTCTGCGCGTAGATAGAGCCGCTGGCCCCTGTAATACATAGCAAGATCCTTCTCATGTAACAATAACTAATTAAAAAACAATTGGTTCATCTTGGCTGGAGGTATGCGAAGATTCATATAGTAGTTTACCCTTATTTTATGAAAATCGATCTGGCTAAACCGCTACGCCTTATGAAATTTACCGAGTTTCAACTCGAATTTTCATAGGATAAGGTTTAATGGTTAATGGTCTATGATTAGGGCCCCCCGATTTCTATCGGGGGTTCTTTTTTAGCGGCGGGTGTTCTCGTTACCCAGTGTGTTCAAGATCCAATTTGTTTTCTTGCTCCATAGATGAAGGGTGGTATTGTCTGCCATACCACCGATGCCATGA
This sequence comes from Sphingomonadales bacterium, assembly GCA_046081865.1. Lineage (GTDB taxonomy): Bacteria > Bacteroidota > Bacteroidia > Chitinophagales > Chitinophagaceae > JJ008. Next base: position 9,763 of record JBJTWT010000011.1, read on the forward strand.
TTTTTGTTGGGGTAGTAGGCGCTCTCAAAGTCAATATTACTTTTTACCAGCGCGGTGATCATTTGTGTGGCATTTTGAAAATGTACATTGTCGTCTGCTGTGCCATGAATAATCAGGTACTTGCCTTTGATCTTGTTGGTGTGATTGATGGGGGAGTTATCATCATAGCCAGTTGGATTCTCCTGCGGGGTACGCATGTAACGCTCGGTGTAGATGTTGTCATAAAAGCGCCAACTGGTTACTGGGGCTACTGCCACGGCCGCACTAAATACATTCGCTCCTTTGGTAATGGCCAGCGAACTCATAAAACCACCATAGCTCCATCCCCAATGCCCGATCTTGGATCTATCTACCCAAGGCAGCTGACCTAAGTAGGTAGCGGCATCTATTTGATCTTCTATCTCTAGTTTGCCAAGTTGCAAGTACGTTTTCTTTTTAAATTCCTCTCCGCGAAAGCCCGTTCCGGTATTATCTACGCTCACCACTATGAATCCTTTTTGTGCCAGCAGCTGGTGCCAAGTGCTAACGGCTCCAAAACGGTTGGCCACTTGCTGAGAGCCGGGCCCTCCATAATTGCAAAACAAAACGGGATATCGTTTGGTGGAGTCAAAGCCCGCGGGCTTGAGCATCCAGCCATTGAGCGTATCTCCTTTGGTAGTGGGTACTTTGATAAACGCTGCCATACCAAAACCATATTCTTTCATCGTGGCTGCCAGTTTGGGCGATTCGCCAAAGAGCTTCTCTTGAACTGCGCCGATGCCTTTTTTCTTATCGACCACTACTTGTTGCAAACTCACCATCTGGGGGGTATTGATGGTAGACCGGTAAAGAATGAATTTGCTGAAATCATCATTAAACGAAACGCGGTTCCAGCCCTCTCCCTGTGTTAATGCATAGGTCTTCTCTCCGTTAAAATCGGTAACGAACACATTGCGGTCCATAGGTCGGGGCCACGCCAATGTGTAGAATATTCTTTTATTGACCTCATCGACACCATTGACCTCGGTCACCTCAACATTGCCTTTGGTAAGTTGCTTTTTAGTGGTGCCATCTAGCGCATACAGATAGAGATGACGGTAACCGCTCATTTCGCTGGTAAACAAATAGTGCTTACCGTCCTTTAAGAACCACCAGTCATCGTTGATCTCTACAAAATATCTATTCTTTTCTTGGTAGAGAGGTTGGCTGTTGCCAGTAGCGGCATCAGTGCTAAGAAGCGTTAACTCGTTTTGATGTCTGTTCATCCAAAATACTACCAACTGGCGGTCGTTGGTAGTCCATTTGATACGGGGAATATAAATATCGCCTGTTTCGTACTGCGCTTTTACTTTCGATCCTTGTTTGACGTCATAGATATAGATCTCAATGGCCGAGTTATCGTCTCCGGCCTTGGGATACTTATAGCGATAGTCACTGTTATGCGCGTTATCGTACAGGGTCATATTAAATTCTTTGACCCTCGACTCGTCAAAGCGGTAGTAAGCCAGGTAATTTCCTTGGGGACTCCATTCGTAGGCACGGCTAAACTCGAATTCTTCTTCGTACACCCAATCGCAGTTACCATTGATGATAAAATTCCATTTTCCATCCGTTGTTACGGCCTTGGTAGAGGCGGTAGGGATATGATAGAGCATCAAATTATTGTTCTGCACATACGAAATGTACTGTCCGTCGGGAGAAAATTGGGGATGAAGCGATTTGGTTTCGCCTCCTATGGAAATTAGCGAAGAGTCCTTGCTGTTGTAAAGATAGAGCAGCGATTTGGAGGAGCGTCTGTAAATGGATTCGGTCTTTGTTTTGATCAATTGCAAATGGGCAACAGCGTTGCAGGTAATCACCTCATCGGGGCGGCCGATCTTTTTTCCTTGCGCATCGTTAAAACGATCCCAGTTGACCGATGGGGTAGCAGGTTGGCTTTCTCCAAAAGAAGCGGAGACAGGATCGGGGCGAAAGGTTCCTTTTTTGTAGATGTCTTCGAGTGTAATGGGTTTGGTTTGACTCCAGCATAGAACCGGAAACACTAAAAAGAGGAACAGTATTCTCATAAAGATTTATTTTTTTTCTGCCATGTCGGGAATGGCCTCTACTTGGTAAGCGCCGGCGTCGAGCTTTACCTTGGTTTCAGTAAAGGCTTCGAGGGTAAGACGGATATCTTCGTCGGTATGTACCGCAGAGGGAATAAGACGGTAGATGATATGACCTTTTGGAATAACAGGATACACTACGATAGAGGCAAAGATGCCATAGTTCTCACGAAGGTCCATTACCATGGCGGTGGCTTCTTCCACTCCCCCTTTCATATAGACGGGCGTTACGACCGAATCTGTTTTGCCAATGTCGAATCCACGATCCTTGAGTCCTTGTTGAAGTTTGCGGGCATTGCTCCACAGTTGATCTTTAAGTTCGGGGTGATGGCGTAGCAGCGATAGTCTTTTGAGGTTGCCCAGTACCAGGGGCATAGGAAGACTCTTAGCGAATATCTGCGAGCGAATGTTGTATCGAATATAATCTACAATCGGTTTGTCGCCAGCCACAAAAGCGCCTATGCTGGCCATCGATTTGGCAAACGTTGAAAAGTAAATATCGATCTTGTCTTGCACACCTTGCTCTTCTCCGGCACCGGCCCCCGTCTTTCCGAGCGTACCGAACCCGTGCGCATCATCGACCAGCAGTCTAAACTGATATTTCTCTTTCAGTGCAGCGATCTCTTTTAATCTTCCCTGATCGCCCGCCATACCAAAGACGCCTTCGGTAATTACCAAAATACCTCCGGTCTTTTGCTTTTCGATAAGTGCCGTGGCGCGTTGTAATTGTTTTTCGCAGTCCTCTACATCGTTATGCTTAAACACATATCGATGTCCGGGATGTAGTCTAAGACCATCGATGATGCAGGCATGACTCTCGGCATCGTATACGATCACATCGTGTCGGCCGCAAAGCACATCGATTACACTCACCATACCCTGGTAGCCAAAATTGAGCAAGATCGCATCTTCTTTTTGTTCAAAGGCAGCCAACTCGGCCTCCAGTTGCTCATGATGATGGCTGTTACCGCTCATCATGCGAGCTCCCATGGGGTAAGCCAGTCCATAGGCAGCGGCGGCATCGGCATCGGCCTTGCGTACTTCGGGGTGATTGGCCAATCCCAGATAATTGTTGAGACTCCATACGATCATATCCTTACCACGAAACTTCATGCGGCTGCTGATCTCACCTTCTAATTTGGGAAAAGCAAAATATCCATGGGCTCTTTCTCGGTGTTGTCCCAGGGGTCCGGCATTCTTTAATAGTCTTTCAAAAAGGTCGGCCATAACAAGCGGTTTTAACTGGTTTTATTCAGCGGCAAAAGTACGATTTTTTATGGCAACCACAGGGCGACAGTCTACAATGGCATTCGCTCAAAATCCTCTCTTATCGCTATGACCTTGTACCGGATTTTTAACGAATTTTTCGAGCCAGTCGAATTGTTCGGCCAGCACATGTAAAAGATTGTCTTTGCCGGTGTAGCCATGCGATTCGTATGGCAAGCTCACATAGCGGGCCGTTCCCCCATGTCCCTTGATGGCATTGAACATGCGCTCGCTTTGTATGGGAAAGGTACCTGTGTTGTTATCCATCTCTCCGTGAATAAGCAGGAGAGGTGTTTTGATCTGGTTTGCATAGCTAAATGGACTCATTCGGTTATAGAGGTCCGAAGCCTCCCAATAACTACGGTCTTCGTTTTGAAATCCAAAGGGCGTAAGGGTTCTATTGTACGCACCACTGCGGGCAATCCCGGCTTTGAAGAGTTTTGTATGAGCCAATAGGTTGGCGGTCATAAAAGCGCCATAGCTATGGCCACCTACAGCCACTCTGGCCGGATCTCCCACACCCATGGAATCGAGTGCGTTGATAGCAGCACTGGCATTGAGCGTGAGTTGCTCAACAAAGTTGTCGTTGGGTTTGGCATCTGCCGTGGTTGCAACAATAGGCATTTCGGCATTGTTAAGCACGGCGTAGCCCTGTGTTACATAAAAAACCGGTGAGCCTCCGCTCAAGTAAGTAAAACGATGTTCACTGCCTCTGATCTGCGCTGCATCGGCAGCTGAGTTGTATTCGGCAGGGTAGGCCCAGATGAGTACCGGTAATTTTCCATCTCTTTTTGCATCATATCCTTTTGGCAGATACAATTCTCCGGTAAGGGTAATGCCGTCGGCTCGCTTATACACTATCTTTTGCTTACTCACACCTCTCATGGCAGGGTAGGGATCGCTAAAACTGGTGAGCGCTTCGCTACTGCCACCCACCCCCAGTCTTGTGCGATAATAGTTGGGTACTTCTTTTTCGCTTTCTCGCTGAGTGATCAGGATGCCTTTTTCGGCATCCAATACTTTAACGATGGTCTCGAAACTTCCTTCTTTGCAACGCCATAACGTGTCGGCTTTCTTAGTGTGCACATCAAAGGAAAGTAAGAATGGAAGGTCTCCTTTGGGAGAGCTTCCCGTGTTGTTTATCATTAACACCTTGTTACCCTTATCGATGGTCCAAAGTACTTGTTTGCCAAACTCATTTTGTCGGGTAAGCGGTGTGCCGGGGTTGGCATAGGCATTGGTACTGTTGCGTGTAAGGATCCGTTCCAAGTCTTCGGTAATCGGGTTGTAGCGGTTTAGAGCTGTTATTTGTTTAGAGCGCAAACCCTCGGTAACGAGTGCCAGCCCCTCGTTTCCCCAGGTGGTCCCACCATAGCGCATTTTGGTTGCAAAAAGTTTTCTTTTGTTATCGGTAAAGGGAGCTGCAAGGGCATATACCGCATCGCGGTAAGGGGCTTCGTTCTTGAGGAGACCACCATCCAGTGGTTCGCACCAGGTAAGAGTAGCCGGCTCATCATCTCTCCAGTCAAAACTGCGAGGCACATTCTGTACATTGTCATTACCACCGGGTGCAGTCTCTGAAGAGGGAAGCTGGGTTATTTCCTTTATGAGTTTTCCATTGGCATCGGATATAATTACGCGTGAGGCAAAACCACCGGCCGGCACGGTGTAGGAGAAAGGTGGGGTGATGATCTCTTGTAAAAAGTATTTTTTATCGGGCGATAAGCTAAGACTTTTGTAAAAAGCCGGGCTGCCTATCTTGGTTTCGATACCTGCCTGGTTGCTGACTAGTTGTGTAAGCGCATAAAAGCCAAACAGCGCTTCGTCATGCGGAGACTTGATCAGGTCTTGAAAGGTGGGGCGAGGGCTGGCTTTACCACTGTTCTCTTGAACGGCAGGTCCTTCTGGCACCGCCGGTCTTTGGGGTGCGGCCGAAGAGGGTTGGGTGCAAATAAAGTACAACAAGGTGTTATTATCTTTCCACTGGTAGCGGTTGAGAACAGCGTTTACAGGGCTGCGATTTATTTTAGTTGCCTTTTGTTGCGACACGTTAATCACATACAGATCAATGCGATCTTGACCCATATGTAAAAAAGAGATCTTTTGTTGATCGGGGCTCCAGCTTATGGCCGTGGCATTGAGTGGTTGAGGCAGTCCTGCAATGGAATACTCTTTTTGTGTAACGGCATTGCGAAGCTTTATTGTGTGGATGAGTGTTTGTCTGCTGGGTCCGGCATTACGTGGATTGATACGTAGGCCGGCTATTTTAAGCTCGGGGGCGGCCAGCTCTTCCATGGCGGCGTAACTATTGGTCTCGCTTAGTAGCATCCACTCTCCTTGGTTGTCGATGCTGACACTAGCCGGTCGTTGTGCCAGCAACATGTCGGCGACTTCTTTGGGAGGAAGTTTGTAACCGCCTGCTTGTTGAGCGTTACCCGATCCTAGTGCGATAAATAACAGAAACAAGGTTGAAAAAAAGTGAATCCTTTTTTGCATGGTTCAATAATTTTGAAGCCAGAAAGATAAGGTAAAACAGCCGTCAGACCGAGCCCCCTGGCTCAAAAAAGCGATCCCCTTTTTGTGAATTAAAACTCGATATTTGCTTTTCTTTTAACTCTCCCGTTATGAATATCAAAGTGTGTGGAATAACCACGTTCAAACAGTTACAGCAGTTAGATGGTCTTGAGATCGATATGGCAGGGTTGGTCTTTATACCCGATTCGCCCTGGTATGCTGGCAACAGTCTATCGGGTGCCGAGGTAAGCAAGGCTGATTTCGATGTAAAAAAGGTGGGTATTCTTCGCGATCCATCGCTTAGTGATGCGCTAGATATTATCGATGCATACAAGCTGGACGTAGTGCAGTTGGTGGGACAAGAGAGTGCTTCGCTTTGCGATGATCTGAGCACCGAGGTAGAGGTAATTAAGGCATTTTATTTGACCGACAATGCCGTTTCGATCGATGAGTTGGTAGCGCCCTATGATGCCGTTTGTGATTATTATTTGTTTACCGGGGCAGCAGCTACCCCTTTGGACCTCTACGCCAATGGCATCTCACCGTCTTTGCTAAAGAAGGCACGCATAGAGAAGCCCTTTTTTATATCGGGAGGGATAGATGCTTCCAGCGCTTCTCATGTAAGGGGAATCGATCATCCCGATTTTTTTGGGGTAGACCTGCACACCGCCTTTGAGACCACTCCCGGCGAAAAAGACCTTAAATCGTTATTGCAATTCAGACAGCAGCTGCGCTGATTGCGTATCTTTGAAAAAAGCAATTAAACCTCTTGATCATGTTAGCGCGATTATATTGTATGGTGGGGAGTCTTCTGTTGATTCCCTTTTTTGGTGGGGCACAGTCCCTCAATGAGTTTACGTTAAGTGGACAAGTAGAAGGATTTGCCGATAGCACCGAAGTAAAATTGGTTAAAGGCGGCGAGAACACCCCGCTGGCACAAGGGCGCATCGTTAACAATCAATTCCTACTAAAAGGGTCACTGGCGGAGCCCTCATTGGCTTTTTTATTTCTTGGCGATCAGCCACAGCCGGCAGAGATTTTTATTGAACCCAAGCCCATGATCATAAGGGGAAGCAAGGGTGGGCCTGCCAACTTGCAGATAGAGGGTAGCATCTCTCATCAGATATTTCAACGATTTGTAAGTGGCTTTGTGCCCTATGTGCAACTTCGTAATTCCCAAGCCACCGCTCTCAATAGCGTCACAGACGGAAAACAGCGCGATAGTCTCATCGCTGCGTACTCTTCTACCAATCTTTCTTTGCAGCAACAGGTCGATCAGCTGGTTCAACAAGAACCCGCCTCTGCCGTTACCGCATTTGTGTTGGTAGCCACCTATGGATTCTTTAATGACCTGGTCTGGCTTGAAAGAAAGTTCGAGGGGTTGCAACCTGTCGCTCGTCAAAGTGCTTCCGGTCAACAGTTGAATGCCATGATTCAAGATGGTAAGATCGGTGCCGTAGGATCGAAGGCCGTTGATTTTACGCAGGCGGATACCAGTGGTAAAATGGTATCGCTATCTTCTTTTAAAGGAAAATATGTGCTGGTCGATTTTTTGGGCCAGCTGGTGTGGTCCCTGTCGTCAAGAGAATCCCAATGTAGTGTACAACTTTAAAAAGTTCAAGTCAAAGAACTTTACAGTGCTGGGCGTATCGCTAGACCGCGAAGACCAACGGGGGCGATGGATGGATGCTATAAAGAAGGATGAGCTAACGTGGACACATGTGAGTGATCTGAAATTCTGGAATAACGAAGCTGCGAAACTCTATAAGGTATCCGGTATTCCCTACAATTTTTTAGTGGATCCCAGCGGCACGATCATTGCCAAAAATCTTCGAGGCCCAGCCCTAGAGGCTAAACTTTGCGAAGTGTTGGGTTGTAAGTAAGAGGTCGATCTTTATTTGCCGATCATAAGTCTAACGCTCAGTCCGTGGGTCGATGCCGTTTCGCTGTATCCCGGGGCAATACGTAAACTCAGATCGTTGCCAACGTCAAAGGTTTTGAGATGCGCATCTACTGCTGCATCCACCACATTCAGCCCCCACAGTACCAAAAAGAAAAGAGCCGAGTAATCGACGTCTCTTCTAAATTGATTTCGATAGTATTTGAGACTCTCTTCGGGCAGCGGCCTTAAGTTGGGTTTTATCTTTCCAAACAAGGCAGAGTCGGTTTGATTGACGCGCATATTATATTTTACCCGGTAGGCAAAGCGGGTGTCTTGATAGTTGTTGAGATTATAAAAGAAGATAGCTCCCGAAGTTGCCAGCGCACCATAGACGATCGGAACTTTCCAGATCTTCTTATTGTAGATCTGACCCAAACCGGGTAGGATGGCCGATCGCAGGGCTGCTTTTTTGGGAGGATGAGCAGCGGTGGCAGAGTCGTAACGATTTTGTCTGATTGAAGTAGCCTCTTGAGCAAACAAGCCAGACCCTGTTGCCATCAAAAGAAAAACAAAAAAGAATTTTACAAAGGGCTTCATTAATCGAGTGGGGCGTTCAATTGCCTGAGAATTTTGGTAAGCTCCTCTGGCGAATAGTACTCTATGATCAGCTGCCCATGGCCATCACGACGTTGTTGAATACGTACCCGGGTGCTGAAATGAGAAGCTAATTTATCTTCTATCCGTTTAAGGGGAGAGCCCGCCGTCGAATTTGTGATTTTTTTAGTAGCGGGCTGATCTTTTTTAAGTTGTTGAACAAGGGTTTCGGTTTGACGCACCGAGAGTCCTTTGCGCATGATCTCTTTAAACGCATAAAGTTGTACATCGACAAGCTCAATGGCTAGTAATGCCCTGGCATGCCCCATGCTAAGCGAACCGGTACGTACCGCCAATTGAATATCGGGAGGCAATTTTAACAACCGAATGCTGTTGGCCACGGTGCTGCGGTCTTTGCCCATCCTATCGGCTACTTGTTCTTGGGTATAATGCAACTCGTCCATCATTCGCTTGTAACTGAGGGCCACTTCCATGGCATTGAGGTCTTCTCGTTGCAAGTTTTCGAGTAAGGCCAATTCGAGAAGTTGCTGATCATTGGCCTGCCGCTGATAGGCAGGAATATCGGGTAATCCGGCCAATTTAGCAGCCCGCCATCTGCGCTCACCGGATATCAGCCGGTATTTGCCACCCGCCAACTTGGCTACAGTAATGGGCTGTATAATGTCGTGTTGTTTGATAGAGGCGGCCAGTTGTTGCAAGGCGCTATCATCAAAATCGCGACGAGGTTGTTTGGGGTTGGGTTCAATGTCTGCAATGGCAATTCGCGTGCTGGCGGTTGCCGTTTCTACTACAGAGGGTTTGAGTTGCCCGCCGGTGGTCTTGAGATCGGTGTCTATACTTTGCAGCAGTGAGCGAATCCCTTTGCCCAACTGGTCTTTATGTTGCTTGGGGTTGCTCATGATTACAGCTCTAATATTTTTTCTTCGTTTTTGATACGGGTTAGATTATTTTTTTGCAAGATCTCTTTGGCCAGATTCAGGTAGTTCATGGCGCCTTTACTATTGGCATCATAGAGAATGACCGGCTTACCGGTACTGGGTGCTTCGGCCAATCGGGCATTTCGATGCACGATAGTGGTAAAGACCATGTCCTCAAAATGTCTTCTGACCTCACTCACCACTTGATTGCAAAGACGTAGCCTGCCATCGTACATGGTCATCAAGATCCCTTCAATTACCAACTGCGTATTGAGACGACTTTGTACGATCTTGATCGTATTGAGTAGTTTACCTAATCCTTCTAGGGCAAAGAATTCGGCTTGAACAGGAATTACTACCGAATCGGCCGCCGTTAGTGCGTTGACGGTAATAAGCCCTAGCGATGGAGAGCAATCGATGATGATAAAATCATATTCTTCTTTAACGGCCTCGACCAGATTTTTCAATACGGTCTCACGGTTGGGATAATTGATCATTTCTATCTCTGCGCCCACCAGGTCGATATGCGAGGGTATTAGGTCTAGGTTAGGGATCTCAGTCTTTAAGATCACATCTTTGGCTTTGGCCTGATTGACCATACAGTCGTAGAGACTTTGCGTAACGTTATGCAGGTCGAATCCTACACCGGTAGTGCTGTTGGCCTGAGGATCGGCATCGACCAGTAATGTTTTATATTCTAGAACGGCAAAACTGGCCGCCAAGTTTATGGCCGTGGTGGTCTTTCCGACCCCTCCTTTCTGGTTGGCTACTCCGATGATTCTTCCCATAGTCTGTTGAACTTCCTTACGTTGAAAATGTTAGTGGTAAAGATGCCTGATTGGCCTAAGACGACAAAATTAAGTTTTGCCCACTAATTTTACAGCCCCATGCGCAATGCCCCCTTTTGGTGGATCTTTTTAGGATTCTTGTTTTTGCTGGACCTCTACGTATTTCAGGTGATGCGTCATTTGACCGGTGGAGCCAGTACCCGTAGCAGGTTCTTTTTACATGGGGCCTACTGGTTGATTTCGATGCTTTCGCTGGTCCTTTTACTTTTTTTACCGGCTCTTTTTTCGAAGAGTGGAGGGCAGGTAGCCCGCTCAGTGTTGTTTGCGCTCATTGCAGGTCTTTTTTTGGCAAAGCTGCTGGCCGCAGTCTTTTTTCTGACCGATGACATGCGAAGGGCGTTGCAATGGGGATTTGTTAAGATCGTCAAAACAAAAACTGAAGGTGGTGCAGGCAGCCAGACCGATTTGATCACGCGTTCAGCTTTCTTGAGTTGGGCAGGTATGCTGGCCGGTACAGGTCTTTTTGGAGCACTGGCCTATGGGATGGGTAATCGCTACCGATATCAGGTCAAGAACATTCGGCTTCGTTTCAATAATCTGCCAAGGGCATTTAACGGGTTACGCATTGCGCACATCTCCGATATTCACTCCGGCAGTTTTACAGACCGATCTGCAGTGGAGCGAGGAGTTGAAAAGATCCTTGCCCAACAACCCGATCTGATATTGTTTACCGGAGATTTGGTCAATAATTTGGCCAGCGAAATGACTCCTTATCTTGACTTGTTTTCCAGACTAAGCGCCCCCTTGGGGGTGTATTCGGTTTTGGGAAATCATGACTATGCCGATTACGTTCAATGGGATAGTATAGCCGCTAAGCAAGACAATCTCGATACATTAAAAAAGATGCAACAGCAAATGGGCTGGCGGTTGTTGTTAAACGAGCAAGCATTGATAGAGAAAGACGGAGATGGGCTTTTGTTGCTGGGCGTGGAGAACTGGAGCGCCAAACTTCGTTTTCCAAAGTACGGCGACCTGTCTCGTGCCTATGGCGATGGGTCTGCGGCACCGTTTAAGATCTTGATGAGCCACGATCCTTCGCATTGGAAAGCGGAGGTCTGCGAAAAGTACAACGATATTGCCCTGACCTTATCGGGGCATACGCATGGTATGCAGTTTGGTGTTGAGTTGCCCGGTATGCGGTGGAGTCCCGTGCAATATTTTTATAATGAATGGGCCGGTCTTTATGAGCAAGGGCAACAAAAGCTCTATGTCAATACGGGTTTTGGGTTTATTGGCTATCCGGGTCGCGTGGGGTTTCTTCCGGAGATCACTGTTATTGAGTTATTTTCAAAAGATTAACACCCGGTGGATAATAAGTAAGCGGTGTCATGAGTTTTGTTGAGATATATTTGTTTGCTTACTAAAAATGATTTCCATGAATGCAAGATTCCTATTGCTCTTAGTGTTCGGATTTATTTCGTTCGCAGGCAGTGCTCAATTTCATCTAGGGGTAAAATTCGGCACCAATGTTACCAAACTAGACGGCAGGTCTTTTAAAGACGAATTTTCTTACGGGTACTTGGCAGGTGCTTTTGCCGAGGTAAAACTTTCTAAGCAGCTTACCCTTCAACCCGAGGTGCTCATCAACCAATACAAAGCCACCCTCGATTCCAATTACAATAATCTATTGAATAATGCACTGAGAGGAATGACCTCTATCAAATTAGATTATTTATCTATCCCCCTTTTACTTAATTATAAATTGGGCGGTGGCTATATTTCGTTGCAGGCAGGGCCCCAGTTTGGGATTCTGATTGATAAGAGCAATTCTCTGTCTCAAAATGCGCAAAATGCCTTCAAGCAGGGCGACTTTTCCATGCTGGGAGGCATTCAGTTAAAAGCGGGTATTTTTAGAGTCAACGGTCGTTACTTTATTGGGCTCAATGATATCAATGACCTGACCAATGATTCTCAGTGGAAAAACCAGGGATTTCAGCTCTCCGTTGGCATAACCTTGCTCTAAATCAACCCATTTTGTCAGTTAGCGGCCTCGGGGCATGATTGTTGGCTATTAGCTACTTCCACATTCTGTCATTGTTTGTGCGTATCCAGATGCGCTTGGGTGACAGAATGTCCAAACTTCAACAACATGAGAGTCGACAAGCTGATCTTGCATCCCGAAGAAGAAATGGATTTTTTGCCCATTATCCCCCTCAATGAGGGAGCTCAGGATGACGGCCAAGAGATTGTGGTGCCCGATACCATTGCACTTTTACCCTTGCGCAACACCGTGCTCTTTCCGGGAGTGGTCTTACCCATTACGGTGGGCAGAGATAAGAGTATCCGGGCCGTTATGGATGCTTATAAAGCTGATAAGCTCATTGGCGTTGTAGCTCAAAAGGATAGTGCGGTAGAAGATCCTGCCGTAACCGATCTGGAGCGTATCGGTACCATTGCCCGTATTGTAAAGTTGATCAAGATGCCCGATGGCGGTACGACCATCATCATTCAAGGTAAGGTGCGTTTTAGTATCGAGTCGATTGTTTCCGAAGAGCCCTATTTTAAGGCAGCCATCAAATCGCTTCCCGAAGAAGCGGCTTCTCAAGACGAAGACTTTAAGGCATACGAAGCCAACATCAAGGAACTCGCGGCACAGATCATTCAACTTTCGCCCAATATTCCTGCAGAAGCCGGTATTATCTTGCGCAACATAGAGAACCCCGCTTTCTTAGTGCATTTTGTCTCTAGTAATCTCAATACGGATATTAGAGAGAAGCAACGTCTTCTAGAAATGGATCCCCTTCGTCAGCGCGCCGATCTGTTGATGCAGTTATTGCAAAAGGAATTACAGTTCGCCGAACTCCGCAACAAGGTTACTACTAAGACCCGAACCGAGCTTGATAAGCAACAACGTGAATACTTCTTGCAGCAGCAACTCAAGAGTATCAAAGAAGAACTAGGAGGTGATACCAATGCGCAAGAATTAAAAGAGATGCAAAAAAAGGCCGAGGGAAAAGATTGGCCGGTCACTGCCAAAGATGCTTTTAAAAAGGGAATTGAAAAGTTGGAGCGGATGCACCCTAGTACGCCCGATTACTCCGTAGTGTACAACCACCTCGATCTGATGCTCGATCTGCCATGGGGTAGTTGTACCCCAGATCATTACGATCTGCGCAAAGCGCGCACCACGCTCGATAAAGATCATTATGGAATGCGCAAGATCAAAGAGCGCATATTGGAGCATCTCGCCGTTCTCAAACTCAAAGGCGATATGAAGAGTCCCATACTTTGTTTTGTGGGGCCTCCGGGTATTGGCAAGACCTCGTTGGGAAAAAGTATTGCCCATGCCATAGGAAGAAAATATGTACGGCTTAGTTTGGGAGGGCTACACGATGAAAGTGAGATCAGAGGTCATCGCAAAACGTATATTGGCGCAATGCCCGGAAGGATCTTGCAATCATTACGAAAAGTGCAGTCCTCCAACCCTGTGATGATCTTGGATGAGATCGACAAGGTGGGTTCTGATTTTAGGGGAGATCCCTCCTCTGCCTTACTAGAAGTGCTGGACCCCGAGCAGAATCATTCCTTCTACGACAACTATCTCGAATTGGAGTACGATCTAAGCAAAGTGTTGTTTATTGCCACCGCTAATAATATTCAAAATGTGCAGCCAGCCCTACGCGATCGTCTTGAAATCATCGATCTAAGCGGCTATGCGGTAGAGGAAAAGATAGAGATCGCTAAACGACATTTGATTCCCCGTCAAAAGGAATTGCATGGCTTAAAGAGCAGTTCGCTGCGTATTAGCGATAAGTTACTTGAAAAGATCATTCAGGATTATACTCGTGAGAGCGGAGTGCGCGAACTGGATCGTCAGTTGGCCTCTTTGATGCGCTATGAGGCCAAAGAATTAGTGATGAAAGAAAAGATCAAACCCACTGTTGGCACGGGCTTATTAGAGAAAGTGCTGGGCAAGCCTCGCTATAGCAACGATCTGTATAAAACGATACAGCAGCCTGGCGTGGCAGTAGGCTTGGCCTGGACCTATGTGGGAGGAGATATCCTCTTTATTGAAACCACCGTTAGCGAAGGAAAAGGAGTACTTACCTTAACGGGCAATCTGGGAAATGTGATGAAAGAAAGTGCCACCACTGCGCTCACCTATTTGCAAAGTCAGGCAAAAAAATACAAGATCGATCCGGCTGTTTTCGAAAAATCGAATGTGCATGTGCATGTCCCGGAAGGAGCCGTTCCTAAGGATGGCCCTAGTGCGGGTATAACTATTATGACCGCCATGGCATCGGCATTGACGGGAAAAAGAGTAAAGCCATTTTTAGCGATGACAGGAGAGATTACCCTGAGAGGGCAGGTCTTGCCAGTGGGAGGTATCAAAGAAAAAGTGCTTGCCGCCAAGCGAGCCGGCCTAAAGGAGATCATTCTTTGTACGCAAAACGAAAAGGATGTAGATGAAATTGAGCCTGCCTTTATTAAAGGGCTTACTTTTCATTATGTAAAAAACATGGCACAGGTTATTGAGGCAGCGCTAGTGTAGTTTTTTATCCGATCAGTTCGTTATACACGCTCATGACCGCTTGCGCTGTTTTTTCGGTAGTAAAGCGCTGTGCGTATTCCCATCCAAGCTGTACCCTTTGTCGCACTCCGTCCTTATCGGTGGCAGTGCTACGCATGGCAGCTGCTATTGATTCGGCGCTATCGGGATCTATGTAATAAGCACCCGGGCCACCGGCCTCCGGTAGACAAGAACGTTCGGAAGTGATCACCGGTATCTTACTCCAGAGCCCCTCCAGCACCGGTATCCCGAATCCTTCGAAATAAGAAGGATAGAGCAGGGCTGTTGCTTGTTGGTAAAGGGCCGGAAAGTCATAGGCCCTGGTAAACCCGCTGTCTAGGCCCAACCGCGGGTCGTCCGATAAAAAGCGAATACGATCGCCCAAGCCCTGCTCCTTGATATAGGCGAGTACTTTTCTTTTATAGGCGCCGCCGTTTCCTATTACCAGTAGTGGAATATCTATTTGTCCTTTAAGTAGTCGTAGGGCTTTACATATTTGTAAGAGATTCTTTCTTTCTATCACCGATCCTACCGATAAAAAGTAGTGCGAGGGTAGTTGGTATTTTGCTCGAATGCGGTCTATTTCTGCCGTAGCGATCGGTCTATAAAAGCGGGGGTCACAACTTTGATAACATACCCGGATCTTTTTTTCGTCTATGTTGTAAAATCGAATGATATCAGCTTTGGTTTGCTCACTTATGGCAATGATACGATCGGCCTTATGGCAGGCATACCTGAATTTTTTATCATAGATCTGTCTATCGATCCAGCGGTATTGCGATGGGTAGCGCTCCGGGATCAGATCGTGTATGGTTACCACAGAGGCGATACCCGTAGAGGGCATGCCAATTGGAATTTCGTGGCTCAAGCCATGGTAGAGATCGACCTTATTTTTCTTTAACCATTCTTTGCACCAATGACTACGCCAAATACCGCTAAGCGATCGATACAGGTATCGATCGGGTAACACCTCTTGGAGCGAAGACCCCGTTACCGAAAATGAATTGCCCGCTTTGGGATTTAGTAGCCAGTATCCATGCTGTGAAAAATGCGAAGCCAACGACTCGATCAACGTGCGACTATAGTGGCCCAGGCCGGTACCATTATGAAAAGCACGTTTGGCCTCAAAGGCAATTTGCATGATTCAAAGATAAGTGACCCGATCGGCTACTCTTCAATAACGTACAGGACATTTTAGCCGTTGGTCTCCTTGGCGAAAGAGGCGCTTTCCAACATGGATGGTCTGGCTAAAAAAAGCATCATTCAATAAGGGATTGCCGCGGGGTAGGGTAGTTTGGTGAGGGGCTAGCCCTCCCAGGTTGTACTTTCCTTTATAGTATAAGCGTTTGGCCCTTGCGGCATCACCGGGTGAGAGATAGGTGTCGAAGCTAGCGGGATCTACATAAAAGTCAGCGCTTACGTTATCGATCTGATCGGTAAATAATTTGCGGTACAACAACTCTACCCCAATGTAAAGCGAGGAGTTGATGTAATACTTTATACCCAGTCCACTGTTAAGGTTAAACTGTGTAAGGGCGTAGGGTTTGCTCCGTGGATATTCGGTAAATCCCTGTCCCTCCAGTCGCAGGGGGTGGAGTGCCACCCAAGTTCCATCCACATCTCTGGCCTTGGGATTAAAATGAAAAAAACCGGCCCCCGCCAAGGCATAGGGTTGAATTCTTGATAGCAACGATCCGGGATTTGTTGGGATGAGTTGCAGCGGGTATAATGACAGGGCGAGATAGAATTCTTTGGTGCCCGAGCGAAACTCCAGGTTTCGGTCGTACCGAAAAATATCGTTTTGTGAGATAGCCGGAGAATGAATGTCATTGCCCGATACGATTCCTATTTGAGCAGCGGCTCTGATGCTGAACCAATCTAGCGGATGAATATTGAGATATAGCCCAGTGCTGGGTTGTGTCTCTTCCCAATCAATGTCTTTAATAAAGGCAGTGCCTGCTCCTGCGCTTCCACCCAGGTCGCCTAAAAAAAATTGCGGCCCAATGTTGTAGCCGACCTCCAGTTTTTTTAACCAAGAGGAATTGGGCTGGGCCAATACGGTCGACAGGGTTAGCCATAACCCTAGAAAAGCCAACGTTATTAACAAGGTTTTCAAAAAAGGCAATTTCCAATAAAACGAGAGAGACCACAAAAAATTGCTATAACCTACCCGGTCAATAATAATATCCAAAGATGATATTCATTTCATCTTGGCTGGTAAGCCCGAAGGAAACGGGCTGGGAGGAATTGTTAAAATAAGTAACCTCCGAGGTTAGTCCCTCTCCGGGCTGAAGCACAATGGGAGTTGCAAAGGAGAGGACCAGCGGATGCTCCCAACTGGTATTGGTGTAGACGATCTGGCCATTACGGGGTCCGCCAAAGATCTTGATCACGAATTGTTCACCCAATTTATGAAAGTGGGAAGTAAGCATTACAATTCGCGTCAACGAGGTAAAGGTGAAATTTTTAGTAAAGGTTTTACGGGTATTGGCAGGAATGGAGATGTCAAAATTATTTAAGTCTAGCGTCTTCGCTTCAAATTGTACAGCGCCGCGGGGAACCGTGTAAAAATTGATGTAATTCTGACCGCTCAAGGTGAAATTGGTACGATTAAAGTAGTGCGCATTTAGATCGACGGGAGTACCGGGCGCCATTTTGATGGCTACCCCGGTGGGTAGTGTGATATCGGTGTTCACATCAGTGCCCCCTCCCATAAATACATGATTTTGCATTTCAAGTAGCGTAGAGGAGTTCATAACGCCGGTAACGGGATCGCGCAGATCACGCATTACATTTAGCGCAGGCAACAGGTTTGGATTTCTGAATCCATAGACCACAAAGTGATGGCTGTTATTGCCGCCTCGCATCTGTAATCGATTTACAAACACGGTATCTGTATTGGGGCTGTTCTTTCGAACAAAGACCTCTCGCTCAAAGTTCTTGGGAATATCAAAGGGACTGATGGTCATTTGAAAGCCAGTGCCCGCAGCAGGAGGTGTTAGCGGTTGCACTGCTGCTTGGCAAGGAGTATTATCTTCTAAGAGTGCATCGTCAACTTCGGAACCAGTCTTGCTGGCGCCCTTGTCGATCCACTGCTTGATAAACTCTACTTGGCCTTTGCTTAACACTTGTCCTCCGAGTGGCATCGGAGCTCCTATATTGCCCAAGTTGGAGTGATGACCCGTTTCGCAGGTGATCTTGTGGTAGAGTAAACTCAGATCGGACGCTCCCGGCTTGACCACTTTTAATCCATAAAGCGAAGCCGCTGCGTTCTGTGGACTTTGATTGACTAATTCATCCCAGGCTTGGCCTTCGGTCAATATCAGTTTATGTTGGTTAAAAGTTGCATCGGCCGTGCTGGCATGGCAGCCCGATACCGCACAAGTAGGAGTTAAAATCTCCTCTTGGATCAGTTCAAAATCGGGGCGCCCTTCTTTCTTTTTGGAGCAAGAAAAAAGCAATAAGCAGGTGGCTGCCAAAGAGCCCATAAAAAAAACTGATTTACCAACCTTCATGGATTAAAGTTAGTAAATCAGTTTCAATAACGCAAGGGGAAGCTTACTGGATTCGCTCAAACTCTTTTTTGATCTGTAAGAATTCTTGCTCTAGTACTTCGATAGCACCGGTCTTTGAGGCAGAGAAGGGCTCCAGGGCTGTACAAAGCGCAATGTATACATCCGATAAACGACGACGGTACTTGAACTCATCGAAGAATACCGTCTTTCGGTTAGTCTCGATGATCTCTTTTCGAAGACTATCCAATTGCTGAATGATTTTTTCTTGTGCCGCGGTTTTGGGTTCGATCTTTTTAAGGGCGGTCATACGCTTGTTGAGCGAGTCGACCAGGTAGAACAATTCTTCTTGCACCTTAAAGAGGCGCATCGTTTGCGAGAAAAGTAGATCGAGTTTGGCCTTGGTAAATCCTTTGGCGGGATTTTCAACTAACTGAAATGACTGCTCATATTTTTTATCACCGATCGCAATGACAGCTTTGTAAGTGCCGATAGGGGCTCGCGGTCCAATAACAGAGGCGAATAATACCGCAGACCCGGCCGTGAATCCACCCGTAGCTACCTTACAAGGATTTTGATCGAGGGTCCAATAGACCTTATTCAATCCTTTCGAAGTGCCACCATTGAGGTCTTTTATCTTATTTCCCTTACTATCGTAGATGATGATCTTTACCGCTTGCGAAGAGCGTTCCTTCAAATAATATTCAAAGCTTGGCAAATTGGGTTTACTGCCGGCGGTCCATCCCTCCAAATTGCCATATCCCGAAGGGGTTTGTGGCGAAACATCGTAGACAAATGGTGAACATGGATAAAAGATCACCTCTTTCGATAAGTCAGATTTGGCTAAAGCTCGTAGGGAAGAGAGGTTATCCAGCACATAAATTCCTCTGCCGTGTGTGCCTATGGCCAGGTCGCCACTGGCAGAGATCTTCAAGTCGCGAACTAGCGCATACCAGGGTAAGTTTTGGTATTTGCTTCTCATCCAATTGGCGCCGCCATCCAGCGAAATAAACAATCCCATCTCTGTTCCCAAGAACAGCAGCTCGGCATTTTTAGGATCTTGCCTGATAACATGCGCAAAGCCAGTCCATTCAGCGGACTGAAGCCGCTTCCAGGTTTTTCCGGCATCGTTGGTAACCACCAGGTAAGGTTTGTGGTCTCCGTACATGTGATGCTCGAGGGTTACAAAAACCTGATTGGGGTTAATGGCAGAGACCTCGATACAAGAGATCCAGGCGCCTTTAGGAATACCCGTTTCCCATAGGCGAGTCGATAGGTTAGACCAGTTCTTGCCACCATTGTTGGTATACTGTAAGTTACCATCATCCGTTCCTACCCAAATGATATCCTCGTTACGCGGGTCTTGTGCCAGTGTAAAAATGGTACAGTGATTTTCTGCACTAGTGTTATCTCCTGTTACGCCGCCACTTTTTTCTGTTTTTTGTTTGGCCTTATCGTTGGTGGTCAGATCGGGAGAAATTTTAGTCCAGTTAGTTCCCTCGTCGGTAGATCGATATAAGAATTGATTGGCGGTATATAAATTATAGCTGCCGGGTCTTTTGGTACTAATGGCCGTTATAATCGGAGTGTTCCAATTCCAGCGATGCAGCTCTTCGCCGGGGTTGCGTTGGGGTTTGATGCCATAGGAAAGTCCGCTTTTAAGATGGATGCGATTGATCTCTCCCCCTTGCGATTCGGCATAAACAGTATTGGAGTTGATCGGAGAGGGTTGCACCCAAAATCCATCCCCACCATTGAGAAATTGCCAATCGGTGCTCGCGACCCCTCCGGGAGAAGAGCTGGGCGCCATCCAAGATCCATTGTCTTGTAAACCCCCATAGACATTGAAAGGATTGTCGCTGCTTACGCTTACATGATAGAATTGTCCAACGGGCAGATTATTTAAAAATGACCATGAGAGTCCTTTATTGTGGCTCACATAGACCCCGCCATCTGTTCCCAGATAAAGTGTGTTGGTATTTTCGGGATTGATCCACAGGGCATGGTGATCGGCATGGGGTGTTACATCAGAAAAAAGTTGACCGGACCAAGAGTAACCACCATCGGTGGAATATTGAAAATCAAAAGCGGGTCTGTATACTCTTTTAGGGTCTTTAGGATCGAACTCGAGGGTGCTGAAATAAAAAGGGCGAGCCGTAATGTTATCGGTAGAGGCCATTTTTTTCCAGCTGATACCTTCGTCTTGCGAAATATATAATCCGGGCACAGAGGCTTCGACAATTGCCAGTATCTCCTGTGGTTTAGATGGATTGATGCTGATCACGATCCGGCCCATTTCTCCCTCCGGTAAACCGGTCGTAACCTTCGACCAAGTCTTTCCACCATCGGTAGAGCGAAATAATCCACTGCCTTTTCCACCGGAGTAGAAAGAGAAGGGCTGTCTTCTAAATTGCCAGAAGCTGGCTAGCATGATGTTGGGATCGCGTGGGCTCACCGCCAGATCGGCGCATCCGGTGTTCTCATCTAAATATAAAATTTTTTCCCAGGTTTTTCCGGCATCGGTAGTCGCATACAGACCGCGGTGCGAGCTGGCAGACCAAAGGGGTCCCGGCGCTGCCACTAACAATCGTTTAGTATTTTTTGGATCGATCCAGATCTTACTGATGTGCTCGGTGCTATCCAGTCCGATCTTTTGCCAATTAGCGCCCGCATCGGTGGTTTTGTATATTCCATCTCCAATGGAAACGGAGTTGCGCATATTACTCTCTCCCGTGGCCGCATAAATGGTTTTAGCGGCAGTGGGGTCAATTGCCAAAGCACCGATCGATTGACAGTATTTATCGAATACGGGAATAAAGGTGATTCCGCCATTGAGACTTTTCCAAATGCCTCCACCGGCCGTTCCCACATACAAATTGATCTGGTTGTCTACCGTTGTTCCCGCAAGCGAGGTGATGCGCCCACTCATAGAAGACGGGCCCAGGTTGCGGGCCGCCATAGACTGAAAATAAGATGAGTTGAGCTCTGTTTTATTTTCTTGCGCATCCATAACGAGATGTACGCATAGCAGTAGGGCCATAGTAAAGACAGGCCGAAAAAAATACTTCAGCATAGTAGCAGCATTTAGGGTTGCAAAAATTACTTACCGGCAAAGATCTTCGTATCGATCGTCGCGTTCACATCGATCTTTTCGAACACCAGTACCTGGCCCATTTGGTCAGTTTTGTGAGCGATTTTAACTCCAATGGGAAGTTCTTTGTAGTCTAGGAGTTTTGTGGTGACTTCCATCTCTTGTCCCTGCATCTTGGAGGTTGAAACAGATTTATAGATCAGGTAACTCTTTACATCGATATAATAGACAGTCTGGTTTTGGCTCTTAGTGGTCAAACGCACCTTATAATACTCGTTTCCATCTTCTTCGTCTTTGCCTAGCAGCTCAACTGAAGATCCCTTAGCTTTCCAATCTACAAATTCATTTTGAATATCCAGTTGATCTACCTGCTGTTTGTGCTCATCTTCGCTGGTAGGTTCCAGCTCTGTTTTGCCGGCAAAAGGCATTTGTGACCAGCTCTTGGTAGGAGTTATGATCTGGATAATCTGCATTCCCTGAAATTCCGCATCGAGGCGCCAACCGGTGTTGTTGACCGCTTGCTG
>JBJTWT010000012.1:0-11192 GCA_046081865.1 Sphingomonadales bacterium
AAAAAGAACTCATCTGTTTCGTGAAAAGAGATCCAGTTGTTAGGAAAGAGGGCATCTGGGGTTGGTGGATCTTGCGTATCCTGCACCACATGAACCTCTACCCCTTTTGTTTGTAAAATGGTAACTAGTGCATCAAATTCGTGCAAAGCTTTTTTGGCAATCGCCTCGCTGGTCGTCTTTAGCTGAAAAAGATTATTGACCGCCGTTTGCGGGTTGTAACCAAAGGCAAAGGGCCTCACCATTAGAACCCGCTTACAGATCATAACCCATACCGATCTATCAGGTACAGCAGGGCTGCCATATTGACCGCACCCAACTCCAACTCGCGCTTATTGACGGCTTCGAAGACATCGCTGCGAGCATGGTGATAATCGAAATAACGTTGAGAATCGGGTTGCAGTCCTGCCACCGGCGTATTGAATAGCCGATTAAGAGGACCAATATCCGCACCGCCTCCTCCTTTACTAAATTCGGAACATCCATAGGGGGCGATCAAGGGTTGCCACTGCATGATCTTTTGAAACTGCGCTTCCGATACCGTAAAACCAAAAGCGCGGGGCGTAAACCCACCGGCATCCGATTCGAGCGCAAATACATGCTTCTCTCCCCTTTGCTTGGCCTCTTCGGCATACTTAGTACCGCCTCGCAATCCGTTTTCTTCATTGGCAAATAGGACGAAACGAATGGTGCGCTGTGGTGCATAGCTCAGTGCTTTAAAGGCGCGCAAGATCTCGATGGTCTGTACACAGCCTGCGCCATCATCGTGCGCTCCTTCGCAATTATCCCAACTATCCAAGTGCCCGCCCACCGTTATGATCTCGTTAGGGTATAGCGTTCCTCTAAGTTCTCCAATTACATTATGCCCAATGGTATCGGGTAAAAAATGACCCAGTGTGTTAAGTCCGACCTGTACAGAGCCTGCTGCTATCCAATTCGAGAGACGATCGGCATCTTGCAAACCAATGGCCACTGCAGGAATTTTATTGTACAAACTATCATAGCGAGTCGATCCGGTATGCGGATGATTATCGGTGCTATGGCTCATACTTCTTACAACGACTCCCAGTGCTCCGTATCGGGCCGCTTGCGAGGGCCCTTGACCGCGAAACTTATTGGCATCTCCATAGGCCTGAAAGGTGCGTACCAAAGTGGCGTTAAAAGGATAATTATAAAAAACGATCTTTCCCTTTGCCTCTTGACCTCGTTGTTGCAATTCTTCGAATGAACGCACTTCCATTACAGGTGCCAGCAACTCGGTAGTACCCGTTCCGATAGAATTTCCCAGGGCCACCACATCGAGGGATATATTTTTTCCATTGACCAGCGCACGGGCCTTGTCTTGACCGCCCCGTACCCAATGCGGAACCAGGCACTGTTGCAACCAGGTGCTATCCGCTCCGGCCCGTTGCATGGCACCCGCTCCCCACTGCTCGGCCTTGACCATACCTAAAGATCCGGCAAGTCTGGGACCGATCTGTTTGGTCAGTACTCTTAGGTTCTCGTACGCCGTAGAGCGTAACAAGATCTCATCGGCCAATTTTCTTATAAATACAGAATCACTAGGTTGGGCCGCCAAGTTGGCTACCGATAAGGTGCCAATAGCCGCCAACAACAGCAGCAAGCGGATCCGGAAAAGCCGGAAGAACAGAGGTGTTATCATAATTTGAAGATAATAAATTTAGTCGCCCCCTTTCACTAAAAAGCTACCTTTGTAAATTGTCTTTAATATGAAGATCGGTATCGTTTGTTATCCAACATTTGGGGGGTCAGGAGTGCTGGCCACCGAGCTAGGTAAGGCCCTGGCACAAAAAAACCATGAGGTACATTTCATTACCTATCAACAACCGGTACGGTTAGACCGATTTGATCCAAAAATTATTTACCACGAGGTACAGGTACCCACCTATCCTTTATTCGATTTTCCTCCCTACGAGACAGCCCTGGCAAGCACCATGGTCGATGTGATCAAAAATCGTCAGCTAGATCTCTTACACGTTCACTATGCCATTCCGCATGCATCGGCTGCTTATATGGCCAAACAGATCCTTGCCAAAGAGGGTATTCATATCCCTATCATCACCACCTTGCATGGAACCGATATTACACTGGTAGGACGCGATAAGACCTATGCGCCCGTGGTAACCTTTTCGATCAACGAAAGTGATGCCATTACGGCCGTATCACAAAACCTGCGCGAAGAAACCTATCGCTACTTTGCCATCACCAAAGAAATTGAGGTGATTCGAAATTTTGTAGACGTAACCCGATTTAGCCGTAAGCCCATCGATGCCTTTCGCAAAGCCATTGCCCCGAATGGAGAGAAGCTCTTGCTGCATGCCTCTAACTTTAGAAAGATCAAAAGGGTGACGGATGTGGTGCGCATCTTTGCTAACGTAAAAAAAGAAGTGCCCACCAAATTATTATTTGTAGGGGACGGACCTGAGCGCAGCACTGCCGAAGAGCTAAGTCGCGAGCTGGGTGTTTGTAACGATATTCTCTTTGTAGGAAAGCAAGAGCAAATGGAAGATATCTTGGCGATCGCCGATATCTTTTTACTGACCTCCGAATACGAGAGTTTTGGGCTGGCAGCGCTCGAAGCCATGGCTGCGGGAGTTCCGGTCATTTCAAGCAATGCCGGGGGGTTATCCGAGATCAATATTCACGAGCAAACAGGTTACTTAAGCCCGGTGGGCGATGTAGCCACTATGAGCGGCTATGCACTTCGTCTTTTAAAAGATGAGACGCTCCTGAACGCCTTTAGAAAAAGGGCGTACGAGCAGGCCTTACAATTTGATATTCATGCGGTGATTCCCACCTATGAGGCCCTTTACGAGAGATTTCTTCGCAAAAACTAATTGATACCACAATTTATCTGCGCAACCAAGCTTGAGGATCGATCTTGCGAGCTTCTATGGTCAAAATAAAATCGATCTGCCCACCTGTTCCTTCATCATCGCGGCCGGCCTTACCGATCACTTGACCGGTCTTGACCATACTACCCTTTTCTACGCTTACACCCGTGAGATTGCTATAGGTAGAAAAATATTTTCCGTGTCGGATCGTCACCGCCATACCGTCGCCCAGATTATAGACACCGCGCACCTCTCCGTTAAATACCGCTTTTACATTAGCGCCCACCGAAGGCGTGGCAATGGTAATGCCGGGGTTATCGATGGTGAGTAAGGTATTCTCGATCTTGTTATCTCCAAACTTTAGTACCACAATGCCATTGTCGACCGGCCAGGGAATCTTATAGCGATTAGACTCAAAGCTGCTGTTAAGGGCAACGTCGCTGGCATTGAGATCTAGATAACTCTCCGGGCGTTTGACCGGATCGTTACGCTTTGAAGTGGAAGCAACATCAGTGCTTCCAGAGGTGGTCGCGGGCTTGGTGGCAGCAGAAGTGGAAGCCGTAGTAGCGGCACCGGTGGAGGTGGCATTGGCAGCGGCGGCAGTAGCTTTTTTTCGCTCTTCGGCCTCTTTTTTGGCCAATTCAATTTCGCGACGAACAATTGCCAATACCGCATTTTGCAAATCGCGGTCGCGTTTCTTTTTAGAGGCGATCTGACGCTCCAATTCTCGTTCACGACTCTTGAGCTGATTTATCACTTCGCTTTTCTCTTTCTTTTGTATCGCTAACTCTTGTACCTGCTTAGTTTGTCTTTCGAGGGCCTCGTTCTTTTGATCTTTTCTAACCAACTGCTGCTTTTTTCGTTGTCCGATCAACTCTTGCGTGCGGTAGATGTTCGCCACTTGCTTCTCGCGGTAGTCTCGGTAGCTTTTTAGATAAGAGACCCGTTTGAT
This sequence comes from Sphingomonadales bacterium, assembly GCA_046081865.1. Lineage (GTDB taxonomy): Bacteria > Bacteroidota > Bacteroidia > Chitinophagales > Chitinophagaceae > JJ008. Next base: position 3,805 of record JBJTWT010000012.1, read on the forward strand.
GGCATCATTGAAACTGCTGGCCGAAAAAATAAAGTTGACGTAGTCGTAATTACTTCTGTTCTTGTAGGCATAGGCGATCGAACGAGCATATTGAATCCGAAGGGTATCGAGTTGCTTATTGAGACGATAGATCTCGAGCTCGCTCAAATAGATATCATCATCGATGGTTCTGATCTCTCGGTTGATAGTTCCGATATAGCGCTCCTGTAAGGAAATATTACGATTTAGAACGTTGAGCTGACTAAGCGTTTTCTTTTTTTGACCCTTTACCGATTCGTAAAGTTGTTGCATCTCCTTTAATTCCTTTTGAATCTGCTGGCGCTCTTTTTCCATGGCCGACTTATCGGCAGGAGGTTGCGCCCCAGCAAAGAAGGCAAGCCCCAACAATAATAAAAATATCAAAGGCAGAGATCGGTGCATGAAATAGTGATAACGGATACCTGCAAAATAAATTTTATTGCTCAATCGCGACGATAATTTTTAGGCACACTAAAGGGAAAACTTAACGTTTCATTAAAAGCATACTGTTTGTAACGGATCTCTACATTGAGCTTCTTTTTCTCGGAAACGGCAATGTTGCGTCTAAGTGAAAAGGGGAATCCTGCCTTATTCTCGTACTCATTATACTGCAAGAGGCTATTTCGGTTACGGACCTGGTCGAGATCATCGAACTTGGCACTTTGAAGCAACTTATCGGTCTCTCCTATGGTAAACAGTACCGTAAAGAAAGTATTGGTTCCGCGTAGCAAAATACTTCCGGGAGCCTGGCTATACGCTGAGAGAGTAGAATCAAAAAATAGAGGGTTACCAAGAAATAGATCTTGCAAAGAGCTCAGGTCGAGGGGGAGACCAGTCAATTCACGCAAATAAGCAATGCTACGCACCAAATACACTTTATCCCTTTTGTTGATCAAGCGTACTGAATCACGGGTAATAAGCGCACGTACTCCCTCTATTCCTAGGTAATCTGGGAAGGTAATTGAGGCCCAAACGATACTATCGCTTAGAATACGAATCTGGCCATTAGCATTTGTTTTCTTTCCATCACCATCAACATAATCAATATCCATTTTTCCGCTAAATGACCCACATCTAATACGATTAGAGACCATTTGTCGATATTGCTCTTGTATAAAACTAATGCTATCGAGCCGCGCTTGCTCCATCGTTACATCCATCGCGACTACTACACTATCTTTTTTTACTATTGCCGTTTGGATGGTCTTGGTAGCCCTGCAAGAACAAAGCAACAAGACCAGGGCAAAAAAGGTAAGTTGGCGAATAGACATGAGGGTTATTGTATGCCGGTGTGACCGAATCCTCCCAGACTTCTTGTGGTGTCAGAGAGTTCAGATGTACTATTCCATTCCACACGTTGCACTTGTTGCAATACCAATTGAGCAATCCTGTCTCCGGGCGCAATTAGCTGATCTTGACCTGACAAATTGATCAGAATTACCCCGATCTCTCCCCGGTAATCGGCATCGATCGTGCCAGGGCTGTTGAGACAGGTAATACCCTGTTTAAGGGCCAACCCACTTCGAGGGCGCACCTGGATCTCAAACCCTAAAGGGATCTCCACAAAAAGACCGGTGGGAATTAGTTTTCGTTCAAACGGAGCCAAACTGACCGGCTCGCTCAAGTGAGCCCTCACATCCATACCCGAAGCTCCTTCGGTGGCATACAATGGCAGCGCATTGGCAGAGCGGTTGATGATCTTTACTGGTATAACAGACACTTTACAAAGATAAGCAGCGCTCACTCATATTTTTTGAAGCAAAACAGTAGCATAAGCCATTAATCCTTCTTCTCTACCCGCAAAACCCATTTTTTCGGTGGTGGTGGCCTTTACCGAAACATCCTCCGCCTTTATTTGCAAAATACCCGCAATAACCGACCGCATGGCAGCCACATGGGGTTTGATCTTGGGAGCTTCCAAGCAAAGGGTGCTATCGATATTGACTACGCAGTACCCCTTTTGAGCGATCAGTTCGTAACATTTAGCAATCAGTACCTTGCTGTCTATATTTTTAAAAGCGGGGTCTGTGTTGGGAAAATGTATTCCAATATCTCCCAATGAAAGTGCACCCAAAAGTGCATCACAGATGGCATGCAACAGCACATCCGCATCGCTATGTCCTAAAGCCCCTTTATGATGAGGAATACAAACCCCTCCGATCCATAGTTCACGACCCTCCACCAACTGGTGAAAATCAACTCCCGATCCGATCCTAAATGACATAGGCCTGGTTTTTTGCAAATAAACAAAAAGGCCCCGGTATTAACGGAGCCTTTGTAAAAAGATCAAACGCTATATTATTTTTTTGCACCCAGATCGAACGCTACGGTAAAGCGAAGCGTGTTAGAAAGAGGGTTGCGATTAACACCACTTCCAGAAGGGATCAGGTAAGCAAAGTTGAAATTGAATACATCGTAACGTACACCAAGACCAGTAGTGAAGTAACGTCGATCTCCTTTAGTTTTGTTCTCATAGAAGTAACCGGCACGCAATGCGAATTGGTTGTTGTACCACCACTCAGCACCGGCACCCAAGGTAACTTCTCTTACCTCTTCGGCAAATCCACCGGGTGCATCACCCAACGAACTGAACCAGCTTCCTACTACACTTTTGCTTCTGTACTCGGCCAGATCAGCAGCGGTAGCGCCTGCGCCGGGAGGAGTGGGAACCAATAATTTATTAAGTTCAGCACCGAAAGTAAAGGTGTTGTTGCTGGCATATTTTTTTGTGTATGTAGCACCCAAACCGAGGTTAGCTGGAATAAAGTCTTTAGCATCGGCATTGTTAGTATAAGAGATCTTAGCACCCAGGTTAGAGAGCACAGCTCCCCAAGCCCAACCATTGCCATTTTTCTTACCATCATGGTAGTAGGCCAGGTCGGCAGCAACAGAAGAACCGGCTTTGTAAGTGGTACTTCCGTTTGTAAGACCACCCGTGAGGTCAGAGTTGATGAATTTTAAAGTAACCCCTACACCACTTTTGTTATTGAGTTTGCGAGAGTAGCCCAGGTCTACACCGAACTCGCGAGGGCGATGCTCAGTACCGAGTGCAGCACCGGTAAAGTCAGTGAATTGGATATTGCCCAAGCTGAAATAACGAACGGTTGCGCTAAGTGCCTGGTTGTCGTCTACCTTAAAGAAACCGGTGGCAGAAGCCAGATACACATCATTTACCAGATCTTTCATCCAGGGAGTGTAAGTTGCGGCGATACCGGCATTCTTTTGATTGAAAGCTACTTTAGCGACGTTCCAAATGCCTGCATATGCATCAGGAGAGGTAGCCACCCCCATTTCACCCATGGCACCCGAGCGGGCATCAGGAGCAATACGAAGGAAAGGGACAGAAGTCGTTACAACGTTGATTGGATTGGTCTGTGCATTTACAGTAGCAGTTAAACCACAGAAAAGCAAGATGCCAGCAGTTAGTTTTAGTGAAGTTGGTCTCATTACAAAATTTTTAATAATGGTGTAAATATAGCGTTTTTGATTAAAAAGCATCTCAAAAGCAATTTTTTTTCAGTACCTGGAAATCAACCGATTTGGGGACGCTTTCGAACCTTACAGATATCAGAAAAGTCTGAAGACCCGCAATGAGGGATAAACGCATCAAATGCTACTTTATTGTTAAAATTTGGCTTTTTTTTAAAAAAATTCGAAAAAAAACAAGGTCCACCCTAATTGCTTGATTTTAAACACTTTGAATTATGTTAAAATAATTGATTATCGATGCCCGATTTGAGTCAAACTACTTAAATTCGCATCTCCCCTTTTGGTGGCCGTTGCTCTAGGGCAATAACCAGCCGTTGGGTGCGTTTATCTGTGACTCCCGTTAAAGGGCCAATTGATCGAATTATGGTTAACACTCTGCGTTTTAGTCCTTTCCTGCTGCTACTGGGCTCTCTTGCCCTGCTCAGCTCCTGCAAAGGCAAAGGAATTTTTGCAAAAAAATCTCCCAAATCATCTGTAACCGGTTGGAACTACAATGAAAAAGGTGGCTTTCAAGTGTCTAACAACAAAGACCAGGCCAATGGACCCGGTCTTGTGTTCGTAGAGGGCGGTACCTATACCATGGGCCAAACCGAAGAAGATGTAATGGGCGAATGGAACAATATTCCCCGCCGTGTCTCTGTGCCCTCTTTCTATATTGATCGCACCGAGGTGGCCAACGTGCATTACCGTGAATACGTGTTTTGGATAGCCAAAATTTTCGATCCCTCTGACCCAGAGAATCTCAAAATCGTACAAGCCGCTCTTCCCGATACGCTTGTTTGGAGAAGCGAGTTGAGTTATAACGAGCCCTCTGTCGAATTGTATTTTCGCCATCCATCCTTTAATATGTATCCAGTGGTGGGAGTGAGTTGGAAGCAGGCCAAGGATTTTTGTCTATGGAGAACCGATCGCTACAACGAGAAAACCCTTGTCGACAAAGGATACATCAACAAAAACAATCTAAAACCCGGCGCTCAACAAGGAGATAACAATTTCAATACCCGTTCTTATTTATTGGGATTGTATACCGCTCCTCCCGGTAAGGCCATGAAACCCAGCAAAGGAAAAGCACCCAGTCTTCCTTCTGTTGAATCGGGTTTTGTAGGTCCTGAGTATCGACTTCCATTCGAAGCCGAGTGGGAATACGCTGCCTATGGCTTAATAGCACAGAATCCTCGCCGCAGCATTAAAGAAGGCAAGCGTGGAGAAGAATTACAATCTAACAAACAGATCTATCCCTGGGCACAGAATGTAAATGGTCTTCGCGAAAACAGAAAAGGAAGTTTGCAAGGACAATTCTTTGCCAACTTTAAACGTGGCTCGGGAGACAATGCCGGGGTTGCCGGAGGATTGAACGACCGTGCTTTTTATACCGCTCCGGTAGAATCATTTTTTCCTAATGGATTTGGCCTTTATAACATGGCCGGCAATGTAAGCGAGTGGGTAGAAGATACCTACCGACCATTATCCAGTTTGGACTTTGACGATCAGCCAGCCCCCTTCAGAGGAAATAAATTCATGAAGTTGTACGTGGCCGATTCTACCACACTCGATCCTACCAGTCGCTATGAACGTGACAGCTTAGGTCGTGTAAAAATGTTGGAGGTAACCGAGGCCGATGCCCGTAATAGAAGAAACTACCAGCGTGGTAATGTGGCCGATTTCCTAGATGGCGACTCACTCTCTGCTGCCAGCTATGGATATGGTGTCTCTACCCTTATCGATCCGCTTCTCTCCAAAGTTTATAAGGGAGGCAGCTGGAACGATCGTGCCTATTGGCTCAGCCCCGGTACCCGTCGTCATCTCGAAGATGATCAGTCGTCGGCCACCATTGGTTTTCGCTGTGCCATGAACCGTTTGGGTAGCCCCGAAATGGGACCCAAAAGAAAAACCGGTTTGTTCTTCCCGACTCGTCGTCAAAAACGATAATTAATAGAAAGATAGTTTTAAACCCTCCCCAGCCGGAGGGTTTTTTTATGTTGAGCTGTTTACATTTGCACTATGTCTATTACCGAGCTGTATCAAGTTTATTTAAAGTACCCCCGGATACAAACCGATACCCGCCAACTACAAGCCGGTGATCTTTTCTTTGCGCTCAAAGGCGATCGCTTTGATGGCAATGCGTTCGCTGCGCAAGCATTGGCTGCCGGAGCCGCAGCGGTCATTATTGACGATCCTGCTGTCTATATCGATGAAAGAACCATAGTAGTAGAAAATGTGTTGCAGACCTTGCAACAACTAGCGCTTTACCATAGGCAACAATTCAAGATCCCCTTTATTGCCATTACCGGGAGCAATGGTAAGACCACTTCTAAAGAGTTGGTGCACGCCGTACTATCTACTCAATTTAAAACGTACACTACCCAAGGCAATCTCAATAATCATATCGGCATTCCACTTACGCTGTTGCGGGTGGGCGCTGATGCAGAGATGGCGGTAATAGAGATGGGCGCCAATCATCAACAAGAGATTGCCGGATATTGCCAATATGTACTGCCCACGCATGGCATCATTACCAATTGCGGTAAGGCGCATTTAGAAGGGTTCGGCGGTGTAGAGGGCGTAAAAAAAGGAAAGGGCGAGTTATTTGATTTTATGCGCAGTCACCAGGGCACAGCATTTGTGATGTGGGATTACGATTACCTGCGAGGTATGAGTCATGGCATTTCTACTTGTGTTACGTATGGCAGCCACGAGGCCGATTACCGGGGAGAGATCGTACAGGGCAATGACTCGAAAGAACAGCACTTAACTTCTACCAATCCTTTTTTACAAGTAAGATTGATGCAAACCCCGAGCGGGGCCATCAACGAAAATTATATTCTTAAGACCCAACTGGTCGGCGATTACAATTTTGCCAACGTAATGTTGGCCGTAGCCGTAGGCAGTCACTTTGAAGTACCGCTGCATAAGATCGCCGCGGCCATCGAAGCGTATGCACCATCGAATAGTCGTTCTCAATTACTACAAGCGGGATCAAACACTATCATACTCGATGCTTACAATGCCAACCCCAGCAGTATGCGCGCTGCCATCGAAAATTTTGCTCGTCTACAAGCCAATAAAAAAGTGTTGTTACTCGGTGCCATGGCCGAATTGGGCAACGAGAGTCTTGCCGAGCATCGCTTAATCGCAGCACTAATTGCACAATACCCATGGGAGAACGTGGCCCTGGTGGGAGGAGATTTTCATAAGATCGAGCATCCCTTTCTTCGTTTCGAGAATGCGATAGCCGCCGGGCAATGGCTAGAGCAACAACAATTTGAGCATACGCATCTCTTGATAAAAGGCAGCCGCAGTTCGCAAATGGAGCTGGTGTTACCAAAACAATAGCTAATGTCTTTATTACTTATACCCTTTGATCTATTGACGGTGCTGGGGCTTCTCGCCTCTTTACTGATAGGACTTTCGCTCGGTCTTATCGGAGGCGGAGGATCTATACTAACCGTTCCTGTCCTTGTCTATCTGCTAGGTGTAGAACCCGTGCTGGCCACCGCTTATTCTCTTTTCATAGTAGGCTTTACCAGCGCGGTAGGTGTGTACCCTAAATACAAAGAGGGACTGGTAGATGTAAGAACAGCACTCATCTTTGGAGCACCTTCGATTGCGGCTGTATTCCTAACACGAAAAATGATAGTACCCAACATTCCTACCAACATTTTGCAGTTTGGCGATTGGGTGCTCACCAAAAGCGTATTGCTGATGATCTTATTTGCTGTGTTGATGGTAGCTGCCTCGGTATCAATGATCAGAGACAAAAAAAGTAATACAGAGATTTCAGATGGGGTACTCTCCTACAACTACCCTCTAATTGTATTAGAGGGTGCCCTAGTAGGGCTACTTACAGGACTGGTAGGAGCCGGGGGAGGATTTTTAATTAT
>JBJTWT010000013.1:0-17854 GCA_046081865.1 Sphingomonadales bacterium
TTCATCTCGATCACCTTCATGCCCCCTCCCTCGCAATCGGCACAACGGCCTGTCTTCACATTAAAAGAAAAGCGACCGGCTCCGTATCCTCTCACTTTACTTTCCGGAAGCGATGCGAACAAAGTGCGGATATCGGCAAAAAATCCGCAGTAGGTAGCCGGATTGCTCCGAGGCGTACGACCAATAGGAGCCTGATCGATCTCGATCACTTTATCGATATGCTCAAGCCCCTTTACCGTATGGTAGCCAAGAGGTTGTTGTCTTGAGCCATAGGCATGTTGAGAGAGAATTGGATACAGGGTTTCGTTGATCAGGGTCGATTTACCCGATCCGCTAACGCCGGTTACCACAATAAAGGTTCCCAATGGAAAATGGGCATTTACTTGTTGTAGATTATTTCCCGATGCCCCTTGCAGCACCAATGACTTGCCCGATCCTTTTCTGCGAGATGCGGGCAGTGGCAACCGGTAGTGTCCATTTAAATAACCGGCAGTAAGGGTCTTTAGCTTTTTTACCTGAGCGGGTGTTCCTTGTGCCACGATCTTTCCCCCCTGTATTCCTGCTTTAGGACCAATATCGATCAGATAGTCGGCCGATAACATAATGTCCTTGTCGTGCTCCACCACCAAAATACTATTACCAATATCGCGCAGCTGTTGTAGCGCGGCAATGAGTCGCTGGTTATCGCGCTGGTGAAGTCCAATAGATGGTTCGTCCAATATATAAGTGATGCCTTGCAACTGACTACCTATCTGCGTTGCCAATCTAATTCGCTGCGACTCTCCGCCACTTAACGTACGCGTACCTCGGTTGAGCGTGAGATATCCCAATCCCACATTCAGAAGAAATTGCAATCGCTCTCTGATCTCTTTTAATACATCGTTGGCAATAGCCCTTTGTTTTTTATCGAGCATCAACTCGATGCCATCGAACCAGGCCGCCAGATTATCGAGGTTCATATTGCTGAGCTCGGCTATGTTTCTTCCATTGATCCGAAACCAACGACTCTCTTTTTTTAATCGGGTACCCTCGCAGGCCGCGCAGGGTTGCACCTCCATAAAATCTTCGGCCCACTCCCGAATGGAATCGCTGTACGGGTTGGCATACCAGCGAAGCAATAGATTGACCACTCCCTCGAAAGGGGCCGAAGGATCGAACTTGGTATCGGCAAAATCTATATCGGCAATGGTTCCTTCGCTGTTTCCGTACAACAGTATATTGAGTTGCTGTTTGGACAGATCGTGTAAGGGCTTTTGAAAAGAGATCTTATGTTGACGAGCCCATTCTTGAGCTTGCTTGTAGATCCAAGCGTCTCTGGCCTCTCCCAATGGGGCAATCCCCCCCTCGCTGATAGAGAGCGTAGTATCGGGCATGAGTCTTTCTAGACTAACGCTGTGTTGCACACCAAGACCCTTGCAGGTTGGGCAAGCCCCGTACGGGGAGTTAAAAGAAAAGGCATTGGGCGAGGGCTCCTCGTAACTGACACCAGTATCTTCGCACATCAATTGACGGGAATATTGAATTAGTTTACCCTGCTCTGTCAATACGAACAATAAACCCTTACCCAACTTGAGGGCCTGTTGCACACTGGCACTCAACCGGGGCTGCAGATCGGAGCTAACCTCTAAACGATCTACCACCAGTTCAATATCGTGTATCACATAACGATCCAACTGCATGCGAGCGGTCATCTCCTTGATCTCGCCATCGACCCTCACTTTTACAAATCCTCTTTTACGCCATTCTTCGAACAGTTCGCGGTAATGTCCCTTGCGACCGCGCACCAGTGGAGCCAGCACACTGATCTTATTATGTAAACAAGTAGAAAAAATATTGTATACGATCTCCTCTTCGCTCCACTTTACCATTGGTTTTCCTGTCTCGTAAGAGAATGCCTGTCCTGCTCGGGCAAATAACAGTCGCAAAAAATCATACACTTCGGTAACAGTGCCCACTGTTGACCTTGGGTTCTTATTAGTGGTCTTTTGCTCTATGGCAATAACGGGAGATAGACCCGTAATACGATCCACATCGGGCCGTTCCATATCGCCCATAAATTGCCGGGCATAGGCGCCAAAGGTTTCCATATAACGTCGCTGACCCTCGGCGTAGAGGGTATCGAAGGCCAAAGACGATTTGCCCGATCCGCTAATACCGGTAATAACCACCAATTGATTCTTGGGGATACTGATATCAAGATTCTTGAGATTATGCTCCCGCGCACCTGACACTACTATAGAGGCAGCATCCACTACAGGGGGATCATTTTTAGAAAGTGACTTACGGGGCATAGGAGCCCACAAAGATAAGCGGCGCACCCGCCACTTTACTGCACGATCAGCTTTCCGACGGCAATACGTTCTCCGACCGTTTTTCCAATAAACACATAATAGGTTCCCTTGCTCATACCCGAAAAGTCTACATCCATACTGCTGTAAGGACCCGTAATCGGATAATTTCTGCTATAGACAAGTCGACCTTGCTGGTCATAGATGTAAAGGATGCGTTGAAAGTTAAAGGCCGTAGCACGGCTGTAATAACGAACTTTAAAAGGTCCTGTGGTCGGACTAGGGCTAATCCAGGCTTGCTCAGAGGCCGCAGCAGCGATTCTGCGTGCAGGCGAAGTGGCAGAGCAACCACTGGCAGTAAGGGCACTTACTGTATAACTACCCAGATCATCGATGCCAATGGTCAATGAAGAACTTGTTGCACCATTGACCAGTACTCCGTCCTTTCTCCATGTGTACACCAGTCCCGTTGAGGCAGGTGTGGCAGTGGCAATAAGCGTGGTGGTCTTACCGGGTATCAAACTGGTATCGCCCAAAACCTCTACACTCATTACCGGAATAGGAGTAACCGTAACGGTAACGGTTTCACAAGGGCGTGTGGCACCGCAAGTAGCGCCTTCTGATCGTACAAAAAAGTTGGTGGTTGCATTAACCGGCACTCCTGTAATAGTGGCGCCGGTACCAACACGGGTACCACCACAACTACCGCTATACCAGACCCAGCTGGCACCGGGCAATAATGGACCGCTGACAACACTCAAATTTACAGCAGTGGGTCCGCAAGAGGCCGTCACGCTGCTGCTGACCGAAACATTGGTTCCACAGCTTCCCACCACGGCAGGAGTGCCGGAAAGAACCACATCATCGACCCGTATTGTTACAGTACCGCCGGTATTGCGAACAAAACGAAATTTTAAACCATTGATCTGCGCTGCGGCAGGCAGCGATATTGTCTTAGCAGGATACCACCCTACGGCAGCGGTGGCAGCTTCGTTAAAAAGAGCAGCAGAGGTGTTTCCCAAATTGACCCAGGCCGTACCATTCCAGTAATCAACTGAAAAGTTAGGAAAAGCGGTTGCGTTTTCTTTTCTATATGCGAAATCAAGCGTCATATTTCTAAAAGAAGCAGCATTGATGCTCTCAATGGAAAAACCCCCTGCATTGGTAGCGGAAGCACCGGTATAAAAAATATTACCACCACCCGATGCATTGGTATAACCAGTAGAGGCATTGGTCGTTCTCACATCGGCTGTTGCCGCTTGCTCTCCATTGGAGAAAATGAGAGACCCGGCATTTTGCCATCCGGTATACGCATTAACAAGAGTGGTGGCAGCGGGCACCCCCATGTTTTCAGAAAAAATAATGGTCTGCGCATTTAGCGTAGCGGCGGTGGTCATACACAAGACAATACTGATGGACACAAAGCGAAGTAAGTTGGTTCGAAGGTTCATAACGGTGGGTTGTACAATGAAGGTTAGTAATTATTTTATGGTTGAGTTAGGATAATGTACCGATCGAAAGAAAGCCCCGGCTTGTTTGGCCGTTTCGGCATTGGAATGCGCCACGCCCGGAAGGGTAACTAGCGTCCAGTTAAATGGAGAGCTTGAGCTAGAAGCGGCCGCCTGTGCGACCTTAAAAAAATTCTTTCCCCTTTCAAAACGATTAGCCCCCTGCAAATTATAAGGTTCTCCTTTTTGAAAATTGGCGCTGGTGGTGTCGGTATCGGCCTCTCCCAATGCCAACAGCAGTGGCTTGGCAAAAAATTTATTAAGGTGTTGATCGATACGAGGTATGTTCTTTATCCCGAAAGGGTAATTTTGTTGTAGGTCAGGTAGTGTATACCATCCGGCATTGGCAATAAAAACCTTGGCGGCCCGATTATCGGGAATAAAATATAAGAATCGATGTACGAACTGTGCCCCGGCCGAATGTCCTGATAAATAATAGTACCGTTGTCCACTACCAATTTGCTTGACAAACTGATCGAAAAGTGGCTCAATTACCGAATAGGTCCACTCTTGAACAGCGGTAAAGCGCTCAGCTTTTTCGTTCCATACATTACCCAAATTATAGCGGTCGCTTCCCTTAAAGTTCTCTTTATCGAAAGTGGGGGCAATGACCACTAACTGATAGAGATCGGCCACAGCAGCCCACTGATCGGTATAAGCCGATGCATTACGCTCTGCCCCATGCAGCATGATCACCACCGGAAGTGTATCGGGTCTATCGGTAGGACTATACATCCATACTGTGACCGGTCCCGGCATCCGCAAATTAGCAGCCGACAATAAAAAGGATTGTTTTCCTTTTTGAAGAGCAGGCACCTGAGCCAAGGCGATAACAGAAAATAAAACTCCTCCGCACACAAGCATTAACCCTGTCAGAAAATGGGTGTAGTGCTGAGAAAAGAGTTGCTTATGCTTATTTATATGTTGATGCCAGTGTTGCACGTAAAGAAAAAAATTATGTCAATCAAATTAGAAACCGGGGTTTTGCACCAGGTTGGTATTGGCTTGTACCTCTCCCACTGGTAGTGGTAAAATGGTACGATTATAAAAACTACTGGTGGTCGCATTATAATCAATTAAACGGGAGACCGCGTTGCCGGCACTACTGATCTTTACATAATTAGTGCGTGTGCGGTTTAAATCGAAGAGGCGTTGACCCTCTAGAGCAAATTCTCTTCTTCGCTCCAACATGATCGTATCTAGGTAAGCCGTTACACTAATTTGACCAACGGGAGGAGTAGCAAGAACGCTCACCACCAGAGGACGGCTACCCGTGGCGGTATCACGACGGGCTCTGAGCAAATTAAGATCGGCTACCGAACTATTTAAAGCAGCTTGATCGCCCGCTAGAGCGGCTTGTCTGGCAAGCGCTTCGGCTCTTGAAAGGTACATCTCTGCCAAACGCAAGACCTTGGTGTTTTCAAGATAGGTCGAGATATTCACATACTTAAGCGCTAAAGGCACATTTACCTCTCCCCCCAATGAATTGCGATTTCCAAGTTCAACAAATTGTCTTCTCACATCGGTGGCACTATAGGCCTCGTACAAACCTCTGAAAGTAGACAAGGTGGTACCCGTGCTGCGGCTATTCATAGACTGACGAGTTCCCAACACTTCGCCATATCCTTGTTGGCTGCAGAGGTAAGCGTACGAATCAGTACCGGGATTATCGTTGGTGTTGTTGGCAACTTCAAAAATAGACTCGGCATTAGATACCGTTCTAAACTCTTGCAGCATTCCCGCAAAACTATACAAGCTGTAACGTCCCGAGTTGATCACTTCGGTGGCAGCGGCTATGGCCACGGGCCAATCGGACTTATACACCGCAACACGAGATCTAAGCGCCAGGGCCGTAAAGCGATTAAAGCGAACCTTCTGCCAGGTTGCATTGATCGCTCCATTAACGACCACATTTCCCGTTAAAGGCAAGCGCTCAAGAGCGGCGGCCAAATCTTTGTCGATCTGGTCGTACACTTGCTTGGTAGTAGCGCGGGTAGGGTATGTAACGTCTGCGACCGTAGTAACCGGATTCAATACTAATGGAACACAAAGGTGAGATCCATCAGCCGTAAAATTGATGGGACGAGAAAAGAACTTGGCAAGGTCGAAATAGACCATCGCCCTAACAGCGTATGCCTCTCCGATCAATTGCGTTAACTCAGGAAGCTCTAATGGGGCTACAATACCCTTTAGTTTTTCTTCGTTCGCTATAATGGCATTCGAATTGATGACCACTCGGTAAAGCTGATTCCAAAAGCGACCCACATTGGCATCGGTGGCTGTATGGGTCATGGTATTCATACCCGTGTAGCGATTACCGGTACGCACACTGCGCGTAGCGTTATCGGATAGTACCTCCGGTATGACCATGGCATCGCGGCCATAATAACTATACGATTGCATCTGAGAGTACAACCCGTTAACGGCAGCCCGTGCAGTGCCAAGACTCGAAAATACATCGGTGGTAAAAACGCTTTGCTGAGGTCTGATATCGGTGAAACTCTTTTTACACGATACGGACACCAAAGTCAGAAGAGCGACAAGTGCCAATGAATAATTTTTGATACGCATACTAATTGAATTTATCGATTAAGCGATGAAACATTTTAAAGGGTAAAATCTACTCCAAATAACAGGGTGTTGAATACGGGAGGACGCTGAGACATCACCCCGTCGATGCTAACTTCGGGATCGGTATTAAAGCGCTTATCTCTTACATAAGTAAAGAGGTTTTGACCTCTAACGTACATGCGAGCCGATGTTACCTTGGCCTTGGCAAGCCAGGTCTTTGGAAGAGTATAAGAAAGACTAATATCCCTTAAGCGGATATAGCTACCGTCGTAAAGAAAACGGCTGCTCTCATAGCTGCCCGCCGAAGACTGCGTACCCAAAAATACCGGCTTGGGAACATCAGTGATCTGACCCGGTGTGGTCCAGCGACGACGAAACTCATAGCGACTAAGCCCATTGCTTTGGTCGGAGAATCCTAAATTGGCATCGGTCTTTTGTAAATAGCCGTACTCGTCATAGATCTGATTACCCCAGTTGATAAAGAACTGAAAATTGAGTTTGAAGTTCTGGTAGGTAAAAGTGTTGGTCCATCCGCCATAAAAACGGGGAATGGCACTTCCAAACTCAATACGGGGCAATGCGGTCGTAAATACATTGGTAGTAGACTCCTTGTCGGTAGAATTATACCAAAGTGCCTCTCCGTTTTGTGGGTTGACCCCGGCATAGCCTCTTTGAAAATGTCTATAGTAGTCACGACCGATCCTTCTAAAGTAGTTGCTGTTATTTGAAAAGGCCGGATCGATTTGGGTGATCTCGTTCTTATATGCTGTTACGTTTAGATCGGTGACCCACTTAAAACCACGGGCCTTGGCAGGAGAGATGGGCACAGCAGAAAGTGTTATCTCTACCCCGCTATTCTTCATGGCACCACTGTTGACCGTAACGCTCGTGACACCATTGGTGCTGGGGATGGCCTGGCTAACCAACAGATCGCTGCTGGTGCGCGTATACCACTCCAAAGAACCCGAGAATCTTCCCTTTAATGCAACAAAATCCAGACCAACGTTAAAGGGGATGTTCTTTTCCCAGGTAAGGTTGTCATTGGCTAATTGAGAAAGAGTAAGTCCAGAAGAAAAATTATAATCACTACCGGCGCTATAGAGACCTTGTGATTCAAAATTATCAATACCCTGATTACCGGTGTAGCCGTAACTGGCGCGAAGCTTCAACTCGGTAATGGCTGCCACCTTAAAGAAGGGCTCACTGGCAATATTCCATCCCGCACCCACCGACCAGAATACGGCCGATTGAAAGTTGCGAGCAAATCGAGAGGAGGCATCCTCACGCACCGAACCCGATACAAAATAGCGATCGCCCAGTGAGTAGTTGGCATTAAAGAATTTACTGACCAAGGTATTGGCCGTTCCGGTTCCGGTTGTCAACTCAGGGCTTGACCCACCGGCGGGTGTGGTAGTACCCGGTGCAATGCCATTAACAATAATACTCAAATCGACATCACTGCGGCTTTGTGCTTCGTAACCCGCAAAGGCCTCTACCGAATGATCGCCCTTGAACTCTTTCTTGTAACGAACAATATTGGTAGCCACCCAGTTGGTGATATCTTGCGTAAAGTTTTCTATGGAACCGCCCACTGCTACGTTGGCATTACCAACACGGGGGTCGTAGAAGATCGAGCGAAAAGCATGGTTAAAATCGAGTGCAAAGCTTCCCTCGTAAGTAAGTCCATCCATTAACTGATAAGTAGTAGAGGCATTGGCCCCGATATTGTAGGTGTTGGCCTTTCTTTTTGTGGTCTCGATTACCGCCACTGGATTGTAGCCGCTATTGTAGCCCAGTTCATAAGTTACACCATCAGACTTATATACCGGTAACCAGGGAGCCAACCGATACATGGCACGAATGGGATTGGCAAAGAAACTACCCCCTAAGAAATTACTGGAACGCTGATAGCTACCGCTAAATCCACCTTTTACACTCCAACGTTTAGTAACCCGAGAAGTAAGATTAAGACGATAAGTAGCCTTATCGTAATCCACGCCCTTGGTGGGAGCCTCGGAAGTGTAATAACTACCCGAAATGAAAAAAGTAGACTTGTCATTGCCACCGCTCACGTTCATATTATATTGGGAATAGCTGCCCTGACGCAGTACTTTATCGAACCAATCGGTGTTGATGGTAGGATCGATAGAGTTGGCTCTTAACAAAGAGTCATAAGAGTTAGGAGAGTTACCGGCATTGACCCATCCTTCACGATAGTATTGAATGTAGGCATCGGTGGTAAGCGTTTTTTGTTCGTCGCGAATGGTGTTATTGTTGTATCCGCGCTGTACGGTAAAGTTGACCTTGGTCTTTCCGGGCTTACCGCTCTTAGTAGTGATCAGCACCACCCCATTGGCAGCACGCGATCCGTAAAGCGATGTGGCGGATGCATCTTTAAGGACCGTCATAGTTTGGATATCATTGGCATTGAGACCGGCAATAGTATTGGAGTTTAGTCCGGAGATATCACCACTTACCACAGGAATACCATCAATAACATAGAGGGGTGTTGCGCTGGCATTGATGGAACCAATACCACGTACACGAATATTAGGCACCGATCCTGGTTGGCCACTTCCATTAGTAGATTGAACACCGGCAATATTTCCTTGGATACTCTCTTGCACAGAGGCATTGGGTGCACTTTCGATAGTAGCATTTTTTACCGTTACGGCAGAGCCGGTAAATGTGGTGCGCTTTTGGTTAGAGTAGGCCAAAACCATCACCTCGCTTAAGTTGTTCTCAGATTCAGTAAGAAACACCTGAATATCGCGTGCTTCATTGACCTTGATAGACTTGGCAATAAAATTGACACTTGAGAATTCTAGTACCTGACCTTTCTCCACCTCAAGACTGAACGTACCATCGGCCCTAGTTACGGTTCCTTTTTTAGTTCCAACGATCTTGACGCTTACATTTTCGAGCGGTGTATTGTCCTTTGCATTGAACACTTTTCCCTTAATAGGAAATACATCGGCCGTCAACTGTTCCAGACGGATGAGCTGCTCATCGGGTTGTGGAGTTACCGCATTGGTAGTAGGCTCAGTCTTATTGATAAAACGCAACACAAAAGTGTTATCGCCCACCTTACGAAAGGATAGTCCTGCCTCGGAGGCAATATCTTCTACTACTTGTTGAATTGGTCGCTCGGTATTTGGCTCTTTGACCATCAATCGAGCAATCGAGGGATCGGCCAACAAAAAATAAATACCTTTCTCTTTGTTGAGTCGTTTAAGCAGGGTCACGATCTGAACGGTACTACCCGCTGGCTCGCTTCGTTGTTGTATGGACGTTTTTGCCATAGCCCAAGAGGGCGACTGATAGCCCGGATACTGAGGAGTGGTAGTGGCACCGGCCACCATCGCGACAACTAACAGGGAGCAGCTAAATAAATAATGGATTCTCATATCAGCTTATTGTTTATTGAGGAGTAAAAACAAAGGTTGAGCCCTTTTGTTGACTCACCGATTCGGTGGCGATCTGCAGGGCATTGATCAAGACCTCTAAATTATCATTGGGTAATATTCCTGTAATTCTGCGGCTGGCCAATTCGGCAGAGGGAATAATGATCTGCACAGGGTAACGACTCTCAATTTGCGCCGCTACCTCTGCAATAGAGAGATCTTCAAAAACAATTTTTTTCTCTACCACAGGTCCCTCTTGTAGTAACCCCGGATTCTCTCTGGGAGCAAGGGTCGGACGATGATAGGCATAAAAATCACCGGGGGACATCTTTAAACGATGACCATCCTTAAATATCAATTCTACACTCCCCTCTCGTAAAAGCACGCTGGAACGCTCGGGCAGGTTAGTAGTTTGAAACACAGTTCCGGTAACCAGTACATCGAATGGGTCCATGTGCACAATAAAAGGCTTGTTGTCTTTTTTCTTTTGCACCGCAAACTCTATCTCTCCTTTGACCCAAACCTCGCGCTGTTGGGCCTTTTCAAAATCGGGATTTAAGGTAATGGTGCTGTTGGCCGTCAACTTGATCAAGGTTCCATCGGACAGCCTGCGGCTATTATCGATTACACCACCCAGTTGTTGCAGCGAACTCTTTTCTGATGAATAAAACCAATACCCTCCCAGCAACATGAAAAGCAAAGCCAGCACTGCGGTGGTAACCAAAATATTTTTTGAAGCCCTCTTTTGGCGGGTATGCAACACGAAACGATCGAGCTGTTCGAGCAGTCTATCTTTTTGTTGATACATTCCCTCGGTGGGTCTGGCGGGTAAACAAATAGCCTGATGCATAGATACCGCATCGGCCACCTCGATCTCTTGGTCTACCGAAAAGGAAACCAGCGAGTTAATCCATTGATTATCATATTCATTAGAAGCACCCTCTACCCAAGACAAAAAACGCTCGTCGAGCAAAAGTTCTTCGGCAGTAAATAGCAAGTTTTTTCTCATACAGGGCAATGGTCGAAAAAAAGTGTACAAATCTATCCGGCTGTAACATTATTTAAGCAATAAATTTACCACCACCAATAAAAGGTGATTGCAAACACATAGTGACGATATCTTATGGGATAGTTTCCGTCAGGGCAATAAAAATGCACTGGCAGTGCTATTTGAACGCTATTACAATGTGCTCTTTCAATATGGCATCAAGGTTTGTCGGGATAGCGAACTAGTCAACGATTCTTTACAAGATCTCTTTATAGAGATCTGGCAACAAAAACAACCGGCTCCCCTACTTTCCTTACAAGCTTACCTCATAAAAGCCCTTCGCTACAAACTTATGCGGGCAGCAAAAAATTTGCAGTCTGCCAACTCTTTACCGCTAGAAGCGCCATTTGAGATGAGCCATGAGCAGTTTCTGATACAATCAGAGCAAGATAAAGCCAATGTGCAAGCCCTTACCGAGCAGTTAGCCCACCTATCGCCCAAACAACGAGAGATCGTCTTCTTGCGTTTTTACCAACGGCTCAGTTACCGGGAGATCTGTGACATTATGCAAATTGAGTACCAGGTGGCTCGCAATCAACTTTCGATGGCGCTAAAAAAATTAAGAGCACTCGTAAAGCTACCGCTGTATTGATTTTTTTACCGTCTCTATCTCTTCCATGTATTGTGAGATGACTTTCGCAAACGCCGCTGCAAAGACCGGACGACCCCCCTTGTCGCGCACCCCTTTCATGTTCGATTCAATCTGCCAGCCCACTACTTGCGGGTACTTGACCCCCGTGTAACGACGGGTGTTATATCCCCCGTTAAAATATTTCTGTTCTTCTTGTGGAAAAGGATCTTGCGCACTGGGTACCGATGGAAAGCCCTCTTTTGCCATCAGGGTACCGAATGCCTGTGGCCCAAAGAGCAGGTCGTGCAACTGAACTTTTCCCTCAGAGGCGGTCACATAATTGCTTAATGAATGTTGCTTCGAAAAATTGGTTTTGGTTTGATAAATTTCTTTCAGCTCATTATCCGATAGCATATAGCCTAACTCCAATCGCTGCTCCGGATGACCATGGCCATGCAGGTCGATGTAAATACAGTACCCGTGTTGCGCAACAGCCTCTTTGATCGCCTCATCGATCTGATCGTGAAAAGCTTCCCATGGGGCCTCCATTCGACTATCGCCGCAGGTAGCCTCGGGCTTGTCGCGATTTTGATCGATATCCTTTCTGATCAGGTTGCAAATGATGAGATACGGAGATCGGCCCTTAAACTTTTGCAAGTAATCGGCCACCTCAATGGCCAGTTCTTTTGTATAAGAATCCGTTACTGTAACCGCATCCTCGCAACTTCGGTCAGCGATCTCACTCAGATTGAGCGTACCCCCATGCGGTACACTAATGACCAGCGGCATATTACCCTGTAAATAAGAGGTCCAACCCTCTTTATCGATCAGTTGCAGAGCCGCTACTCCCTGGGCAATTGAGCGGTAGCCACTTACAGCCAGCAGTAGCAATATGAGGATTCTTTTCATGGGGTGGTTTTATTCTAGTGTCGACGCGATAGGGATTGTAACAATGTGAAGCTGGTGAAATGGGTAGCTACTGAGAGATTGGAGGAATTTTACTTAATAAAAAAATAAGCATATACTATTATTATTTTTAAAATTTAATAAGTGTTTTTATTTACTTATATCTTGGGGTTATAATTTAATTTTGAACAGCAACAATTTTACGAAAAACTACGATCAGTATCGTACACCTTAAAACACCCCTTGTAGCATGGCTTTTATAAATAAGAAAAAAATTGATGCCATTTTGGTCGTGATATTTCTATTTTTCTTGATGTCAACTTGTACTTTAAACGCACAAGGGAGATGGAGTGTAAGAATAGATGGTGCCGGAACAGCGACTGTAACTTCAAATACGGCATTTATTGCCTCTGCTGATGGAGAACCAGATGAGATAACTGGAATTGGTTTTACATCATCAGGTACTCAAACAGTAACCTTTGACTATTCCTTCACTACAGGTGACCCAGGGTGGGATAATTTCTTTTATTCAATTAACGGAGTAGCAACTTTTGTTACTAATGGCGATCCGTTTCCGCCAGCCACCGTTCTTATTGGTTCAATAGCCGTAAATGTTCCTAATGGGTCTAACTTTTTTATGGGTATAAATAATGATGATGGATGTTGTGGCGGTGCTTAAGTTACAATAACCAACCTAGTCCCCACCCAAGGTGGTTTACTTTTGTCCAGTCCAGATGCAACATTGACTTCTAATTGCTCTGTTTTTGGACCCTCCTCGCCAACTACTTTTAATGTAACAGGATCAAACTTATCGTCTACCGTAACTGTTTCAGCCCCTACCGGATTTGAGATCTCTACTACTGCTACGAGTAGCTATACAACTTCACTTAGCATCACCCCTGTAAGCGGTACGGTTAGCTCCACCCTCTATGTTCGTCTCTCTGCTGGATATGGTGGTGGAATTTCTGGCACCATCACTGCATCTTCTGCTGGAGCTACTACAGAGACAACCACTGTCAGCAGCACCATCGTTTCTCCTCCCATCTTCTCTCCCGATAGCGGCCCCTTTACTATTTGTAACGAAGCCTCTTATTTGGTAGCACTATCAGTTTCCAATGCATACAATGGATGGTCTAGCAGCAACACTAGTGTATTCTCTGTAAATAGTGCAGGCTATATTACTGCCTTAAATCTTGGCACAGAGACTATCACCTACACTGATGCCTGTGGTCAATCGGTAAGCCAAACGGTAAATATTGTAACCTCGGATATCACTCCACTAATAACTGGCAATAGAATTGCTTACAAGTTTAATGGCAACCCGCAGGGGCCTACACTATCTGGCAGCACCATCAACTACATTGGGTATGATGGATACAACTATTTTAGCCAAACACAGCCCACACAAGTTGGTTACTATAAAGCCAATGTTCAATTAGGCAATGAATCCGGGTGTCCTAATCGATTCTACATTTTTAACTGTACGAATTGTAATAACTAGAAACAGTATTTTATTTTTTTTGGCTTATGCAAGCAAGCTTGCAACACCTCAAAACAAAAAAGCCCTGGCTAAGAGCCAAGGCTTGATTTTGTTGTCGGGAGGACAGGATTCGAACCTGCGACCCCCTGGTCCCAAACCAGGTATTCTACCGGGCTGAACTACCTCCCGATCCCTTTCGGGGCAGCAAATATAAGACTTGCTGACGGATTCTCAGAGGATCGGGCAAAAAGACCCGCAAAAGTGCCAATCTGGCAAGTTTTGAGAAGATGGAACAAGGCTTGTAGCACAACCGGCAATAAAACCATCCTCTCATGACCAAAGAAAAAGGCACCATTTCGATCAACACCGAGAACATCTTTCCCATTATCAAGAAATTCCTGTATTCCGACCACGAGATCTTTTTGCGCGAGCTGATCAGTAATGCCATCGATGCTACCCAAAAACTTAAGCGGCTAAGCTCTCTGGGTCAGTACAATCAAGAACTGGGCGATCTGACCATTCAGGTTAAAGTTAATAAGAAGAAAAAGACCATCACTATCTCTGATGCCGGTTTGGGAATGACGGCCGAGGAGATCAAGAAGTATATCAACCAGGTTGCCTTTTCGGGGGCTACCGAGTTCATGGAGAAATTCAAAGAGGCCAAGGATGCCAATGAGATAATTGGTCGGTTTGGCTTGGGCTTTTACTCGGCCTTTATGGTGGCAGAGAAAGTAGAGATTCAAACACTATCCTATCAAGAGGGGTCTACCTCTGCTAAGTGGACGTGCGATGGAAGCACGGCATTTGAGATCAGCGAAGGGAAGAGGGTCGAGCGTGGCACCGATGTAACCCTATACGTTAACGAAGAATCGGCCGAATTTCTGGAAGATGCCCGCATTCAGCAGATCTTAGATCGCTATGCTAAATTCCTGCCGATCCCTATTCAATTTGGAACTAAATCTGAGTCCGTAGAAGACGGCGAGGATAACGAAGGAAAAAAGAAATACAAAAGTGTTGATGTACCCAATATCATCAATACCACACAGCCAATATGGACCAAGGCGCCATCGGAGCTTAAAGACGAAGACTACCTTAGTTTCTACCGCGAACTTTATCCCTTCACCGAAGAGCCGCTATTTTGGATTCATCTGAATGTGGACTACCCCTTTAACCTAACCGGGGTGCTGTACTTTCCAAAGCTGAAAAACGACTACGAGATACAAAAGAATAAGATCAAACTTTTTAGCCGCCAGGTTTTTATAACCGATGAGGTTAAAGACATTGTGCCCGAATTTCTTTTACTACTGCATGGAGTGATAGACTCCCCGGATATTCCACTCAATGTAAGCCGCTCGTTTTTACAAAGCGATAGCAATGTCAAAAAGATCAATAACTACATCAGTCGCAAGGTGGCCGAAAAACTGATGGAGCTATTCAACAAAGACCGAAAGGCCTACGAGAGCAAATGGAATGATATCGGCATTTTTGTAAAATACGGTGCTCTCTCCGACGAGAAGTTCTATGAAAAAGCCAAGGACTTTTTACTACTGACCAATACCCAAAAAGAGCATTTTACTCTAGAAGAATATAAGACCAAGGTCAAGGATTTTCAAACCGATAAAAACGGACAGTTGGTATGGCTTTACACGGGTGATGCCGAACAGCAACACTCATTCATTCGAGCAGCTGAGCAAAATAATTATGACGTGCTTTTGATGAACACACCGATCGACAATCACTTTATGCAGCACTTAGAAATGAAGCTTGAAAAGACCACTTTCAAGCGCGTGGATGCCGACATTATCCAAAAACTGATCGAAAAAGAGGAAGCCGAAAAACACCAGCTCAGCGAAGAGCAGTCTAACCAGCTCAAATCGATCTTCGAAAAAGCCTTCAATAATACCAACATGAAGGTGGAGATCGAAAGCTTACCGGCCGAATCGCTTCCGGTAACCATCACGATGGAAGAATGGATGCGACGCATGAAAGAAATGAGCAAAATGGGCGGTGGCCCCATGAGCTTTTATGGCTCTATGCCCGATAGCTATACAGTAGCTATCAATGCCAATCACAAACTGATAGGCAAGATCTTGTCTTCCGAGGAGACCATGCAAATGACACTAGCCAAGCAAGCCTGCGATCTGGCCCTTCTTTCGCAAGGGCTGCTAAAGGGCGCAGATTTGACGGCCTTTGTAGAAAGGAGCGTTGAGGTGCTTTAATCGCATCTTGATTTTTACCGGAGCCCGCTTTCTCATTGGAGGGCCGGTTCTTTTTTTATACATTCATGATCGGAGAAAACGTTCCGATGCAAACTAGTTTTTTAAGTAAGCAGCCGGTAGCTGATTTCGAAGCAGTGGCCGGTAGCCGTCTTCGACCCGGTATTTTTTCTTTGGTCAAAGCCGATTATCCTGGCTTTGAAAAAGAGCATTATCTCTCCGTAGAGGAGCTAAGCCTATATCGCAGACGCTACTTGAATTGGCTGATTGCAGAAGAAAAAGCAGCTCTTGTGGCACTCGATAAAGAAGTAATGATGGCCATTCAGCAAAATGGGATCCTGTCTGAGACTATAGAAGAAGAGGCCGAAAAAAAGTTGATCCTGGGAGAGCGTTTGGCCGATCGGGTAGCCGCTTTTGGAGGAAGCTGGGTCTTTATTATTAGCTTTTTTTGTTTTATTGCTTGTTGGATCGTGGTCAATGCCTGGATGCTTCGGTATCAGCCCTTTGATCCCTTTCCCTTTATCTTACTCAATCTAATGCTGTCGTGCTTAGCCGCTATTCAAGCTCCCATTATCATGATGAGCCAGAATCGGCAAGAACAAAAGGACCGCCTACGCGCCGAGCACGATTACAAGATCAATTTAAAGGCCGAACTTGAAATAAAGCTATTGAGCGAAAAGATCGATCACTTGCTGGTTCATCAAAATAAAAAACTGCTTGAGATTCAAGAAATGCAAATTGATTATCTTGAAGATCTTTTAAAGCGAGCACATCACTCATCTGCCAAAATATCTCATGACCAAAACGACCATCGATAATTATTTGGAGAAGCATTATATCCATCGCAGCAATTGGCTACGGGCAGCCGTGCTGGGTGCTAACGATGGCATCATCTCTATTTCAAGCTTAGCCATAGGGGTGGCTGCCGCCAGTGCTTCGCGCGATCCGATCTTACTGGCCACCATGGCGGGTCTGGTGGCAGGAGCTCTTTCTATGGCGGCTGGCGAATACGTATCGGTAAGTTCACAAACCGATATTGAAGCTGCCGATATTGAACGAGAGAAAAAAGAATTAGAGGAGATGCCCGAAGAAGAGGAATTGATATTGGCACAGATCTACGAACGAAGAGGGCTCCAAAAGGAAACTGCCAAGCAAGTTGCCAAAGAGTTTACAGCTAGTGATGCCCTTGGCGCACACATTAGGGACGAACTGGGTATTACCGAGATGAGTCAAGCCAATCCCATTCAAGCGGCGCTCGCTTCGGGGGCGGCATTTACCGCAGGAGGATTTATTCCCTTAATGGTTACTCTTCTGGCCCCTGTGGCTTACATGGAATATATTTTATATGGCTGCACCGTAGTGGCACTGGCTATTTTAGGCACGGTATCGGCGAGAGCGGGTGGATCTGGCGTACTCAAAGCCATTTTACGTATTGTACTAGGAGGCACGATTGCCATGGTGATCTCCGCTGCGGTGGGTTACTTTTTTGGAGTGAGGGTGTAGGGATTTTCTAAGATTACGAATGATACTTAAAATAAATTAAATGCAAACTACACCTCTAAGCTCAATTCTTTTACTAGCTTCACCTAGTAGCGTTGCTACAATACTATTTTTTATTATTTTTTTAACCACCTTAGTGTATGTCCTAAAAGGCGAAATAAAAAAGGGGTTAGACATCAAAGATCCACCAACCGATGGCCAAAGATTATTTGCTGATAGAGATTTTGTGTTAGACCTAAAAAAAATTATAATAGAAGAAGGTGGTTCTGTAGTCACAATCGCAAAAAACTGGAAAAATGGAGTTGTTAGTAATTTAACTAATGGACAAAATGGCTCTGAAGCAAATGCGATTTATGTGAATG
>JBJTWT010000014.1:0-9286 GCA_046081865.1 Sphingomonadales bacterium
TTGGACATTCCCATCAAGGCCATTCAGATACCCGGTCAATTCATGTTGGCGTATTTCAAACCCGTGCTACAACCGCAAGGGCAACGCTTACAAGCGGTAGAGAAGATCGAATACTTTATTGAGCCCGCCATAGGACAGGTCTTTACCAGAAAAGAAGTGGACAGTTATTTTAAAAAGATGAATATAGCACCAGAAAGTTCTTACTTCACTCCCCTTAATAATTTGGAGACCATCGCCTTGTTACTGACCGAACTGGCCCCTTGTTTCGACAATGACGCGAACCGCCACAAAAAGGACGAATTAATAAACTTGGCCAAATTACTGATCGACTAAACGCATTGTTTAAAGAGCTGGTAATTCCCAACCCGGTCTGTAGTGGCCGTTAACAAAGTCATTGGCTTCTTCAAAGTTGGTCACTTTCATCTCTTTTGCATTCCATAATAATTTTTTTCGACCCAAATACTTATCGTCCCATCCTTTGAGTTTTGGATTTTTAAGCAACCAACTTCGAATGGCAAGATTGCCCATCAATATACTTTCCGTAAAAGGCCCTGCATACAAAAATGGCGAGCTGGTTACCCCTTTGTCATAGCCGGCAATACAGGCATTGACCCATTGCAAATAATGTCCCTCGGGTACCCGCGGCAACGTGGGTGTTGGCAAAGAGGTCTCTTTCATCAAGCGAGTAGGCAATAGACGAGGATTGGCTCCATAACAATCAATGAGCATCTTACCCTTGGTACCGATCAGCAACACGCCCCCATCCCAATTACCAAAGGATTCCTCAGGACCTAATTCTTCGGGTCTAGGAGGCAGCAAGCCGCCATCGTACCAAGAAACCTTGATGTTTCCTTTTCCGTCTGTACGGGGATAATTTAGATGAATAATGGAAGCGGGAGGACAAGCATCCAAGTTTTGTGTATCATTCCACATCTCTTTCCAGACCGTAGCCACACTACACTCTGCCGAGTCGGGGTATGAGATCGGAAGCAGTCGATAGACGGGATCTAAAATATGACAGGCCATATCGCCCAAAGCGCCGGTACCAAAGGCCCACCAACCTCGCCAATTAAAAGGCAAATAGGCAGGATGATAAGGAATGGCTTTTGCAGGGCCCAACCAGAGATCCCAATCTAGCTCTGCGGGAATAGAAAAATCTCCCGAAGGGGTGGCCTGTCCTTGTGGCCAAACTGGACGGTTTGTCCAGGCATGTGCTTCTGTTACCTCACCAATTAAACCTGCCTCGTGCATTTCTTTGGCCCTACGTACTCCTTCGCCTGAGCCACCTTGATTTCCCATTTGAGTAACAACTCGGTATTTTTCGGCAGCCGCTGCCAATATTCGAGCTTCTCTTATGTTATGCGTAAGGGGTTTTTGTGTGTAGACATGTTTTCCCAATTGCATGGCGGCCAGTGTAGCCACAGCATGGGTATGGTCCGGGGTAGAGATACTACAGGCATCAATATTATTTTTCTCTTTTTCGAGCATGACCCTAAAGTCGCGATAGTAGGTAGCTTGCGGATATTTTGTTCGCCCCCCCGCAGCTTGTCGATCATCGACATCACAAAGAGCCACGATATTGACAAAAGGACTTTTGGCAAATGAGGCGATATCACTCTCTCCCTTACCACCCACTCCTATAGCGGCAATATGGAGCTTATCGCTGGGGGCTACAAAACCCCTCCCCAATACATGGCGAGGAACAATAAAGAAGCCGGCTGCCGTGAGCGCCGATTGTTGTAAGAATTTTCTGCGGTGCAAAGAAGACAATGCCATACAAGCCGGATTTTTTTAGCTTGCTAAATGTAATGCATTATCAGAAAGAAATGCTCACGAACGCGAACCTAGTTCGTGGGGAGTAAAGGCAAAGGGCAATAATAGGCGGGTACTTTCTATGATCATCACCTTACCGGTCTCTCCGCCCAAGATCAACCGAATGGGAGAATCCGTTCTGTGTTCGAACTCCACTAATGCTTGTCTGCACATGCCACAGGGGCTCAGGGGTTGATCGCTGGACCTTTTATGCGATCGATAACTGATGGCCATAGACAAGATCTTTTGTCCTGGATACTGCATAGCCGCATTACCCAGCAAAACACGCTCGGCACAAATACCCACCGGGTAAGATGCGTTCTCTTGGTTAGTGCCTTGCACTATGGCACCGTTAGATAAAATAGCGGCCGCCCCCACATGAAATTCTGAGTAAGGGGCATAGGCCAGTTGAGTGGCTGCTTTTGCGGCTCGGAGTAAATTGGCATCAGCATCCGTTAAGAGGTCGATACTATCTATCAACTCGTACGAGAACTGAAAGTGCTCCATAAAAAATTTATTTTACCAACTTAAAGAGCCGGTTCCAGCGCGGTCCATTTTCCCAGCTAAACCAGATCATCCAGGCTTTACCAACAACCCTGTCTTCGGGAACAAAACCCCAAAAGCGAGAATCTTGTGAGCCGTGACGGTTATCGCCCATCATCCAGTAATAATTCATTGAAAAAGTATAAGTGGTGGCAGGATTTCCGTTGAGATAGATCTTTCCGTCTTTACGATAGAGATCGTTTTTTTCATACACACGCATAACCCTTTCGTAAAGCGTATAGGTCGAGTCCGTTAAAGGAATGGACTTTCCCTTTTCGGGTATCCAAAGTGGTCCAAAGTTATCTTTGGTCCATTTAAAATAAGTGGTGTCTTGTGGAAACACATCACCCGACGTTGTACGTGGATCCATATCATTTACAGAGAGAGGGTCATAGCTCTCATTATCGGCCACCAGCGGGCTTGACAAAAAGGGTTGCTCCCTAAAGGCGGCTACTTTGTTATAGGGCAGGTTGATGATATACCTTCCGTTCATATCCATACCGAACTCGGTGCTATTAAACTCCTCTTTGATAATATCCGGATCTAGCACAATAGAGGATGTAAAGGAATAGGTGTATTGTGCATCAGGAGGTGCCCCGGCGGATTTGCCATCAATAAAGACCTGTCCTTTTCTAAGTTCTAACATATCTCCTGCAATGGCCACACATCGTTTGATGTAGTGATCGGTCTTGTCGACCGGATGAATGGCCAATGGGTAACTTTGTGGGTCGGCCAATACGAGTTTTCTGCCAGCATCGATATTTCCATTGCCGAGTCTGCGACAAACATCGTAATAGGGGTCTTTAGATTGATAATCGGGCAAATTGATGACCGTATCGCCTGCAGGAAAATTAAAAACAACGGCATCTCCCCGGTTGACCGGACTGGCAAACCAGCGGATATAGGGAAGTGATCCCAGTTTGGTATAAGAGGGCTTGTCAGATCCAAAGGGAAAATAGTTGTGCATAAAAGGAACCGACAATGGAGTATTGGGAATACGAGGACCGTAGCTAAGCTTACTAACAAAGAGAAAATCATTGACCAATAGACTTTTCTCCATCGATCCCGATGGGATCGTATAGGCCTCGAAAATAAAAGTTCGGATAAGAGTAGCGGCTACAATAGCAAAGATGGCGGCATCGAACCATTCACGCCAAGCGGGCTTATGGTATTTATCTACCCCTTGCTTTCCCACATAGGTTGTTGTCTCTTGAGAGGCGAGCCAGGGAAAATAAAAAGGGGCAAAAAGTGCCGTCAGTGTATGGTCTAGCAGCGAAAAGCGTCCAAAAGATTTTACAAACTCAATGAATATACCCGGTGTAATAAACCAACCCATTACAGGTATGAGTTGCCAAAATACCCAGTGGCGAGGTCTACCGGCCAACGATTGCATATACCAGGTGTTGTAAAAAGGCACATAGGCTTTCCAAGCAGGCAAACCGGCCTTTACAAACAATTTGGCCAAACCCGGAGCCGGTAATAACACTAGCAGCGTTGCTACCAGGTATACGATCAAAAAATGTTGAAGTGGCATGTTATTTATTTTGATACATTACCTCTTTGACCAGCCGCACTGTTCTTGCAATGTCAGGAAGGGCAGCCGCCACCAGATTGGGAGCGTAGTGAAGGGGCGCATCGGCAGCGGTAATACGACGAATAGGCGCATCCAAATAATCGAAACCCTCTTTTTGTATTCTGTAGCTGATCTCCGAAGACACAGAGGCAAAGGGCCATTGCTCTTCTACGATCACTAAACGATTTGTCTTTTTGACGGATTCCAGTATGGTATGCCAGTCTAGGGGACGAATGCTGCGTAGATCGATCACCTCGGCACTGATGCCTTCGTTTTCTAACTCCGAGGCAGCGCCCATGGCCACTTTCATCATCTTGTTAAAAGAAACGATGGTAACATCACGACCCGTTCTTTTAACATCGGCCTTTCCAATCTCAATGTAATATTCCTCATCGGGCACTTCCGACTTATCGCCGTACATCACCTCACTTTCCATAAAAACGATAGGATCGTTCTCGTAACGAAGGGCTTGCTTCATGAGTCCCTTTGCATCATAGCCATTACTGGGTGATACGACTTTAAGTCCGGGAATATTGGCATACAGCGATTCAAAGGCCGTTGAATGCTGGGCTCCTAATTGCCCTGCAGAGCCATTGGGTCCCCTAAAGACTATCGGACAGGTAATTTGACCGCCACTCATGGCTAACATTTTTGAAGCGGTATTGAGTATCTGATCTAGGGCAAGCACGGCAAAGTTCCAGGTCATGAACTCCACAATGGGACGAAGACCGTTTTGAGCGGCCCCTACCCCTACGGCAGCAAAACCCAGCTCTGAGATGGGCGTATCAATAACCCTACGCGGGCCGAACTCTGCCAGCATACCTTGGCTAACCTTGTAAGCGCCATTGTATTCTGCCACTTCTTCTCCCATCAAAAAAATTCTGTCATCCCTTCTCATCTCCTCCGACATCGCTTCACGAAGAGCTTCCCGAAAGGCAATAGATCTGGCCATTTTCAATTGATTTTACGCCTGGCAAAATTAAGCTAAATTTGCTTTCCTATGAAGAATATCAAGCTGATCGAAGTTCCCTCGGAGATCGGGGCCGGCACGCGTGGAGCCAGCCTGGGTGTGGAGGCGATCAAGGTGGCGGCACTAGACTTTATGAGTAATTTCTTTATTCACTTTCCTTCAGAAAAAGTGCCTTCGGAGAACCACCTGCTTTATGAACCCATCGAGTCGCCGTATGCCAAAAGGATCAAAGGATTGCTTACCATGTACGAGCGGGTGGGAAAAGCAGTATCGGATACTCTCAAGAATAATTTTTTTCCGGTCGTATTAAGCGGTGACCACTCCATTGCCGGTGCCACTATCAGTGGCATTAAAATGGCAAAACCCAAAAGCAAACTGGGCGTGATCTGGATAGATGCTCATGCCGACTTGCATACACCCTACACCACTCCCTCTGGCAACATGCATGGTATGCCCATGGCCATTGCATTGGGAGAGGATAATACCGATTGCGCCATTCACAAACCCGATCAACGAACCATCGATTACTGGAACAAACTAAAGAACTTTGGAAAGGTTTGTCCTAAAGTTCAACCCGAAAACATCGTTTTTATCTCGCTGCGTGATTTTGAAAAAGAAGAGAAATACCTCCTCGATCAACTGGCTATCAAAAAGATCAGCACGAAGGAGATTCGCAGTAAAGGAGCCGAAAATATCGTTAGATCTGTACTACGTTACCTGTCCGATTGCACCGACATTTATTTGTCTTTCGATGTAGATTCCTTAGACTCCGGTATTTCCAAAGGAACCGGAACGCCCGTAGGGAATGGGCTCAGAGAGCGTGAGGCAGAAGACCTGGTAAGTAAATTCATGCAGAACCGAAAGATCTGCTGCTTTGAGATAACCGAGGTAAACCCTACCCTAGACAAAGAGAACCTCATGGCCGAGATCGCCTTTAACATTCTGCAAAGAAGTGTGAACATTGTGATGATGAACTGATCGACTTATTTCCCAAAGGTTAGTCTAAGCCCTTCTGCGAACGATACAGGAGAAAAATCCAATTGAGCACGTGCCTTGTCGATACAAAGACCCGTCTTTAACGGGCGCTGGGCTGGCTGCTGAAAAGATGCCGTGTTCGTACGAATGATCAGTGATGCGTCCAACGACAGATAAGAGGCCGCTTGTAAAGCCATATCATAAGGAGTTAATACCTCTTGACCACACAGGTGAAATACTCCAGTTGCAGATCTTTTTATCGATTCAAAAATACCCTTGGCAAGATCTCCTACATAGGTCGGTGTTCTTATTTGATCATCTACCACTTGGTACGGCTGTCCTTGCGATAATTTTTCTTGTACAAAAGACAGTAGGTTACTGCGGCCGGTATGAGGCTTACCATAGACCAAAACCGTTCTAATGATCGACCAATCTAGCGCCGATTGTTCTACCGACCTTTCGGCCTGCCATTTGGTATAGCCGTAATGATTTACCGGCTGTCTGGTGGCATTCTCCGAATAATGGCCCTCATTACCATCAAACACAAAATCGGTAGAGATATAGCAGAATCTGGCCTTAACTTGTCGCGCCGCATTAAGTAAGTGTAAGGTGCCCCCGATATTGATACTGTTGGCCAACTCGGGCTCTCTGGCACAATCGTCGGGCTTACCCATGGCACCTGCATGAATGATGCAGGTTGGTCGAAAGCTCTTGATCAATAGCTCTGCACGATGTTGGTCGGTAAAATCTAGTGGCTCGTACGTAAATGTTGATCTTGAAGCAAAGGGAAGTCGGCAGGGTCCACGCGATGTGGCCATCAAATCCAAACCGGCGTTAGTAAGCAGGTCACAGAGATAATATCCCAAAAAACCATTGGCCCCGGTAAGTAATATTTTCATTGACTAAAAGTAGTAAAATCGTAAATTCGCTACTTCAATTTGTTTGACATGAAGCAGAAAGTTTCCCGCATTGCGCTGATGACCTCTGGCGGAGACGCACCGGGAATGAATGCCGCCATAAGAGCCGTGGTAAGAACCGGGCTTTATTACGGTCTGGAGGTTTATGGAATTATGCGGGGATACCAAGGACTAATCGAAGATGATATTGTTAAGATGAATAGCCGCTCGGTAGCGAACATCATACAGCGCGGTGGTACCATTCTAAAAACTGCCCGCAGCAAAGATTTTTTACAAAAGGAAGGAAGACAAAAAGCGTTCGAAAACCTCCAAAAAAGAGAAATCGATGGACTGGTGATCATTGGTGGAGATGGCTCTTTTAGGGGAGCGGTAACCTTTAGCCAAGAGTTCAATATTCCTTGTGTGGGAATAGCCGGCACTATCGACAAGGATATTGCCGGAAGCGACTATACTATTGGCTTTGATACGGCGGCCAACACGGCAGTAGAGGCCATCGATAAGATCAGAGATACCATGGAGGCGCACGATCGGGTTTTTGTAATTGAGGTAATGGGCAGAGATGCCGGCTATATTGCTTTGCACAGCGGCATGGCCACCGGTGCTGAATCGATCTTGATCCCGGAGCAGAAAACCGATATCAATGACATCATTGCCTCCTTAAAAGAAAAAGAGAGAAGAAAAAAATTGGTCAATTTGATTGTGGTTGCCGAGGGCGATGACTTTGGCGGTGGAAACGAAGTGGGTCGCATCTTAAGGGAAAATCTTCCCAAAGCTGAGATAAGGGTATGCATTTTAGGTCATATACAACGCGGTGGTGCCCCCAGCTGCATCGACCGTACTATTGCGAGCCGTATGGGGTATCATGCTGTAGAAAGTTTGCTTCAAGGAAGACATAACGTGTTCGTAGGAATCACCAATAATCAGATGAACTACATTCCCCTGGAGCAGGCCGTCAAAATGAAAGGCACTATCAATGAGGAGTGGCTTAACATCGTAAAAATTCTGGCTAAATAAAGGCCATATTAGAAAGTAAAAAAAAATGGCAAAACACCTAGATAAATACCTCCATCGCAGTTTTGATAACGAAGCGGGCAAACTTCATGCCTACAAAAGAACAAAGATCGTTGCCACCGTGGGTCCTGCTTGCGACTCGTACGATCAGCTGCTTGGATTAGTAAAGGCCGGGGTCAACGTGTTTCGACTTAATTTCTCTCATGGAGCGCACGAAGACAAAGCCCGCATAATTGCCGATATACAACGTATCAACCAATCGCAACCCTACAATATTGCCATCTTGGCCGACCTACAAGGCCCCAAATTGCGGGTAGGAGAAATAGAGGGTGGATCGCTGGTCATCAAAGAAGGAGATCTGCTCACCTTTACCAACGAAAAAGTAGTAGGCAACATGGAGAAGATCTATGTTTCTTATCCTAACCTCCATCAAGATGTAAAAAAAGGAGAAAGGATCTTGCTGGATGATGGCAAGATGGAAGTAGTGGTCGAGGAGATTACGTCAAAAAAAGAAGTAAGGGTTCGTGTATTACTAGGCGGCACTTTGATGCCAAAAAAGGGAGTCAACTTACCAGAGACCACCATCTCCTTACCAGCACTTACCGAAAAAGATCTCGCTGACCTGCAATTTATCTTTACCCAACCGGTAGAGTGGATCGCCTTGTCTTTTGTAAGAAGCACCGCTTGCATTCAACAACTAAAAGAGCAGATCAGCAAAAGCAAGCACAAGGCAAAAGTGATCGCCAAGATAGAGATGCCACAAGCCGTAAACAATTTGAGAGATATTATCATCGAAAGCGACGCTATCATGATCGCTCGGGGCGATCTGGGGGTAGAAATGCCGGTAGAGGCTGTGCCGCTGTTGCAAAAGGATATCATCAAAAAATGTATTCATCGCGCCAAACCCGTAATTGTGGCTACGCAGATGATGGAAAGTATGATGGAAAGATCCAAGCCGAATCGCAGTGAGATCTCAGATGTGGCCAATGCCGTTATTGAGGGCACCGATGCTGTGATGCTAAGTGGAGAGACCGCGGTAGGACAACATCCGCAATTAGTGGTTGAAACCATGACCCGGATCATTTTGGAGGTCGAAGCTAAGGCGTATGAGTATAACCGAGACGAAATGCTCCGGCCCCAAGCCCACTCCCCTTCTTTTTTAAGTGATGCTATCTGCTATAATGCCTGTGAGCTGGCGCAAGACGTAAGTGCCGATGCCATCATTGGTATGACACAAAGCGGTTATACCGGATTTATGCTTAGCAGTTACAGACCTAAGGCCCCACTCTATATTTTTACCAAAGAACGTTCATTGGTAAATCAACTGAGTTTGAGTTGGGGAGTACGTGCCTTTTACTATAACGAAGAGGAAAGCTTAGATGAGATCTTTAAAGACCAGATCGACATTCTAAAAGAGCGACTGTTCTTGAAAAAAGGGGATGTGGTGGTCAGCACCGGTAGCACCCCGGTACATCTTCATCTGCC
>JBJTWT010000015.1:0-13322 GCA_046081865.1 Sphingomonadales bacterium
CGGCTTTACAGCGGCTACGGTTACGGTGACTGTTCTGCAAGCCCCTGTTATCACTTCACAGCCTGTATCGTTGGTGCAGAATCTGGGTACGGCGGCGCAATACACAGTTGTAGCTACCGGCTCTAACCTGACCTACCAATGGCAGCTGAGTCTGGATAATGGAATCACTTACTCAAACCTTGTCAATACAGGGGTATACAGTGGTGTTAACGCAGCTACGTTGCAGATCAGCGCGATCAGTCTTAGCATGAATGGATATCGCTACCGTTGTATCGTGTCCGGAAGCTGTGCACCTGCTGCGACCAGCACAGGAGCCTTGCTCACCGTGGTATCGCCTGTGGCTTCGTTCACAGTCAATAACCTGGCACAATGCTTAAACGGTAACCAGTTTACATTCACTAACACCAGTACACTGTTGGTCGGTACGTTCGTATCGTATCAGTGGACCTTGGGTGATGGTGTGGGTACCTCTACGTTGGCGAACCCAACTTACAGCTATACCCGCTCTGGTTCTTACACGGTTAAGTTGGTTGTTGTAACCGATGCCGGTTTGAGAGATAGTACCATTCGTACAGTGGTTGTTTACTCTTCTCCGATCCCATCGTATACGATCAATCAGTCTACCCAGTGTCTGCTTAACAATCGATTTGTCTTTACCAATACATCGGTTCTGCCTAACGAGGCGATGACACTGGCTTATCGCTGGGAATTTGGAGATGGCACATCTGATTTCGATATCAGCCCTGTTAAGTCTTACGCTGCTGCGGGTACGTACAACGTGAAGCTGGTTGCGACGTCGATCAACGGATGCCGCGATAGTATCACCAGAAGCGTAACGGTCAACCCGATGCCGATAACTACGGTATCTGCTAACCCAGGCACTATCTTGTGTCAAGGAAGCAATGTGGTACTGACTGCTACCGGCGGTGTTACCTACAAGTGGTATCGTAACGGTGCCCTGCAAGTGGGAGTAACCGGCGCTACTTACACGGTAACTTCACCTGGTGAGTACAGTGTACGCGCCACTAGCGCGGCTGGTTGTGAGTCTATCGATGTAGCAACGATCGTAATCACGCTACTCGAAAAGCCAATCGTTGACTTTACTTATAACACTTCATGTGCTCAGTTCCCGATTACGTATACCAACCGTTCTATTACGACTAACTCCGGACCGGTAACGTTCCTGTGGACTGATAACTTCGGTAATACATCTACTGTAGCCAACCCTGTTATTACGTATGCAACGGCAGGTGTAGTGAACATGAAGTTGAAAGTAATACCAACACTGTGTCCTGTATCTGCTGATAGTGTGACCAAATCGTTCACGTTGTCGACGGCCCTGCCAGGTCAGCGTCTGCCCACTGTGGATGCGCTGAGTGGCGAACCGGTTCGTCTGCAAGCCAGAAACTTTGGTACCTCCTATCTGTGGACACCGGGTAGCTCGCTCGATGATAGTACACTGATGCGTCCGTTCGCTACCCTTACGGCACAGCAAGAGTACAGAATTCGGGTAACGACCGCGGTTGGATGTCAGACTGTCGATACATTATTGGTTCGTGTGTTCCGTAGCTACGGAGTCTATGTAGCCAATGTGTTCTCGCCCAATGGAGATGGCATCAACGATCGCGTGGTGGTCAACCTGGTAGGAATCAGAAACCTGGGTTACTTCAGGATCTTCGATCGCACCGGTAAGCTGATCTATGTTACCTCGAATCCGGGTGACAGTTGGGATGGTACTTTCAATGGTAACAAGATGCCGATCGGCACCTACATGTGGGTAGCTGAGGCGGTGACCAATGCAGGTATCAGCATAACCGAGCGAGGCTTAATCACACTAATCCGTTAATACCCTATAGAAACATGCATATGAAAAGAATATATGTATCTCTTCTGGTTATTTTGATGAAAAGCGGGGGCCTGTTTGCGCAGGACCCCTACTTTTCTCAATATTTTACGTCGCCCATGACCCTCAATCCAGCTTTGATCGGAAAGGGAAACACGGCAACCCGCGTAATGGCTACTCATCGCTCGCAGTGGTGGGGTTCGGCAGGAGCGGCTTATGAAACCTCTACGGTCTCTGCCGAAATTCCTCTCGCCACCAAGAAGAATGACAAGAACCAGTTGGCGCTGGGTTTCATGGGACTGACAGATGCCTCAAATGGGGGCTTGCTTAAGAACAACTATCTCTCTGCTGGCTTTGCCTACAATGTGGCCCTAGACAGAGAGGGCAAGCAAACATTTGGTGGCGGATTGATGGGCACCTATGGAAGTCGTTTATTCGATCAAAGCAAGTTTTTATATCAATCTCAGTTCGGCAGTTTTGGCTTTATTCGCTCTATTGCTGCCAACGATCCTATTCAATTGCCCAAGCGTAATTACTTTGATGTGGCCGCCGGCTTGCACTACCGCGCCGTTGGTAAGAAGTGGGATGTAAACCTGGGTGCTAGTGCCTATCACTTAGCCCAGCCCGATATCTCTGCCTACGAGCTAGCTACCTTCTCTATGCGTATTAGAATGAATGTACAAGCCTCTTTGGCTAAGAAGTATAAGGGAGGTGATGAGCTTCACTTTACTTCATGGTATAGCAGCTATGGATACACCGACCTGTTTACTGTGGGTGGTATCTACAAGTATAAGATTCAAAGCGATCACGCTATTACCCGTTTAAATGGGGGCTTGATGTACCGCGTTGGAGATTCTTATATTGCTTACGCCGCCATTGAGGCTCACCGCTGGAGCGTTGGTTTTACGTATGACTTTATTCGCTCCGATGTGCGCACCTATTACAATTCAGTGCAGAGCATGGAAATCGGTTTCAGTTACTTTATGGGATCAAAGAAGAAGCCCTTTAAAGTTCCTGCGCAGCATTTCCACTATTAATTGCCGCAGTTAGATTTAAGGAGGTCTGCCGCACCGGGATATTTCTGGGCTACCGCCATTCTAAGACTGGCACAGCCCTCGTCTTTGCGACCTAAAGAAATTAGCCCCAGTCCTCTAAAGACATACGACTTGGCATCTCTTGCCTTGCCACCGGCAATCACCTTATCGAAATACTTTATCGAGTTGGTAAAGTCTCCCAGTGAATGGTAGCAGAGTCCGATGTTTTCGTCGAACGCATAGTCGAAGGGATTTTGAACCTGCGCTAACTTAAAGTTTTCGATGGCCTTTCTGTAATCTCCCTGGCTAAAGGCCTTGCCTGCCGCCTCAAAGTAAGGACGTGCTTTGGCATTACCTGCATCGTTGCGGCGTGCATTGAGGACCTCGTCTTTTGGAAAGTAGGTAAGGGCTGAATCAAGCAGCATTTTATAGCGCTCGGGAGAAACCCCTACACCGGAGATAGCCGCCAGAAAACTGTTCCAAGCCCAGTCTTCGTTACGAAGTCTTCGAACAATGGCAAAATTCTTTTCTAGCTGTAAGCTGTCTTTTCGCTCAAGCAAAAGCTGATTGAGAAGAACAAAGTTATTGCGAACCCTGGGGCGATATTCAAAGGCCTTGATTGCCCAGTAAAAGGCACTGTCTTTTTGATTTAAGGCCAGATGGCACTGTGCGGTATAAAATTCATTGATCGATAGTTTAGGGCTTTCTTCGCGGCATTTTTCCAAAAGTGCCAGGGCTTCCTGATGTTTTTGTGCTTTCATCAAGTAGCGGGCCTTGATCAGTCTTATTGGGAAGCAAAAGGCATTGAGGTTCGGAATAGAAGGCAAGTCTTTATTTACCTTTTCAAAGTCGAGACTGGGTTCGGCCTTAAGCATGTCTTGGTTAATGTAATACTGACCTCTCATTGACTCATACACCTTAGAATTAAAAAACGCAGAGAAGCCCAGCGCCACTATACAGATCAATGCATAGACATCTGGGCTAATACGTAAGTTCCGAATGGACGAAGTAGCTACCGAGAGCTTTCGATGGGCCAGGTGCAGCTGTAAAATAGAGGCGAGCGTAAAGGCCAAAAAGAATTGCATGCCCGGGCGCTCTACCGGAAAGTTGAACATGGCATCGGTGAAATAACTGGCCAGTGCCATGGTTAGAAAAATAGCGGTGCTAAAAAGATGAGTGGCCTTTTGATCTAAAAAGATTCGCAGTAACCAAAAGCTTGCCAGCACGAACATAGAAAAATAGAGCAGACCGCCTATCCATCCGGTTTCGGTGGTCATCTCCAAAAAGTCGTTATGAGAATGGTAGGCTACAAAGAGCTCGTTGATATGCTCTTTTTCATAAGGAATAGAGGCTAGCTTCCAGTTTCCGTAGCCCGCACCTTTAAAGGGGTGTTTTTTGATATAATCAATGGCGCTAAGCCAGAGATTGTTTCGTCCACTGGTCTCAAATGTGATGGTTTTAGCTCTCTCGGCAATGGTGCTGTAGCCAGTAGGTTTCTCTTGCTCCTCAATGGCCGATTGCAAGATGGCAGTCGATAAAAAATAGCCCAATACTACCGGGATAATAACAAAGGCAATACGGGAGAGGGCCAGCTTCCAGTTCTTGTCGCGGGCCATAGCCAGTAGCGAGAAGACAACCAATAACAAACTTTGAGCTGCAATAGAAATATAACTAGCCCTTGCATTAACCATAGCAAGAGCGATCACCGTCATGGTCAACACCGCACTGATCAGCCATTTTACCAAGCGCGGCGATTCCAGTAGGGCCAGTATGCACAATCCAAACTTGATGGCCAACGTAGCGGCCAAGATGTTTTTATTGCCCGAATTGATCTTAAGGTTTCCAACAACGGCATCAAGTGCCTGCCCCTCATTTATGCCGCTAAAAAACTGATCGATTACATCCACCGATTGTATCAACAGGGTAAAAGCAAAGAAATAAGACAAGGGTTTTAGCAGATACCATCGCCCCGCCAGTAAAATGCCCACCTGAAAGAAGATCAAAACAGTGGTTAGTAAGCGGGCATAGGTAACCAAAGACTCTACCTGGTTTATGGCCCAGAGCATGGAAAGCCCGGCAAGAGCCACAAAACATACTAGTAACCAAGTAATTACGTTTCCACTTATTACACCTAGTTCACTCTTTATCAGGTTTTTTCCAAAAGTTAGAAGATAGAGTCCCGTTAGCAGGTGAACCCCGGAAAGGTAGAGCCACTGCGCCCCCATAACGTCGGCGCCCTCGAAATTGGGAATAAACTCTACCAAAGCGTAGAGCATAATTAGGATCAGGGGAGGCCAATTGGTAGTATCATGCCAGACCAGCTCAGCGGGTTTATTGGCTTTGGAGGGGTTAGTAGTTTTCACAGGGGAAAGTTATAAAAAAACTACAAACCTTATTACTTTGCCATTAAAATTAAACCCATGCGTGTATTGCTTTTTGTGCTCTTAGCGTTTCTTGCCCGAACTACAGATGCTCAATTCAATTATCCCCCTTCTAAGAAGGGCACTGTTAGTGATAATTACTTTGGTATGTCCATTGGCGATCCTTATCGGTGGCTAGAAGATGATAATAGCGACGAGACCAAGGCCTGGGTAAAAGAGCAAAATTTAGTCACCGGCAGTTATTTGTCGGGCATTCCATTTCGCGATAAGGTAAAGGATCGCTTATCGGTTCTTTGGAATTATCCCAAGTACGGCTCGCCACGGCAGGAGGGGGGCTATTATTATTTTTCTAAAAATGATGGGTTGCAAAATCAAAGTGTGCTCTACCGCCAAAAGGGATTGAAGGGAACGCCTGAGGTTTTTTTAGACCCCAACCGGTTTTCTGCCGATGGTACCGTGGCGCTGGCCGGCATCTCTTTTTCTAAAAATGCCCGCTATGCCGCTTATCAGATCTCAAGCAGCGGCAGCGACTGGCAAGAGGCTCTTATAATAGACCTTATTACCGGAAAACTTGTTGACGATACAATACGCTACATAAAATTTAGTGGTATTAGCTGGAGGGGCGACGAAGGATTTTATTACAGCCGCTATCCCGTTCCGGATGCCAGCAGTAAACTCTCCAAGCAAAATCAGTATCACAAAGTATATTTTCATAAGGTCGGTAGTGTGCAGCCAAGCGATCAATTGGTCTATGAAGACAATGATCATCCCTTGCGCAATGTGGGGGCCGATCTAACGGAGGATGGTCGCTTTTTGGTGATCTCCTCTACTGAGGGTACCAGCGGCAATGAATTATGGATAAAAGATCTGTCCGTGCAGAGCGCTTCGTTTTCTCGTTTAATAGAAGGGTTCAAAACAGAGCCCGATGTCATTGATCATAATGGAAAAGGCATGTTATTGCTAAAAACCAACCAGGATGCCCCTAATTATAAAGTGGTGTTGATAGATCCCGCTCGCCCTGCTGCCAGCAATTGGATAACGATCATTCCGGAGCAGCCCGAAGTGTTACAGAGTGTTGGCACCGGTGGAGGCTATCTCTTTTGTTCCTATCTAAAGGATGCATCCACTAAGGTTTATCAATACACTTACGAGGGTAAACTGGTAAGGGAGATCAAACTTCCCGGTATTGGCACCGCCTCTGGTTTTGGTGGAAAAAAAGAGCAGTCCTCTTTTTTCTATACGTTTACCTCTTACACATATCCTCCTACTATTTTTAGCTATGATATCGCTACCGGGGTATCGACCCTTTTTAGAAAAACAGAGACCGCTTTTGATAGTGAGGCCTACGAGACGCGTCAAGTGTTCTTTACCAGTAAAGACGGCACTAAAGTGCCCATGTTCATAACGGGAAAAAAGGGATTTCAGTTACAGGGGGCCCATCCTGTTTTGCTCTATGGCTATGGCGGATTTAACATTGCTCAGACGCCTGGCTTTAGTATCTCCAATGCTTTTTGGTTAGAACAGGGTGGACTGTATGTGGTGGTTAACCTGCGCGGGGGTAGTGAATACGGAGAGGCTTGGCATAAGGGTGGAATGTTGGCCAACAAGC
This sequence comes from Sphingomonadales bacterium, assembly GCA_046081865.1. Taxonomy (GTDB): domain Bacteria; phylum Bacteroidota; class Bacteroidia; order Chitinophagales; family Chitinophagaceae; genus JJ008. The sequence goes on from JBJTWT010000015.1 coordinate 6,868, forward strand.
AAAACGTATTTGATGATTTTATCGGAGCTGCCGAATATCTAATTGCTAATAACTACACCAATAAAAATCTGCTGGCCATTCGGGGTGGCTCCAATGGTGGCTTGCTGGTCGGCGCTTGCATAACGCAGCGTCCCGATCTCTTTAAGGTGGCTCTTCCGGCTGTTGGCGTACTAGATATGCTACGCTATCATCTCTTTACCATTGGATGGGCTTGGGCAGTAGAATATGGACGCAGCGATAACGCAGAGCAGTTTGCGTATCTATTAAAATATTCGCCGCTCCATCAACTAAAAGATGGGGTTTCATATCCGGCTACTTTAGTGACCACAGCCGATCATGATGATAGGGTAGTGCCGGCCCACTCCTTTAAGTTTGCCGCACGTTTACAAGAGGCCCATCGCGGTGAGGCTCCTGTTTTGATCCGTATTGAGACAAAAGCCGGACATGGTGCCGGCAAGCCCACCAGCAAACAGATCGACGAGGCAGCCGATGTATGGAGTTTTGTGATGCAAAACCTTGGCATGGCACTAAAATAGCCGGCTGCACATTTTTCAGGAAATGTAAACTGACAACTGGTTTTTCCATGTGCAATTGTAAACTGAAGTTGTAGAGCTTAAATAGCTAAGTCAAATTTTTAATTCATATTAAAGGTAAATACTTATTGATATTATAACTCCTTTATTATAGAATAATTCAGCTATCTTAAACGTTTCGTTAAACCTTGCTTTTCACCTTTTATTGATGAAATGAAACCTTTGATAGCGGCAAAAGCCATCTCGTTGTTGGTTTTCTACTTTCTTCTTTCGGGAATGACCGGGTTTTCACAGACCACCCTCGCTCCGGATGTTGAGACAAGAATCGCTTCATGTAATGGGTTTCAATCATCGTTCAATCCCTTATCGGATACTACTCGGATTTGTGACTCTACCGCCTCTTTAACAGCCGGTGCAGGTTTTACAACTTATAGCTGGAGTACTGGCTCCGTTGCTCAAACCATTACTGTTACTTCAAGTGGTCTTTACCTTGTTACGGTTACCAACGGCACAGGTTGTTTGGCCAGTGACAGTACATTCTTATCTATTCTCAATACCCGCCTGTTGAATGCGGATACTATCATTTGCAAAGGCTCCACGGTATTGCTTACTGCGGTCGGTACAGAGACTGGCACTGTCAATGCCCCTCCCTCTTATCTGTGGTCGACAGGTGCCACTGCGGCCAGCATTCAAGTTTCACCAACGGTCTCTTCCACGTACACGGTAACGGTTTCTAATGGCATCAACGTTTGTATGGATTCCGTTCGGGTAAATATCGATGATTCCCTAGATGTAACAGTCACTGCATTAGATCCGACACAAGTTTGTAACAATAATGGACAGGTTCGGTTACAGGCCCAAGGATTGGCCGCTTCGTACCAGTGGCTACGAAATGGTATCGCTATTGCCGGGGCCACGAGTCCGTTATATGTAGCTACGCAGACCGGGCTGTATCGAGTTGTCTTGCAATCTGCTATTGGTTGCTCTGGTACCAGTAGTGCAACGAATGTTTCCATTTTGCCAAAACCTATTGCCGGTTTCACGATCAATCAAAGTTCGCAGTGCCTTAGAAGCAATCAGTTCTCATTTACTAATACCAGTTCTTTGGCCAGCGGTACGCTCACGTACCAATGGAATTTTGGCAATAATATCACCTCTACATTAGCGCAACCTACCGTTTCCTACACGGCCGCTGGCACCTATACCATATCCTTGATCGCAATAGGAAGCGGTGGGTGTAGAGATACCCTTAGTCAACCGGTAAGCGTAGATCCAAGTCCAACAGTATCGTTTTCGGTTAATAGTGCAGCACAATGTCTCAACAATAACTTATTTGTCTTTACCAGCAATAGTTCCATCTCATCAGGGTCCATTACACATCTTTGGAATTTTGGCAATTTGGTTACCTCTTCTTTATCGTCTACAACACAGTCATATACGGCGCCCGGTCTATATAATGTTAAGCTGATCGTAACCAGCGATAAAGGGTGTAAGGATAGTCTAATTCGACCGCTCACCGTTCATCCAAAGCCCATAGTAAACTTTAGTGTCAATGACTCCGCTCAGTGTTTAAATTCTAATGTTTTCATTTTTGCAAATAGTACTTCGGTGGCATCGGGTAATCTTACCTATCTGTGGACTTTCGGCGATGACAACACAGAGACGGTCGTTAATCCTCGGCACACCTATGTTTTTCCGAGGGTCTATACGGTGGTGCTTAGGGCAACGACCGATAATGGTTGTGTGGATAGTGTTGCAAAAGTTGTTTCAGTCGATCCTAAGCCCTCGGTCAATTTTACTATTAACAGGGCTACACAATGTATTGCATCGAATAACTTTCTGTTCACTAATAACTCTTCTATAACTACCGGATCATTAACCTACCAGTGGACATTTGGGGCGGGAGTCGGTTCTAGTTTGGCATCTCCCTCATATACCTACGCCAGTGTTGGAACTTATTCGGTGACCCTGGTTGCTACCAGTGGTCTTGGGTGTGTGGATAGTCTCACAAGACAAGTGGTAGTTCATCCGCAACCCACCGGTGTGTTATCTCAGCCTGCCACGACGGTGCTTTGTGAAGGTCAGTCTATTGTATTATCGGCCTCAGGGGGCAGCACGTATCAATGGTATCTAAGCGGTATAGCCATCCCTGGTGCTGTCTTTGCCAGCCATGCCGCTACCCAATCGGGTACCTACACGGTACAGGTTATTTCTGCGAATGGTTGTGCTTCTTTGGCTCCCGGCAGTGTTACGCTACAATTTTTTGCAAAACCGATTGTCGACTTTAGTTACAATAAATCATGTGCAGGCGTTCCCATACAGTTTACCGATCTCTCAGTTGTTTCTCCTGGCTCGCCGGTAGCTTATAGCTGGTCTTTTGGTTCTGGACAGGGTACAGCGTTGACCCAACACCCTATATATAGCTATTCGGCATCCGGTTTTTACACCGTTGCCTTGACCGTTACTCCTGCTGCTTGTCCGGGCTTGGGTACAACGGTTTCTAAGCCGGTTAGTATTGTGGCCTCTCCCCCCAATGAACGGTATCCATCGATCAATGCGCTCGAAAATGTTCCTGTCTCCTTACAAGCCAGACAGTTCGACAATGCGTTGTTCTCTTGGTCTCCGGCCATTGGGTTAAGTAGCCCTCAAATCGTTGACCCTATATTTAACTTTAATACGCAGGTTCAGTACCTGATCACTATTCGACTTTCTATTGGTTGCGTTATTACCGACACCTTACTTGTTCGGATGTTTAAGGAAACAGAGATCTATGTGCCCAAAGGATTTTCTCCCAATGGGGATGGCAAAAATGATGTTTTGATTCCGCGGGTTGTGGGAATTAAGGCCCTTCGTTACTTTAAGATCTATAATCGATGGGGGCAACTCGTTTTTCAAACCGATGAGCTGAATACAGGTTGGGATGGTATCTGTCGGGGAGCGAAGCAACCAGCAGAGAGTTATGTTTGGTTGGCCGAAGGAATTGATATTAATGACCAAGTGCTAAAGAGAACCGGCACCTTTATTTTGATACGATGATGCGATGTAGTATTCTTTGGATCCTTTTGCTTTTCTGTGTATTGCCAATCGCTAATGCACAAGATCCTCATTTTACCCAGTATACGATGGCCCCTTTTACGGTCAACCCGGCCTACACGGGCGTCTTTGATGGTAATGCCAGAGTGATGAGTGTGTACAGACAGCAATGGGCTAACCTGATAGATCCCTTTACGACCGCTTCAGTAGCGGGAGATGTAAAGCTGGGGTACTACGATCCAGCGGGTGGCCAACATCCTTTTAATGTCGGATTTCAAGCAATCACCGATCGCTCCATGGGAGGAGCCTTAAAAAACTCTTATGGAGGGATTACGACAGCCTATCATGTACCTCTTGATGTAGAAGAAAATAACTATTCGGTAGGGATCGGGCTCTCTTTGAATTATGCCAACCGCAGAATCGATTACTCGGAGATCTCTTTCGATCAGCAGTTTACCAGTGGAGGATTCGTGTTGGCCTTGCCTAATGGAGAAACTGCGCTTCAAACCATGAAGCCCTTCTTATCGGTGGGGGCCGGTATTTTGTTCCGTTCGCAAGACCGACTTTCGGGTACGTATCTGGATGTTGGTTTTTCGGGGTATCACTTTAATAAGCCTCTTCAGACATTCATGAATGACTCCACTCAGTTTTTACCGGTTCGTTGGTCTGGGCAGTTATCGTTTCAGAAGTATTTAAGCGATGTAAGTTATCTGCAATTGCAAGGGCTTTATCATAACCAGGCCTCAGTCGATTATTTGCTGGCCGGTGTTTCATTTGCTCGGCTCTTCGGAAGCGAAAATAAAAACCTGATAGGTGCCGGCTGTTGGTATCGTACCGGGGAGTCATTTGCTCCTCACGTGTTTGTAGAGTACGCAGGTCTGCGAGTGGGAGTTTCATACGATCTCTTGTACAACGCTCTTAAGTCGAATCGAACACCCACCCAGACGGTAGAGTTTTCTCTTCAGTGGAGATTTGGAAATATTTTAGCACAGGACTATTGAAAACGAAACAACGTGTATGAAAAGTTTTTGTAAGCTCACATTCCTTTTGGCACTATGTTGCTGGCAGGTTATGTGCGCATACGCACAAGTTCATCCCGACGAAGTTAATTGTACTCATCAGCTAGAAAATATGCGGTCGGGAAGCAGAGACTCTGTCTTACGTACCACCAATGCTAATGGCGAATGGGTTCTTCAGTCAAGGTCGGGAGCTGTATTGACCTCGAGAGGGTATGAGTATATCGGGCTATTTAATGCCGGGCTTGCTGTGTTTCAAACTTCCGAAAACAAGTGGGGTTTTATGGATTCGTATGGCAAAGAAGTCATACCTGCCGTCTATACATCTGTACGTGATTTTAATGCTGCCACAAAGAAGGCGATCGTGCTATATAACGATCAGTGGGTGGAGATCGATAAAAGTGGGGTAGTCTTGCGAACCAATGGTAATAACCCCGATATTCTTTCTTCGGCTTCATCTTTACAAAATAGGCCGGTCTCTGAGAGCGGTATGGCTTCTACAGAAGAAAACCGAAATTTATTTCCTTGTCCCATCAACATCAGTCTCGAAAACGGCAGTTTTGCCGGGTGGCAGTGCTATGTGGGCCGACAACAATGCGTTGGCGGATTAAATCAACCAACACTTTCTGCTTCGTCTCCGACCAATAATCGGCATACAATTTTAGCCAGCAGCACTGCTCGGGATTATTTTGGCAATTTTCCGCTGGCTGCACCCGATGGCAGCAACTACTTTGTAAGGTTGGGTAATACGAATACGCGCTGGGAGGCAGAGTCTATTGCCTTTCCATTTACCATTCCAGCCGGGGCAGATAATTACTCTATTACGTTTTACTATGCGGTGGTGTTTCAAAACCCCAGTGGTCATTCTTTTTGCGAACAACCTCGTTTTATGGCCAGGGTCAAGGACGCGGTAACCGGGGCTTTTTTAAATTGTAGCGTGTTCGATTTTACGGCAGGAAGTGGACTTCCAGGGTTTTTCAATACCACTGCCGATCCGCTGGTTCGTTGTAAGCCTTGGGATACGGCTTACATTAACCTTGGAGCTTATCAGAACCGTTCTGTTATTTTAGAGTTTGTTACGGTAGACTGTGGGCAGGGCGCTCATTGGGGTTACGCTTATGTCGATGTAAAGAATATCTGTGATATCGCTGCCCAGGGAATTACGACTTGCACCCCGCCAAATACGACTACCCTTAGTGGGCCTCCTGGTTTTCAAACTTATTCGTGGTGGAATCAAAACTTTACCACGCAAGTTGGAACCGGAAATCCGCTTGTGTTAACCACCAATCCCCCTGTTGGCACACAATACAATTTGATTGTAGTACCTTATTCGGGATTAGGCTGTCGCGATACTTTGCCCGCCATTACCACTAAATTGGCACCGACCGCTCGATTTACGGCTCCCACTGAGCAATGCTTTAGGGGAAATCAATTCACTTTTACGAGCACGTCAACCAGTACTAGCCCCAGCGTTCTTACAAGCACACTTTGGCGATTTAGTGATGGGCAAACCATATCCGGAACCAGCGTTACTCGATCTTTCGCTGCGGCAGGAACGTATAGCGTAACCCTAATCGTTAGCAATAATTTTAATTGTGCCGATTCCATCACCTATACCGTTAGGGTCAAAGAGACTCCTACCGCTTCTTTTGTTGCGCCTCCCGATCAGTGTCTGCGAAACAATCTCTTTAATTTTTCTAGCACCTCCGTAATTAGCAACGGCACGATCAGCAATTTTAATTGGAATTTTGGCGCAGTAGGAGGAACAGCTACCGGTACCAATGTTACTTATTCTTACGCCAGTGCCGGATCTTACACGGTAAGACTGATTACCATTGCCAGTAATGGATGTGCCGATACCGCTACTAGAACG
>JBJTWT010000016.1:0-34257 GCA_046081865.1 Sphingomonadales bacterium
CAGAAAAGTTATGCACAAACGGCAAATTTAATTTTTAATATCACCCCCTGCGTGCTAATTTAGCAATAGAATTTAATGGGTTAGTAAGTAAAGGGTCAGTCGAAAGATTGGCCCTTTGCATTTTATAGAGATGAGTAAGACTAAGAGTAGTTTTTTTTGCCAACAATGCGGACACGAGAGTGTCAAATGGATTGGCCAATGCCCCGGATGCGGTGCCTGGAATAGCTTTATCGAAGAGCTGGTTCAAAAAGATAAATCAAAAGATTTTATTGATTGGAAAGAATTGGGGGGCGATAAAAGAGCCGGTCGCACCACAACGCTCGACGCGGTAAAAAGCAGCGAAGAAAAAAGGATCATTACGCCCGATAGCGAATTGAATCGTGTATTGGGTGGTGGCATTGTGCCCGGCAGTCTGGTACTGGTGGCGGGTGAGCCGGGTATTGGAAAATCTACCTTGTTTCTCCAAAACGGATTGGGTATTAAAGATGCCGTTGTACTGTACATCAGCGGCGAGGAAAGCGAGCAACAGATCAAGATGCGTGCCGATCGCTTGCAAACTAAAAATCCGCAGTTCTATCTGCTGACCGAGACCAATACACAGACCATCTTTCAGGAGATAAAAAAACTAAAGCCCCAGTTGCTGATCGTCGATTCGATCCAAACCCTGCAAACGCCACACATCGATGCCTCTCCCGGATCGATCTCTCAGATCAGAGAATGTGCCGCCGAATTTCAGCGCTTTGCCAAAGAGACCAATACGCCTGTTTTTATGATCGGGCATATTACCAAAGAAGGACAGATCGCGGGACCTAAGATGCTTGAGCATATGGTCGATACGGTCTTGCAATTCGAGGGAGATCGCCATTACACGTACCGTATTTTACGCACACTAAAGAACCGATTTGGAAGCACAGCAGAACTAGGCATTTATGAGATGAATGAAACGGGCATGCGTGCAGTCTTAAATCCCAGTGAATTGTTGTTGACTCAAAAAGATGAACAACTAAGCGGTATTGCTATTGCCGCTACCATGGAAGGGATGCGGCCGTTGCTGATAGAAGTTCAAGCCCTGGTAACCCCTTCGGTATATGGTACACCACAACGCACTGTAAGCGGGTTTGATCTGCGAAGATTACAACTACTACTGGCCGTGCTGGAAAAAAGGGGAGGGTTTCAATTTGGGACCAAAGATGTTTTCTTGAATATCGCAGGAGGATTAAAAGTAGAGGACCCCTCTATAGATCTGGCGGTATTGTGCGCCTTGCTTTCTTCTTACGAAGATGTAGCACTATCGCCGCGTCTTTGCTTTACGGGAGAAGTGGGGTTGAGCGGAGAGGTAAGAGCGGTTAACCGTATCGACCAGCGAATTGCTGAGGCTGCCAAGCTAGGATTTGAGAAGATCATCGTTTCTCGCTATAATCAAAAAGAAAGTGGTGCCAAAAAGAACCTGAAAGACCGGGGGATCGAAGTAGTGACCATGGCCCGGGTAGAAGATGTCTATCGCTATTTGTTTTAAATTTTAGTACTCTCAGCATGGGCTCCCTTACTGCGATTGGCGAAGCGATCGGTCAACTATTCTATCCGCATGTCTGTGCCGGATGCGGCTCTGATAAATTAGAAACGGACAGTTCCATTTGCTGGTATTGCCTAAGTGAATTACCGGCCACGGAATTTGCTGACCAACCGGAGAATCCGGCCGAAAGGATATTGTGGGGTCGTTTACCCTTCGATGCAGTTCATGCTGGATTTTTCCTGAACCGAGATTCCTTGATGGAGCACCTTATTTATCAGCTAAAATATAAACACCAAGCAGCGCTAGGAGAACATCTGGGAATGTTATTGGGGGGGCAATTAAAAAAGAGTGTTCGTTTTAAGCCGGAGGCGCTGGTGCCGGTCCCCCTTCATCCAAAAAAATTAAGACAACGAGGTTACAACCAGGCCACGGTCATTGCGAACGGGGTGGCCAAAGAACTGGGCATTCCAATTATTGAACAAGTATTGATCAGAAAAAATTTTAGTGGCAGCCAAACTCGGTTGGGCCGAATGGCGAGGTGGGAGAACAGCCGGTCTACTTTTTGCATTCAAAATAGCCACCGGCTTCGAGGAAAGCGAATCTTACTGCTCGATGATGTACTTACCACCGGGGCCACACTGGAATCTTGTGGCCTGCTACTGAACGAGATCTCCGGTACCAAGGTTAGCATGGCCACTATCTGCCTATCGAACCTATAGGATTTAGTATGATATTTGCTGTGACTGGCCTATTGGGCATAACCTTTTTGTCTTTTGGTTGTTATTCTTTACGAAATCCATACACATGAAACTTATCATCACCTTTCTTATGAGCCTGATTGCCTTCCCGATCGGATCGATCTACGATTTTAGCGTGCCTGGTCTGGAGGGTAAGGAAATTCGTTTTGCCGATTTTAAGGGCAAAAAGATCCTGATCGTAAATACGGCCTCTCGTTGTGGACTTACTCCGCAGTATGAGGGACTGGAACAACTGTATAAAACCTATGGGAAGAAACTGGTGATCGTTGGGTTTCCGGCCAATAATTTTATGGGACAAGAGCCCGGTTCGAACGAAGAGATCAGCGAATTCTGCAAACGCAACTATGGAGTAAGCTTTCCGATGGCAGAAAAAGTATCTGTTAAAGGCAACGACACTCATCCCCTGTATAAGTATTTAAAGGAACAAGCTAAGTCAAAAGACTTCAATGATCCGGTCAGTTGGAACTTTGGTAAGTTCTTGCTCGACGAAAAAGGCGAGCTGATCGCTACCTTTTCGCCCCGTACCGACCCTATGAGTAAGGATATCCTTAAGTGGTTCGACTAAAGCGTGTCTGTTCGCTGTGTTTTGTCTGCCGGATGAAGTACATTCGCCCTGATGCAATATGATCAGGTAATAGGACAAGCCCCGCTACAGCGACAACTTACCGAACTGGTTCAGCAAAACAGATTGAGTCATGCTCTGTTGCTGCTGTCGAAAGAGGGCAGCGGTGCATTACCATTGGCCATTGCTTTTGCCCAATACCTGGTTTGTGAAACAGTTGCGGGCTCCGGGGTCACCACCCCTTGTGGTACTTGCCCGGCTTGTCATAAAGCCACGCAACTGATCCATCCCGATATTCACTTTTCGTATCCTACTGTTACTAAAAAGCCGGGAGAGAAACCTATTGCCACGGACTTCATTACAGAATGGAGGTCATTCATTCAATTACAACCCTATGGCAATTTGTTTGACTGGATAGAAATGATCAAGACGAAAGAGAACAGCCAAGGAAAGATCACTTCGGAGGAATGCAATGATATAATTAGAAAGTTGGGGCTGAAAAGTTTTGAAAGCCCCTGGAAAATTTTGATCCTGTGGTTACCTGAGCTTATGGGCAACGAAGGAAACAAACTTTTAAAACTCATCGAAGAACCACCGGCCAATACCCTTCTTATGCTGGTGAGCGAAAATGAGACACCATTGCTGCCGACCATTGTTAGTCGCTGTCAGTTGATCAAAGTGCCAACGATCGAAACGGCGGCCATCGAAAAAGCATTAATAGAAAGAAATAACACCCCCGCTTCGTTGGCAGCACAAGTAGCGCCATTGTGTGAGGGCAATTACCGCGAAGCTTTACAACTGGTACAACATGCAGAGGAGGACTGGCAGTTACTGGTGCGCGATTGGTTGAATGCCATTTTAAAGACCGGACCGGTAGCGCAAACAAAATGGGTCGAAGAAATGAGTAAACTGGGCAGAGAAAAACAAAAACAATTTGTGCGCTATTTTATTCATTTACTCGAGCAAGCGCTACACTTACGTATTAGAGGAGAGGAATACCTGATCAGCGAAAAGGAAAGGGACTTTGCCGAACGACTCAACAAGATCGCCGGTATTGAACAGCAAGAGGCCATGGTCAACGAGCTAAACCAGGCCCATTATCAAATAGAACGCAATGTCAATGCCAAGATCTTGTTTCATGCCCTCACCATCAGACTTTATCACATCATTCAAGACAAATTCGTATTTTCGCTATCATGAGTTGTTCGGGCTGTGGGACTGCAACTGGCAGTAAACCAAATGGATGTAAAAGTAATGGCGGATGTAGCTCCGGTAGTTGCAACCGCATGAATGCCCATGACTGGCTAAAGAACCTCCCGCTGGCAGACACCGATAGTCAATGTCGTGTTATTGAAGTAAGCTTTAGCCAAGGCACGCGAAAGGATTTTTTTACCAACCCCACCTTACAAGTATTGGAAAAAGGCGATCTGATCGCTGTTGAGGGGGTCAGTGGCTTTGATGTGGGCGAGGTTTCACTGACTGGAGAGATCGTTAGATTACAACTAAAGAAAAGAGGGGTAAAAGAAGATCATCCCGAGATGAAAAAAGTATTGCGCCGGGCTACCGACCGCGATATTGAACAATGGAAGCAAAGCAAGAGTCGTGAACCGGAAGCTGTTATTAGAAGTCGTGCCATTGCCAAACAGCTAAGACTCGATATGAAGATCAGTCAGGTCGAGATGCAAGCTGACGGAAGAAAAGCGACCTTCTTTTATATTGCCGATGGAAGGGTTGATTTTAGAGAGCTGATCAAAGTTTATGCCACTGAGTTTAAGGTAAAAGTTGAGATGCGACAGATCGGTGCCAGACAAGAAGCCGGTAAAGTAGGTGGCATTGGCAGTTGCGGAAGAGAACTATGTTGTAGCACCTGGCTCACCGATTTCAAATCGGTCAACACGGCTGCGGCCCGCTATCAAAACCTGTCGATCAATCAGACCAAACTAAGCGGACAATGCGGACGACTTAAATGCTGTCTGAACTATGAGCTCGATACGTATTTAGATGCGTTGCAACATTTTCCTGATAATTGTGACGTACTTCAAGTTGCAAAGGGCAATGCCTTTTTGATCAAAAAGGATATTTTCAAGAACCTGATGTGGTACACCTTGCCCGACAGCAACAAACAATACCCCTTATCTATCGAACGAGTCAAGAAGATCAAAGACCTCAATAAGCAGGGTGTTCGTCCCGAAGAACTCGAACCGGTAGAGATCGTATCGTCCAAACCCAAAGAAGAGGAGCCGGAATTCGTAGAACTGGTTGGACAGATCAGTCTTAAATCACTCGATAGAGCAGCGCAGAAAAAAAGAAGACCACAACGTGGAAATCGACCAGATCAGCAGTCTCGACGCGAAGGTGGGCCGCAACAACGTGGCCCCCAACAAAGCGGAGGACCTTCTCGTCTGCAACCTCGCGGCCCCAGACCTCCCCAGCAAGGCCCCGGTAATTGATAATGGTTATTGATCTGCGCCGATGGCGCTATACAACGCATCTTGAACTTTTCCGCGTACCAGCAACTGCGATAATTTATTGTTATCTCGAGTAGGATTGACCCGGTTCGATAAAAAAACATAAACCAATTCCCTTTCTGGATCGGCCCAAACGCAGGTGCCGGTAAATCCGGTATGTCCGAAAGTAGTGGCAGAGGTCCCTACAGATGGGTAGGGTTCTTTTCTTGTACTATTATCGGGCTCTGGCTTATCAAAACCCAACCCACGCCGACTGCCATTACGCTGATAACTTGTAAAAAGGCGAATGGTCTCGGGCTGCAGATAGCGACGGCCTTGATAGATGCCGTTGTTCAGCAACATCTGATATAAGATGGCCAGATCGTAGGCGCTCGAAAACAAACCGGCATGTCCGGCAATACCGCCCATCATGGCAGCCCCCTCATCATGCACATCCCCTTGGGTAGTCTGTCGACGAAAATGTTTTTCGGTCTCGGTGGGTACTAGTCGATCTGTGACAAATCGTTCGCGGGGTTTAAACCCGGTCGTGATCATCCCCATGGGACGATAAAAAGATTCCTGACAAAAGGCATCGAGTGATTTGCCCGATAATTGCTCGACGATACTTCCTAAAAAAATAAAATCGTTATCGCTATACACATAATTACCCGCGGTTCCCAGCGGGCTTTGCAAAATACGTTGACGGATGGTGTCTTGCCAATCGTTACGTACATACAAATTCTCTGCAACACGATTAGAAAAACCGCTCTTACGGGTCAACGAGAAGATACTGGTATCGGGAGCTCCGTTGGCATTGATGGCCTCTTTATAAAATGGAATAAAAGGTACGAGCCCTGCCTGATGTAACAAGATATCACGGATCTTCAGCTGCTGTTTATTCGAACCACGAACCCATGGCAGGTACTCCCCTAAGCGACCCTCTAAGCTGATTTTGCCCTGCTCGTAGAGTTTCATAATTGCGACAGTGGTGGCGCTGATCTTAGTGACCGAAGCCAGATCGTAAATACTCTCGTACATCACGGGCTTGGTTTGCTCGTAATCATAAAACCCGAAGGTCTTATGGTAAAGGATCTGTCCCTTATGCACGGCCAACACGACACAACCCGGAAAAGCTTTTTGCGCTATGGCGTCATTTACCAATGAATCTACCTTATTAAATGCGGCATCTCTTTTAGTAACGGCAACGGAGCTTGATTTCTCTTGTAAGCCGGCTCCTATGGGGTAATGGCAAACAGATACCGGTAATACCCCTTTGGCAGGAAACTCTCCCGTAAGCCACCGCAGCGCCACCGATTGTGTAATATCATCGTCTTGGTAAGCGGCCACTAAAAATGGAGCCTCACAAACATGCTTAAGGGCCTGTACATTGCCAAATACAAAGCTAATAGTTGAGTCGCCCTGCAAGGCTCTATGTAATTGAAGCGCTTTTGTTCCAATACCAAAATTATTCATGGGTTTGTTAGAAAAACCCTGTAACCCGATCACAATGCAGTTATAGCGACCGCTTGTCTTTAGCAAACGAGCCAGACTATCGATGTTAGTGGTACTGTCTTGTAACGAAAAAAGATAGATATCGGCACCAACTTGTTCTTGTAATTGCTTACCAAAGACCCCTAAGGTGGCGCCTCCCATTTGCAAATAAGCCATGCGGCGATCGCCCCTTTGTAAAGGCAATAGAAGCGAGGAAGGTTTTTTTCCCAACACGGTCAGTCCCTCGCGAGCCACCTCTTCGCGAATGGCATCAGTGGCTGCATTGAGATCGGTCACCAATCGCGTGGTATCTATAAACTGCGGACGAGAAAGACCGAGATTATATTTTTCTTGTAATACTTTTTTAACCTTGCTATCTACATCACTTTGTCGAAGTCGTCCTTGCTGAATGGCCGATTTTATGGCAGCGATAGACTCGGGTACACTGGCCGGCAAACACAGCATATCGTTACCGGCTATGATGGCCTCAACCGAAATGGTTCCTCCGGGAAAGTATTTGGCAACTCCTTTCATCTCTAACGCATCGGTAAAAGTGAGCCCATTGTACTGAAGTTTGTTGCGCAGCAGCTCTGTTACGTTATTGCGAGAGATGGAGGTGGCGCGCTTAGCCGCCGTGTCGATAGCCGGAATGGCCAGGTGTGCGATCATGACACTACCCACACCGGCCGAAAAAATGGCCTTGAACGGAACCAGTTCCATTGAATCGAGCTGGTCCATCGACTTGTTGATAACAGGCAGGTCATAATGAGAATCGACCGCTACATCACCATGCCCCGGAAAATGTTTGGCACAGGCCATAATACCCGCATCCTGCATTCCTTTCATATAAGCCACTCCCATACGACTCACTTTGTCGCGATCCTCTCCAAACGAACGAAAACCGATCACAGGATTGTCGGGGTTATTGTTTACATCGACCACAGGCGCATAATTAACGTGCACGCCTATTCGCTTGCATTGTTCTCCAACCGCTACCCCCATTCGATAGACCAGTTTTTCATCTTGCAGGGCTCCTAGTGTTAATTGATAGGGAAACCGAGTGACGCTGTCCAGACGCATGCCCAAGCCCCATTCACCATCGATGGTGATCATAAGAGGTGTTTTGGCCAGTCGCTGATAACGATTGGTCAGCAAGGCCTGACGAACGGGACCTCCCTGAAAAAAACATAAGGCTCCCACATTATAGCGTACAATATCGCGCTCGACTTTGGCAATATGATCCGGCCCCAGATTGGAGTGCGCCCTTATGACCATCAACTGAGCAATCCGCTGATCTTCGTTCAAACTGGCAAATACGCTATCTACCCAACGCTCTCGCTCCTTATTAGAGGATGATTGGGCATACAACGGGTAATGAGATACCCATCCAAACAAAACAATCGTCAAAAGTAATTTCATGAAAAAGCATTTATGACAGAAGAACTAAAAATACTCTTTTTATAGTAATCCGTCATACCCTATCTATAGCAAATCAACTCATAAAAAAGCAAGCATACCCCGCTGCCTCATCGATGACAAAATCGTATTTTTGAAGGCTTAACCCTGGCAGTGCTTGATTACCGTTTTACCAGACCATATTGCCAACCAGATCGCCGCCGGTGAGGTGATTCAACGTCCTTCGAGCGCCGTAAAGGAACTGCTCGAAAATGCCGTGGATGCCGATGCTACCGCGATTCAACTTATCGTGAACGATGCCGGCAAATCGCTGGTACAGGTAATAGACAATGGCAAAGGGATGGATGAGGAAGATGCCAGACGTTGCTTTGGCAGGCATGCCACATCGAAGATCAGCCGCATAGAGGACTTATTTTGTATTCAGACCATGGGATTTAGAGGCGAGGCATTGGCCTCTATTGCTGCAGTAGCACAAGTGGAATTGCGCACCCGAAACGAAGCATCCGATACGGGCATCTACATAGAGGTCGAAAATAGTCAACTTGTTAAGACGGCGCCCGTTGCCTCTCCGCAAGGAACAAGCGTGGCCATGAAAAATCTTTTCTTTAATGTTCCTGCGCGCCGCAATTTTTTAAAAAGCAATGCGGCTGAGATGCGGCATATCATTGACGAGTTTACTCGCGTATCACTGGCCTTTCCGTCTATCGCTTTTACAGTACATGCCAATAACCAGCAGCTCTTTCAACTCGAACCCGGTACACTCAAACAACGAATAGTACAGCTAATGGGAGCCTCCTACGAAGCCAGACTGGTCAGTGTAAAGGAGGATACAGACTATTTGAATATACGCGGCTTTGTAGGGAAGCCCGATACAGCGCGAAAGACAAGAGGGGAACAATACTTTTTTGTCAACAATCGATTTATCAAAAGCCCTTACCTGCATCATGCCATTATGAGTGCCTTTCAAGGTATGCTGGCCCCGGATCACTTTCCGCTCTATGTACTTTTTATCGATCTAGATCCACAACAGATCGATATCAACGTTCATCCCACCAAGCAAGAGATAAAATTCGAAGATGAAAAGATAGTGTATGCATTTGTGCAAGCAGCAGTAAAACATGCGTTGGCACAATTTAGCATTACCCCCACGCTCGATTTTGAATTGGATGCCTCCATTCAGCAATTGTCTTCTATTCAACAACCCTTTACACAAGAAAAGAGATCGGCAGCTACCGATAGCTCTATTTTTAAAAGTTTCACCAAGAAGAATCAGGCCCATCTGATACAGCCAACCGGCTACACGCCCTATCCCACCGACTGGCAAACCAATGAGCCCGTGCCCTCTTCGGCCACCTCTTTATTGCCGATAGAAACGGAAGATAGGGCCATGGGCGTTTCAGGTTTGCTGAACACTTACATCTTATATACCCATAGCGAAGGACTTTGGCTGATCGATCAACAAGCGGCGCATGAGCGGATCCTTTACGAACAATACCAACTAAGCAGTGCCGATCAACCCATAGCGGCTCAACGGACCCTGTTTCCCATTACCCTCTCGTTGCCGGCTGCCGATGCGGCTTTGCTCCAAGAGCTTAGCCCTTCGCTGGCATTGCTAGGGTTTCTACTCGAGCCAAGCGGGCCGACTCAATTTACCCTAGTAGCCGCTCCATCGGATGTGATAGCGGGGCAAGAAAGCAAGATGATAGAATCATTGCTAGAGGAGTACAAGCACTTTACTACCGATGCCGGCTATACCCTGAGAGAAAAGCTGATTCGCTCCTTGGTAAAACAGCGCTGTATCAAGGCAGGGACTTTGCTAAGTGAAAAAGAGATGCAGCAATTAGTGGTGCAATTACGGGGCTGTCAACAACCGGGACAGACCCCCGATGGCAAACCCACCTATCTCGCATTAGGTAAAAATTATTTAGCCGGTTTGTTCGGAAAATGATGATCCGATCGATCAATACCGGGAACGAATTTCCAATAAGAATTTCTCGATCTGACGGCGAATGGTGGCAGCGGTAGACTGGTGATTATTGACCAAGACCGAGAAGATCAGCCACTTTCCTTGACGAGTTTGCAAAAACCCACTTAAGGCCACCACACCACTTAACGTTCCTGTTTTAGCAAAGATGGCGGTACTGTCAGCAACATAATAACCACTTAACGTGCCTTCATTGCCATGAGGAAAAATGGTTTGAAGACGAGACCAACCGAACTCTTGCTGCATTCGATATAAGATAGAGACCATGTCTTGAGGAGAAAAAAGATTGTACCGACTTAGTCCAGAACCATCGACCCATCGAGGTGGCTGCGGCAATCCTTTGAGGTCCGTAGCCAGGATCTTATCGATAAGGTCTCTGTCACTCATATATCCCAGCAAACGCTGGCTGGCCATAAGCAGACTTTGCTCGGCAAAGAAATTATCGCTGCGATGCATCAGGAGTTTCAGCAACGAGTCGGTGGGGAGCGAAAACAAAGGTTGTCCCGGCACCGGGTTGGCATCGAGACTTACCGAAGCTGTCAGTCCTATCTTTTGTAAGGTGTCTTGTAAAAAAATAAAATTAGTAACACCTCGATTGGTCTGGTAGGGTATGGTGGTCTTTGTAAATGGCTTAGAGGCCTTATTGATCGAAAAAATATTTTCATGTTGCCCTCTAGATATGGTAAAGTTGCCTCCTGTTGTAAGCAACTGTATCATGGGCTCATGGATAAAGGGAGGCCGCAATACCAACGAGGGGGTTGCCTTTAATCGTTGGCCACGCGCTTCGAAAGAAACCAGGTTTCCATATAAGGGAAATGCACTTCGCTCGGCGAGATAGGGCTCTTGATAATTATCCCAAGACCAACCGCTACCATAGGGCTCAAACCGATCTCGAGCAGAGAAGCGCAAGGCAACATGCTTTTGGGTAGTCAGTATTTTCTGCCACAAGGGCTGCGTTGAAAATTCCGGAAGTAAAAAACTAGGGTCTCCCTGCGGTTGTATGAACAAGGTATCGGCTGTCTCTTGAGTGGTAGCGGTCATAAGCCGGTCACCTAGATATTTCATGGCCACATAGCAAGTAGGGATCTTGGTGTTACTGGCGGGTACAAAATACTTTTGACCATTTTGATTGTACCAATACTTGTTAGCGCTAAGCTCCAAGACACTCACGCCCCAATGGGCCTTATCGAAAGCCTCGTGCCCGGCCAATTGCCGGCGGGCTATCTTTTGCACTTGTTGCTGGGTGCTGCAAGAAGCCAACAGCAATAGGGCTAGCCCGTACCAAAGCTGACGATTCCAAAAGGGTGTTTCTTGCATCAATTATTTTTTACAGACTCCCTTAGCCCCGTTCCTGTGCACGAAGCCAGCGTTCTGGGATCTCGTTACTACTGGCCAGCAAATAATCCTTATAGCTGCAGGCAATAAATTGCTTGTTGGGTAATTGCATCCACCAACGACCCGTCTTTTTACTCTGTAAAAAAATGGTCTCTACCTCGGCAAAAGCCATGTAGTACTCATTAAACGAATCTTTTTCTTGCAAGGAAGCTTCGCGACGACCGCGACTTCTGCCATCGAGCAGATACCAAAGCATCTGCGCGATCTGCTTGGCACTAAGGTCTTGCCGATCGGCACGGGGATCATATCCATACACTCCCACTGTATTGACCGTCGGGCTCATGCCCGCATAACGAAAGAGCGTACAAGCTTCTTCGCCCGTAAATCCATTGGGCGAGATCGTACTGGCGGGCGAGTAGGCATTTGCCAGGGCCGATAGATCAAAGCTAAATAAGTGGCTGTTACGGATAACAGGCTCCATTTCGTCGGGAGCTTCTTTTACATTGCCTACCCGGTAGCAATCGAATCGCAGTTTATCTAATGTCTCTAGTAACTGAGGATTGACACAATAGCTTTGAAACCCGATATGATTGTAATGTCTAATAAAATTGGGAGTGCCGGTAAGCATCTCCATCAAAAACTGATCGGCGGGCAATACCGCATCGGTGTCAAGGTCAATCAGCGCATCTACCAACGTTGCTTCTATCAATTGTCGACGATGCACATAGGCCTGGTACTGTGCGGTGGTCAGATCGTGTGACCCCCCTAAGATGATCACCGTCTTTCCCTCTGCCAGTAGCGCAGACACTAACGTACGTAAAGCGGCATAGGTATCGGTGAGTGTGGCGCCGGTACGAATATTGCCTACATCGGCCAGTAACAGATCGGCATGCCAATAAAACAGCTGATAGAACTGACGTCGTATGGCATCGGGCCCCAGGGTCTGGTGCTGCTCAATGCCCGCTCCGCGATGATCGGGGCATCCTACCATAACAAGTTGCACTTCGTCCAACTCAGGCAATGCCTGCTCGTAGACTTGTATATGATGACCGATCTGCCCTTCTTTATACCCCTGATCTTGCGAAAGGACTGCTTTGTCGACAGGAATCAAAAAATCGGCAATACCAAGATGATCTGACATGCTTGCAAGATAATTAATTGCTGGTTTGGACTTACTTTTGTCGCATGGAGAATCTATGGCAACAGATCGATGCCCTCCGCAGCGAGATTGGCGGCATTACCACTACCCGGCCCGAAGAAATTGAGGCCTTTCGGATCAAATACCTGGGCAGTAAGGGAGCGGTCAAACAGCTGATGAACGCAATGAAGGAAGTGCCGGCCGACAAAAAGAAAGAAGCCGGGCAGTTGCTCAATGAGTTCAAGTCTTTTGTGGCAAACCGATACGAAGAGCTGCTGGCTTCGGTTACTACCGATCAGTCACCAAACAGTATAGACGTCAGTTTGCCCGGACAGCCCTTTCCGCTTGGATCACGTCATCCTGTAACCCTCATGAAAAACCGCATTGTCTCTATCTTTCAACGGCTGGGTTTTGCCGTGGCCGAAGGACCTGAGATAGAGGATGACTGGCACAACTTTGGAGCCTTGAATCTGCCTTCGCATCATCCGGCCAGGGATATGCAGGATACCTTTTACATTCAGCAGAACCCCGATTGGGTACTGCGTACCCATACCAGCAGCGTTCAAATACGCGAAATGGAAAAAGGAAAGCTACCTATTCGAATGCTTATGCCCGGCAGGGTCTTTCGCAACGAGACCGTGAGTGCACGCAGTCATTGCTTCTTTCATCAGGTAGAAGGATTATACATAGACGAACAAGTTTCGTTCGCCGACCTAAAGCAAACCCTTTACTTTTTTGTAAAAGAGATGTACGGAACCGATGTAAAGGTTCGTTTTCGGCCTTCTTACTTTCCCTTTACCGAACCCGGTGCCGAAATGGACGTTAGCTGTTTTATTTGCGCAGGAGGGGGATGTCCGGTCTGTAAAAAGTCGGGGTGGGTAGAGATACTAGGGTGTGGAATGGTACATCCCAATGTACTTAGTAACTGCGGGATCGATCCCGAAAAATATAGCGGGTTCGCCTTTGGCATGGGTGTGGAAAGACCTGCCATGCTAAAATACGGCGTTAGCGACTTGCGCTTGTTTAGCGAGAACGATATACGTTTCTTACAACAATTTGCCGCCGCCACCTGACAAGCACTCTCTATGCAGATCAACACCATTGGCGTATGTGGGGCAGGTACTATGGGCAGGGGAATTGCGCTTACGGCCGCGTTGGCTGGCTTTAACACCCTTCTATTTGACCTACAGCCAGACGCCTTAGAGAAAGCAAAGGATCAACTTCGAAAGGAGCTCAACAAGAGCATCGAAAAAGGAAAGATCAACGAGGCGGCTGCGGCACAAGCTCTCTTACGCATAGAATTTACCCAAGAGATCGAACATTGCCTGGCAGAGATTTTTATAGAGGCCATTGTTGAAAAGGTCGAACCCAAGATCGCGCTCTTCAATCAACTGGCCGAACTCAATCATGGTGATTGCATTTTTGCCAGCAATACCTCTTCTCTCTCCATCACACAAATGGCCAAGGGCATTCAACATCCGGAAAGGGTTATCGGATTGCATTTTTTTAATCCGGCTACGCTAATGAAACTGGTAGAGGTCGTTACCACCCCATTTACCGCCGACTCCGTTCGGCAAACAGCATGGCAACTAATGCTCGACCTTAAAAAAACACCGGTGCTATGCGTAGACTCTCCTGGCTTTATCGTTAACCGGGTAGCGCGGCCATTTTATATTGAATCGCTGCGTCTGGCAGAAGAGCAAAAGGCCAGTATGGAGCAGATCGATCGCATTTTGACGGCGGCCGGATTTAAAATGGGGCCCTTTGCCCTAATGGATTTGATCGGAAACGATATCAACTATGCCGTAAGTTGCTCCGTATACGATCAATTGGGAAGACCAGAGAGACTCAGACCCTCTTACCTGCAGCAACAACTGGTCCAAACAGGCAAATGGGGACAAAAATCGGGCGAAGGCTATTACCAATACAAACCGGCCTGATGGAAAAAAAAATATTGATTACGGGAGCAAGTGGTTTCTTAGGTTCTTACCTGCTGGTGGCCTTATTACAAAAGGGCTATCGGGTAAGAGCACTGGTGCGCAACCAAAAAAGACCTGGCTGGATTGACCCTACCCTATTACAGACAGTAGAATGGGTAGAGGGCGATATACTCGATATTATTTCACTAGAAGAGGCCATGGAGGGAATAGATGCCGTGATTCATAGTGCAGCGATGGTATCTTTTGTACCGCAAGACTGCGAACAGCTCTATCAAATAAATGTAGAGGGAACCAACAACGTGGTCAATGCCGCATTAGAAAAAAAAATCACCCGATTGGTACATGTCAGCTCGGTGGCAGCACTGGGGCGGGTAGCAGGCGGAGGATCTGTCGACGAGAAAGCGACCTGGAAGGAGGGACCACTCCATACCCATTATGCACGAAGTAAATTTCAGGCAGAGTTGCATGCCTGGCGAGGTTTTGGTGAGGGACTAGATACCGTGATCGTAAATCCAAGTACGATATTAGGATTTGGCAATTGGGAGCAAAGCAGTTGTGCAATATTCAAACAACTTTACGATGGGTTTCGGTGGTATACGAGTGGGCTAAATGGATTTGTGGATGTAGAGGATGTAGCCCGTGCCACTATTTTACTGCTAGAAAAAGCAACCGGAGGACAGCGCTATATCATCAATGGTGATACCTTGACCTTTCAGCAACTGCAATACTTCATAGCCGATGGATTTGGACGCAAACGCCCCACTATGAAAGCATCGGGTCTTTTATTGGGGTTGGCCTGGCGGTTAGAGGCCATTCGATCGTTACTGACTTCAAAGCGCCCCTTATTGACGCGAGAGAGTGCAAGAGTTGCCATTAGCGCCACTCGCTTTGACAATCGTAAACTATTGCATGATTTTCCGGAGTTTTCTTATACGCCACTGGAGCAAACCATAAAAAAGGCCTGCCACAACTATCAACGACAGGTCGGCCCCTCACACGCCTAAAGTCGGGGTATTACCGAAGCAGGTTCTTTACTTGTTCCCATAGCAACGGAATGCGTTTTACCCAAACTAATTCCCTTCGCTTTTCATTGTAATCGATAGCCGGTGTGCCCCAATAAGTTTTTTTACCCTCGATAGAGCTAGCGACACCGCTTTGACCAAATACGACCGCTCCCGCCCCAATGGTCAATGTCTTGTTGACACCCACTTGGCCCCAAAGAATAACTTCGTCTTGGACCGTAACGGCTCCGGCCAATCCTACCTGAGCGGCGATCAGGCAATTTCTTCCTATCACACAATCGTGTCCGATATGTACTTGGTTATCGATCTTGGTGCCGGCCCCGATAACGGTATCGGAAGTGACCCCTCTGTCGATGGTACAGCCCGCACCGATCTCCGCCTGCTCGTGAATATGCACCCGTCCACAGCTTTTCATTTTTCGGTATTGATGATCGAGCGCAGCCTTACGGTTGTAATAGAAAGCATCGCTACCAATAACGGTACCGGCTTGTATTACCACCCCGTCTTCGAGACGGCAGTGATCTAAGATCGTTACTTGTGGATGTATGATACAGTTCTTTCCAATGGTTACATGATTGCCTATATAGGCGCCCGGCATCACCACGGTGCCTTCTCCGATAACAGCAGTCTCACTGATCGCCACCAACGAAGGGGTAAAGGGTCTGTAAGCATCTACCAACGTACAATAGGCCGCAAAGGGATCGTTGACCACCAACAACGATTTACCCGCTGGTATGGATACTTCTTTATCGATAATGATACAGGTAGCCGCAGAGCGAAGACACGTATCATAGTATTTAGGATGATCCACAAACACCAGGTCGCCTTGCTGTACTTTGTGAATTTCATTGATGCCTGTTGCATACCCATTGAGATCTCCAATAAGCGTAGCCTTTAACAACACCGCTAACTCAGCAAGTGAAACAGGTTTTTCAAATTGCATCGTATAAAATTTTATGTAAAGGTAGCAAGCGAGATGTTGTCGAAACTTCTTTGCGTTTATCCACAGCCAATTTTAAAATGTTGATAAAATCAAAAGAAAAAAATTTTTTTGATATATAAAATAAATACTAATATTGTGTAGGGAAATTTATTTCCCTGTACTTACTAACCCATCCATATAGGATCCCTCCGTTTTCGGAGGGATTTTTTCATTCTGGCCCCTGCTCCGCTACGAATGTGCTTTTAAAATACCTTTACGTAAAGTCTCCCGCTATGATCAAATCAATGACCGGTTTTGGAAGAGCCGAAGTAAGAGCCGGCGATAAACTATTGTCGATCGATATCAAATCGCTCAATGGAAAACAATTCGATCTGCAAGTCAAACTACCGGCACTGCTTAAGCCCTATGAGTTTGACATACGTCGCTCGCTGGCTACCCATCTTGAGAGAGGCACCGTAGATTGCACGATCAGTCTTAAGGAAACCGGTAAATCACAACCGGTCTCGATCAATACGCAACTGGCAAAATCATACTACCAGCCTTTAGCCGCCTTGGCGACCGAGTTACAATTAGATACCTCGCAATTGCTGGCAGTCCTACTTAAACTACCCGAGGTAATTACCTCGGGCACCGATACACTGACCCCGGCAGAGTGGGAACAATGTAAGACGGGCATTGGGCAAGCGGTCGACCTGCTGAACCAACATCGATTAGCAGAGGGAAAGGCATTGGAAAAAGACCTGCTGAGCCGTATCAATGCGATCGTCGCTTTACAAAAAGAGATCAGCGAACTAGAGCCCCTGAGACGCGACAAACTTCGCCAAGGACTACTAAAGCTACTCGAAGAGCACCAGGGAAAAGAGGGCTATGATCAAAACCGGTTAGAGCAAGAGTTGATCTACTATATCGAGAAGATGGACATTAGCGAAGAACAGGTGCGGCTGCTCAATCACTGCGATTACTTTATGCAACAGCTGTTGGAGCCCGGAGACAGTAAAGGAAAGAAACTCTCCTTTATTTTGCAAGAGATCGGACGCGAGATCAACACAACTGGCTCCAAGGCCTACGATGCCGCTATTCAGCAACGAGTCGTTCAGATGAAAGACGAGCTCGAAAAAGCCAAGGAACAAATTTTAAATGTGATGTAATTTTACCCCATGCGCAATAAAGGCCGGTGGTCCTGGACCAACTTTGTTTGGATATTTGTACTTAGTGCTTTAGGAAGTTGCCACCCGTTATCCTTGTACGAAAAATCGGTGCCTATTCCACAACAAAAATGGCAGGGACATTACGTTCCGGTCTTTGACTTTAACATTACCGATACCACTGCCCGCTACGATGTGGCGTTGGTATTACGCCACCGCGATCGTTATCATTATAACAATATTTGGCTTCGCATTGCTGTTACAGACCCGCAGGGAAAAGTCCACTCATTCGATACCGATCTGCTACTTGGCACCAACGAGAGCGGTTGGCTGGGGGCCGGGATGGACGATATTTACGAGCATCGGATCTCCCTGCTACAGCAGTTACTGGAAAAGAACATATCGCTTCGTCAGGCCGGTACGTATCGTTTTAGTGTCACACATCTGATGCGAGAAGATCCCTTGCAAGAGGTCATGAACGTGGGGATACGGATCGAAAAGAAACCCTAACATGTCTTCTTATGCCCGACGCCATCAAAAAAAAATTAAGAAGAACCACCCTCATCTACTGGGCGCTCCTACTCTATGTATTGGCGGCCCTGTTATGGTGGCTTATCTCGCTACAGCAACAAAACCGGCAGATCTTTGTAGAAAAAAGAGAATTACTCGAGTTACGCTCTAAGCAACTGACCCCGGAGCAATACAAGATAGAGCAGCAACTGATCGTTGATCTTTATGAGCGAAACCAGACCAAGTATAGTAGCGAAGGAGTTACTTTTTTGCTAGTGATCTTGGGGGTAGCCGTCTTTATTTACCGAGCGGTAAGAAGACAGCTAAAGATGCAGTTACAGCAGCAATACTTTATGATGGCCGTTACGCACGAGCTAAAAACTCCCATTGCGGTAGCCAAACTTAATTTGGAGACCTTGCAGAAATACCAGCTAGATCCGGACAAACAACAAAAACTAATCCGAAACACGCTAGACGAAACGGCTCGTCTTAACTTTCTTACCAATAATATTTTAGTATCGGCACAACTGGAAAATAAGGCATTTGTAAGCAGCAAGGAAGAGCTGGACCTGTCTGCCCTGCTACAAGACTGCGTAGCAGCCATTCAAAAGAGATTTCCCGAAAGGAACATTGAAGTATCCATAGAGAAAGAGATCGATATTACCGGTGATGCCCTCTTATTGCAGATACTGATCAATAACCTACTGGAAAATGCCATTAAATATGCTCCAGACAACACCCTTATTCAAACAGCACTGCAGCAAACCGATAAAGGGATTGTGCTTTCGGTAGCCGACCAGGGGCCTGGTATTGCAGCCAGCGAAAAGTCAAAAGTATTTGACCGGTTTTATCGGATCGGTAATGAGCAAACGCGTACTACGAAGGGAACCGGACTGGGGCTTTACCTATGTCAGCGAATCGCTAAAGATCATCGGGGGCGGATCGAGATCGATGACAACATCCCGCAAGGCACTATTTTCAATGTTATCTTTGCATCATGAGCAAAGAAACTCTCGCCTCCATCTTATTGGTAGAAGACGAAGAGAACCTGCACGAGGCACTCAAGCTAAACTTGGAACTCGAAGGATACGAGGTTAGTTCTGCCTTTGATGGGGGAGCGGCCCTAAAGGCCATCGACAATGCTTATTTCGATCTGATCATTTAAGATGTGATGCTGCCGGTAATGGATGGCATACAAGTGGCGGAGACCATCCGGATCCGTAATAATGATACGCCCATTTTAATGTTGAGCGCCCGCAATAGCAGCGCAGACCGGGTAACGGGTCTAAAAAAAGGAGCCGACGATTATCTTACCAAACCTTTTAACCTCGAAGAACTATTGCTCCGCGTTGCCAAATTGATCAATAAGAATCTAAAGTTACAAGACAGATCGACGCTGGGCGACCAGTACCAGTTTGGCTCTAATAAGATAGATTTTAAGGCGCAGGAAGCCATTGGTCATGATGGAACGATCATACAGCTTAGTAAAAAAGAAACGATGCTGCTAAAGCTACTGATCGAAAATAAAAATGAAGTGGTGCCCCGAGAGAAGATCCTACAATCCGTATGGGGCTATCAGGTCTACCCCACTACCCGCACCATTGATAACTTTATCTTGAGCTTTCGGAAATACTTCGAAGTTGACAGCCGTAATCCCCGTTACTTTCATTCTGTTCGGGGTGTGGGGTATAAATATGCGGAATAACTCAAAGATCGCCCAGCCGGGGGCGTATGACGATCTCCTCCACACAAGCCTGTGGCGAAAGATGCGCCGCCTGAAATATCAGCTTGGCAATATCCGAAGGTTCCATGATACGCCCTTCGCTATTATCAAAATCTCCCCAACTATCAGTCAGTACAGCCCCCGGATACACCCCGGTAACTTTTACGCCGGTGGGCTTAAGTTCTTCGCGCAGATTTTGGGTAAACCCATGCAAGGCATATTTGCTGATACTATAGGAACCTCCCTGCGCATAGGGCTTGAGTGAAGCAATGGAACAGATGGTAAAAATATGACCGGTACCTCGTTGTATCATATCGGGCAGCAATGTGCGGGTTAGATGATAAGCGCTTAATAAATTGACCGAAAGCTGTTGCTCTAGTTGTCCGGACGGTTCCTCTGCCAGTGAACCCGGTAAAAATTGACCGGCATTATTGACGAGAATATCGGGTTCTCCATAGCTTAAGCACCAACGTCCAAATTGGATAGCCTCTTCCGATACGCTCAGGTCGGCAGCCTTTCCATGAATAACCGCGTCGGGATACCTTTTCGATAAATGCTGTACCGTTTGCTCCAGACGGGATGCATCGCGTGCCGTCAATAGCAACCGATAACCCGATTGTGCGAACAGAGAGGCGATCTCTTTTCCAATACCGCGCGAAGCGCCGGTAATGATTACGATAAGGGGATTGACAGAACCATAAGAACTCATACTCATCAATTAAATTGTACATTGCAAAGTTATTGACCCATCCTTATAATTAACGCCCTTTGTTGACCTCCCTTCGCTATAATCACCTTTTTTTTGATCTCGATCACACCCTGTGGGACTTTGAGTCGAATGCAAAAGCCACCCTGCTACAGCTCTACGAAGAGCTGGCCCTGAAACAATGGGGAGTTGATGATTTTGATCGCTTTTATCGGCAATACCTGGAACACAACGAAAAGCTCTGGGATCGTTACCGAAAAGGATTTATTCGGCAAGATGAGCTACGGATTAAACGGATGCGGCTCGCCTTGCTTGATTTTGGAGTAGTAAACGAAGACTTGGCCGCTATAATGAATGTTCGCTTCTTAGAGTTGCTACCCACGCGTACCATTTTATTTCCTCATACTATCACATTGCTGGATTATCTGCAACAGAAGGGATATCAGCTTCACCTGATCACGAATGGTTTTGAAAAAACCCAGCACAGTAAACTCGATCATGCCGGACTGGCCCCTTATTTTTCTGCTGTGATCACCTCCGAAGGATCGGGCAGTCTTAAGCCCAAGCCAGCGATCTTTAATTATGCTTTGGAACAAGTGGGGGCCACCACCGAAGAATCGATCATGATCGGGGATACGCTCGAAGTGGATATTGAGGGCGCCAAAAATGCCGGTATGGATCAGATCCATGTCAATCACCTAAACCAAGATCGGATGGCCATGACAGACGGAAGTTATCCCACCTATACGGTTTTCTCGCTGCAAGAGATCATGCACATCCTATAAAGCAAAAAGGGAGTTTCTCGGGTGTACGATAATGGAACATTGGTTGCCTTACCAGGTAGCGATCTCCGTTACACCGCCGAGAGGACGATCACCGATCTTGACCTTAATAACGGCATCGAGCGGTAAAAGTAGATCGACCCTAGATCCGAACTTAATAAATCCCATCTCTTCTGTTTGCTGTACTTGCTGACCCGGCTGCAAATAATTGACGATACGACGAGCGAGAGCACCGGCTATCTGTTTGACCAAAAGCTGTCGTCCATTTTTTTCGTAGACAACGGTATGCCGTTCATTTTCGGTAGAAGACTTGGGATGCCAGGCCACCAGATACTTGCCGGGATGATACTGCGAGTAGGCCACGGTACCACTGACCGGATTTCGATTAACGTGCACATTGAGAGGGCTCATAAAGATGGAAACCTGAATGCGTCGATCGTTAAAAAATTCATCGGCTTGCACCTCTTCGATAACCACTACCTCTCCATCGGCAGGGGCGATGACACTGTTGTCCGAAAGGGTGTGAACACGAGAGGGAACTCGAAAAAAAGAAAGGATAAAGACCCAAAACAAAAGTGACAAGATCAGCACTGCTACAAACCAAGTGGTGCAGGCCGAATAAAGGAAATAATAACTGAGAAGATTACCCAGCGTCAACATCAGCGTTACCATTGCAATAGTTGGAAACCCCTCGCGGTGGATGGTCATGGATCAAAAAATTAAGGGGCAAAGATAACGATTCGGTGCCCTGCTCACAGCAATACCCTTACATAGACCCAAATGACAGGAGCGGCCCACAATAGGGAATCAAAGCGATCGAGCCAGCCCCCGTGTCCCGGCATTAGTTGCCCGCTATCTTTTACGTTTGCCATTCTTTTTAGCTTCGATTCGAAAAGATCTCCAGCGGTTCCGAAGACGGCAGCCAGTAGCGCCATGATGTATGCATCTTGCGGTAGTAGGGGCTGTACCCTGTTCGGCGCAAGATGGGGAGTCAATAAACGGGGAAGCAAAGAGCCGGCTATGAGCACCGTAAATACTATGCCCCCGATGGTTCCCTCCCATGTTTTCTTGGGAGAGATGGAACTTAAGGGCGTACGACCCATAAAGGATCCGACCAAATAAGCCATGGTATCATTGACCCACATAGAACCTAACACAAACAGCACGAGCAGTGGCAATGAAGTGGCCGCAGCACTTGCCAAGGGATCATGAGCCTTTAGATCTATTAGCATAGCCCATGGTATGGATAAGTACAAGATGCCCAGCAGCAGATAGCGAAACGGATAACGAAACGTAACATAGAGTCGCTGGTACTCTACCCAGCAACCGGCGTGAATGATCAAGACCAAACATATAAAACTCCCGTCGTTCCAACAAAGCCCTGTCAGCATCACCAAAGCAAAGAAAAAAGCGGTGGTGGCCCGTTGCAAAAAAACCTGCCGATTGAATGCCATTCGTGAATTTATGAATTATGGGCAGAAGATTCATCCGTAGTATCCTGATGATGGTCACTATCACTATGACGCATCATCCAATGTAGGTGCATGGTCACCAACAAGGCACTCACCAACCCCGATACCATCATCGTCTGCGGGCCCACGACCGGTTCCTCATTTAACAATACCGGATTAAAGTAAACCAATACGATCAATATGGCATCATAGAAGAAGTGGGCCAGTATGGCGGTCCATAAACTACCACTAAACCAATAAACCGCCCCAAGCAAAATGCCTAACACAAAACGTGGCAGAAAGCCATAGAACTGCATGTGCATGGAAGAGAAAATAAATGCCGCCAATAAAATGGCAGGCCATGGCTGGCCAAATTGCCGAAAGAACATCCGCTGCAAGACCCCTCTAAATAATAATTCCTCGCCTACGGCGGCCAGACCGGCAACAAAAATTATGTTGAGCAAAAGGTCCTTGGTACTGCGTAATCCCAGTAATGCCTTTACGGTGTCGTTGGCCTCGTCTTCTTTTGCTTTCATCCAATCGGCCAATGCCGGAGGAAATTCAATGACCCTGTTTAGCTCGCCCAGCCATTGTACCAATGGCAAAGAGAATAGTAATATCGTTATCCCTATGACCCAAAATCCGGGATGAACCGGTTGGGATAACTTTAGATAGTGGCGGGAGGGCGCTGTAGAAAACAATCGAGCTGCCAGCCAGGAAGGCACTAAGAACAAACCCAGAAATTGAGCCAGCTGCATCCCCCTGATAAAGAAACCCAGTTGGGGATGAGGTACTTTCATTTTACTGACGGTTGCCAGTTGCTCGATCGTGATCCCGGTAATGGCCGAGAGCAAAAGCGTTCCCAACGATCCTATAACAAAAAAACTCAGTAGCGAAAGACCCATTAGCAATAACAACTGCTGGCCGGAGGACCTTTCTTGATAAAACCCTTTTTTAAACACACGCCATTTTTTGATTGTAGATTTGCCTATCCGGCCTGGCCGGCACAATGAACAAATTTACGTAAAACCCCAAGATGGTAAAGATCGGTCCTGTAACACTGCCTGCATTCCCTTTGCTGCTGGCCCCCATGGAAGATGTAAGCGATCCGCCTTTTCGCGCGGTATGCAAAGACAAAGGTGCCGATCTAATGTATACCGAATTTATTTCTTCGGAAGGGCTCATCAGAGATGCGATCAAGAGCAAAAAGAAGCTCGACATCTTTGACTACGAGAGACCGGTAGGTATTCAGATATTTGGAGGTGACGAAGAAAGTCTGGGACTGGCCGCCAAGATCGTAGAGGTTACACAACCCGATCTGCTTGATATCAATTTTGGTTGCCCGGTAAAAAAAGTGGCACTTAAAGGAGCGGGGGCGGGTGTTCTTCGAGATGTAGATCTGATGGTACGGCTTACCAAGGCCGTAGTACAAGCTACTTCGCTACCCGTAACGGTCAAAACCCGCTTGGGTTGGGACGATAGCAACAAGAACATAGAAGAGGTGGCAGAGCGTTTACAAGACGTAGGTATCAAGGCCCTTTCCATTCATGGCAGAACGAGGGTCCAGATGTACAAAGGAGAGGCGGACTGGACATTGATCGGAAAGATCAAGAACAATCCGCGCATCACCATTCCGATCTTTGGCAATGGCGACATTGACTCGCCCGAAAAAGCGCTCGAATATAAAAATCGCTACGGGGTAGATGGTATTATGATCGGAAGGGCGGCCATTGGCTATCCCTGGATCTTTAATGAGATCAAGCATTTTATGAAAACCGGAACCCATTTACCGGCTCCCACCATCGAAGACAGACTCGCCGTTTGTCGCAAGCATTTGCGCTATTCTATCGAATGGAAGAATCCGGTGGTAGGCATCAATGAAATGAGAAGACATTATGCCAATTATCTAAAGGGCCTTCCCAATATCAAAGAATATCGAAATAAGTTAGTAACCCTCAAGACCGAAGAAGAACTGTGCGAAGTATTCGACGAAATGGCACGTGTCTATCAGGGGTTCACGTTCGAAAAAACCTCGATCTCGCTGATCAACTATCACGAGAAATGTCCAATCGACTAAGTGGCTTTACGCAGCTCATGCTATTGGAGCGCATTGATCAACGAGTTACTAAGCGGTGAGACCGAAGGATCGAAATAATGAGTAAGCCGACCCTCTTGATCGACCAAGTATTTGGCAAAATTCCAAGAAGGGGCTTTTGTGTTCCATCCGTTTTGCGTGCTATCGGTAAGCCAGCGATACACCGGGTGCTGAAGCCTGCCTGGCACCACGGATGTCTTTTTAGCGATCATAAATCGAACACCATAGTTACGCTGGCAAAATTCAGCGATCGATGCATCATCTCCTTTTTCTTGCTCCTTAAAATCGTTGGCAGGAAACCCAATGATCATCAGACGATCGGTAAAACGATCTTGTAACTGTTGCAGTTCTGCATACTGCGCGGTATAGCCACAATCGCTGGCCGTGTTGACAAGCAGCAATTTTTTACCTTGTAACAACGCTCCATCAAGGGGCGTTCCATCGGTCAATACGATCTGCAAATCATACAAAGAGACCGGAGCTTTTTGCGGCGTATGGCTTAGCACCAGGGTATTCTTATGGCCCAATCGAGTAGCCCACATGAGTACAGGATAAGCGGTCTTAAGCAAGCGTTGACGAAGGGTCATAGTACGGGGAGTTTGTTGTAACCACAATAAACCAAGCGCGGCAAAGATGAGAATGCCGACTAACAGCCATCCTTTTCGCAGCGGTTCCTTTCTCATCCTATTAATTTTTTTAAGATCGATAACTTACCCTTAAAGGGTGGATATTTAATGGCCGGATCGATCCAGCTGGGTGTACGGAGCACACTTTTGGAGTGCGAAAAAGTATCAAAAGAGTGCTTACCATGATAAAATCCTATGCCACTGTTGCCTCTTCCACCAAAGGGGAGTCGGTGGTTGAGAAAATGAAAAACGGAATTGTTGACACAAGCCCCGCCGGCCGGTATTTGCTCTAGCCACTTTTTTTCTTGCTGTCTGTTCTCGGTATAGACATAAAAAGAAAGTGGATTGGGATTCCGTTCAATGACAGTCTTGGCCTCATCGAAGCGATCATAGGTAAGCACAGGCAAGAGCGGACCAAAGATCTCTTCTTGCATGATGGGGGCATCCAGTGATACGTCTGTTAACACGGTAGGAGCTATGTAGCGAGTTTCACGATCGTGTTGCCCTCCGCAGATAATCTTTCCGTTATCCAAATAAGAAACGAGTCTGTCGAACTGTCGCGTATTGATGATGCGACCATAATGCTCACAACGGGTGGGATCGTTAGAATAAAAGGTTTGAATAACCCGCAACAACGCATCTACAAAACGATCGCGCACCTGGCGCTGCACCAATATGTAATCGGGTGCGATACAGGTCTGTCCGGCATTATTCCACTTGGCAAGGGCAATTCGTTTGGCTGCCACCTCTATGTTGGCATCGGACTCTATAACGCAAGGACTCTTACCTCCCAATTCGAGTGTAACGGGAGTAAGTTGTTCGGCGGCCATTCGATACACGATCTTTCCTACTGCCGTGCTACCGGTATAAAATAAATGATCGAAGCGAAAGGACTGCATGAGCGAAGGCACAATGGTGGCGCCATCTCCTTCGATCAACCAAACGTATTGGCTATCAAATACACTCTCAATAATTTTTTTCATAACAGCCGAGGTGGCCGGAGTAAACTCACTGGGTTTTAACACCACGCAGTTGCCGGCGGCAATAGCTCCGACTAAGGGCCCAAGCAATAATTCAAGCGGATAATTCCAAGGTGCCACAATCAGCACCACCCCCAACGGCTCTGGCATAATAAGACTTGTAGAGGGAAGGTTCGCCAAATTGGTCAGCACTTTGCGGGGGCTTGTCCATTGATCGAGCTTTTTGATAGCGAGTTTACATTCTGCAACGACCAATCCCGTCTCCGATATCCATACTTCTTCGGGGCTTTTATGCAGATCTTGATACAACGCCTCGTTGATGGCCTGCTCATGCTGGAGTAAACTATCATGCAGCAATCGTATCTGTTGTTTTCTAAAGTCGACCGAACGGGTGGCTCCGGATGAGAAATAATCCCTCATCTTTGTCAATGCTGGCAAATAAGACATAGCTGAAATTTGTGACAAGTTAGTAAAACAACAGGGGATGGATGATGTTCACTTTATGAAGTACGCGCTGCAAGAAGCGCAAAAAGCCAAAGAAGAAGAAGAGGTACCCGTGGGTGCGGTAGTGGTGATGAATGGAAAGGTCATTGCCCGCGGGCACAACATGACCGAGAAATTACAAGACCCCACTGCCCATGCCGAGATGATCGCCTTAACCGCCGCATTTAATGCACTTGGCAGCAAGTACTTACCGGATGCCACCCTCTATGTAACCCTAGAGCCCTGCCCCATGTGTGCCGGAGCTTTGTATTGGAGCAAGATCGGTCGTATCGTTTACGGAGCCGATGATAGCAAGAATGGGTATCGAAAGGTGGCTCAGGACCGCTGGCCTTTTCATAAGAGCACACAACTGACCCAGGGCTGCTGTGCCGAAGAAGGGGCCAGACTTATGAAGGATTTCTTTCAACAAAAACGTTGAGCATCATTGGTCGTAGTACCTTTGCTCCATAAAAAAATATCGATATGCCATTTACACTCGCACCCTTACCCTATGCACACGATGCGCTAGAACCACACATCGACACCCTCACCATGCAGATCCATCATGGCAAGCATCACCAAGCTTATGTTGACAACCTCAATAAGGCGGTGGCAGGAACAGCCAACGAACAACTCTCACTAGAAGAATTGGTCGCTACGGCAGGTAGTATCTCTGCCGCTGTCCGTAACAATGGTGGCGGTCATTGGAACCATACTTTCTTTTGGGAGAGTCTTGGTGCACAGGCAGGTGGTGCCCCCTCGGGAAAATTGGCCGATGCCATCAATGCCGCCTTTGGCAGCTTTGATGTCTTTAAAGAAAAATTTGCCGCGGCCGGTATGACCCGCTTTGGAAGTGGCTGGGCTTGGTTGATCGTTGCCAATGGCAAACTAGAGATTTGCTCTACCCCCAATCAGGATAATCCATTGATGGATATTGCAGAGACAAAAGGGACTCCTCTGCTGGGAGTGGATGTATGGGAGCATGCCTATTACCTGAAATATCAAAATCGTCGTGCCGATTATCTGGCGGCCTTCTGGCAAGTGGTCAATTGGAAGGTGGTGGCCGACCGTTACGAAAAAGTTTAACCGATTATTATACTACGGTACAGGATCATAGCCGCTGCTTCCCCAGGGATGACAGCGGCTGATTCTTTTTAGAGATAGCCACATTCCCTTTATTAGCCCATAGCGTTGCAGCGCGGTCGCAGCATATTGCGAACAGGTGGGCGTGTAGCGACAAGAGGGGCCCAACCACGGAGATACGATCCATTGATATAGTTTTATCAACCCTAAAAAAGGAAGAACCAGTAGCCGCTTGATTTGGTCAGCAATGGATCGAAACATATTATTTTACTTGATAAAAGGACAAAAGTTTTTGAAGCCCTTTTTGCAATTGTGAAAATAGATGTTGATACTCGGGAAGCTCCTTATCGGTATACAGAACGAACAGATCGATCCCTTTGGGTTGAGTAGCCAGTGTGGCCAGTACCTCTTTTTGCAAACGATACGATTCTCTCAATTGTCTTTTGATACGGTTACGGTCGACTGCTCGTTTAAAATTTTTGGCCGATACCCCTACCCCAAAATGTACCCCGGGCGTTGAAGAATGAGCATGCAATATCCGAAGACATCCCACATTCAATCGTTGCCCGCTGCTAAATAAGGCATCGATCGATTTTTTGCTTTTAAGTCGCTGGGCAGCCGTTAAAGTGTATCGTTTAGCCAAGGTGTCTGGGTATCTACAACAAAAGGTCCGTAAATAGTACTCATAAAAAAAGCTCCGGAAGTACCGGAGCCATAAAATTATCAAAATCTCCGCCTACCGGGAGGAAGGTCGTTATTTTAGTTTGCGTTCGTCGGAGACCGTCAATTTCTTGCGGCCTTTGGCACGACGAGAGGCTAATACTTTACGCCCATTGGCGGTAGCCATGCGTTTGCGAAAACCATGTACGGTCTTGCGGCGCTTACGGTGGGGTTGAAATGTCCGTTTCATAGTATGTTCATTTTTTCACTTAGGTAGAAAAATAGACCGGGAGAACGGTCGGGTTTCCATTTTACGGCAGGTCACCACACCCGTCGTATTGTGAAAGGACCGCAAAGGTAAGGGATCGGAGGGAGAACCGAAAGAAAATTAAGAAGTTGTTTATCAAAGGTCTATACAACAGTTCCGGCCAGGTTAACCGTGTAGGCCTTTACTGGTGAGCCAAAAAACTGGGCAGCATGAGCATCAAAATCGGGGGCGGAATCGGTAGTAAAAAAGCTTAGCTCCCCTTTTTGGGTACAGCGCTGACTAATCTCGGGATGACGACTTAGATAATCGGCCAGACTGGCGGCCACGATCTCTCCTTGTGAGACAACCCGAATACCCGAAGGAAGATGTTTCTCAATAACAGGTCGAAGCAGCGGATAGTGGGTGCAAGCCAATAAGAGAACATCGATCCCCTTTTCTTTTTTGAGGATGGCGTCTACATGTTTTTTAACAAAAAAATCGGCCCCTTCGCTAAGATGCTCATTGTTCTCGATGAGCGGTACCCACATAGGGCAAGCCTCTTGAAATACCTGCAGGTCAGGAAAAAACTTTGCGATCTCTAATGGATACGACTCAGAGCTTACGGTACCCTGCGTGGCCAACACGCCCACCTTTCCTTTTTTAGTGTATTGTCCGATCACTTCGGCCGTGGGGCGAATGACCCCGAGCACTCTGTTATGGGGAGTGATCTTAGAAAGATCATTTTGCTGAATGGTACGCAGCGCCTTGGCAGAGGCCGTGTTGCAAGCTAAGATAACCAATGGACATCCTTGCTTAAAAAACCACTGCACGCATTGCAAGGTATATTGATATACTGTGGCAAACGACCGGTTGCCATAAGGGGCCCGGGCGCTATCGCCCAAATAACAATAATCATAAGAGGGTAGCGCAGTCACCAGATCGCGCAATATGGTGAGCCCTCCGTAACCGGAATCAAAAACACCTATGGGACCTTTGAGGAGGGGTTGCATAATACAAATGTACTTCGCCTATACAAAAATGCCCGATCTGATTCAGACCGGGCATCAACTTTTTTTAAAAGGGATCACTTGACGGGAGCGCCAGCGGCAGCTGGCTTAGGCAAAGACAACTTAAGTTTAGCGGCGACCGCAGCGATCATATCGTCTGCATCGGGAGCCACCAGCAGATTTTCTTTATTGATCACATGGGTGTATCCCTTCTCTTTGGCTACGGTTCGAATGGCATCGTAGATCTTACGATACAACGGTGCCAGCAATTCATTTTGCTTGGCTTCCATGGCCTGATTAACGATCTGTTGCCAGTTTTGGATAGTATTGATCAACTGGGGCAATTCCTCTTCGAGCTGCTTCTTTACAGCAGGAGGCGGGGGCTTTAATGTGTCTTTGTACATGCTGTCCTTATACTGATAGGTCTGTATCAGAGAAGCGTACTGAGGGTTGATAGAATCGGCCTGATAGCGAGAGAGCACCGAATCGAATTTGCTGAGCTCGGGCATCAAAGAGAGTACGTTCTCTACACTGATGTAGCCGATCTTGGTTTGTGCCGATGCGGTACCGGCCAGTCCCAACAGCCCTACGATTGCTAAAAGCACTACTACATTTTTCATGTTGCGTATGGTTTTTAAACAGTTAGTTATTTGATCCCTAGCTCGCGAAGCACATCTTCGCTCTTATCAAGCTTGGGGTCGGCAAAGATAATGGTAATTCCCTCACTTTTGTCGAGTACGAAATCATAGCCTCTTGCGCTGGCAAGCTTTTGAACCGCACTATACACTTTGTCTTGAACAGGTTTTACAAGCTCTTGGCGTTTCTTGAACAGATCGCCCTCAAAACCAAAACGACGGCGCTGCAAATCTCTGAGTTCCTTTTCTTTGGCAAAAAGTTGGTCCTCACGTCTTTTCTTTAATTCGGGGGTCAGCATCACTTGCTCGGCTTCAAAATCACGATACATTTTATCGAGCGAGAATTGCATGCTGTCGATCTGCAACTGCCATACCGCCGCCATTCGATCGAGCGCTTGTTGGGCGGCCTTGTATTCGGGCATGCGATCTAAGATGTAACGCGTATCTATTACGGCATATTTCTGCGCTTGGGCCAATAAGCCCAGCAGTAAGAAACAGAGAGTGAGCACTGTATTTTTCATGCAACAAAATTTCTATTCTGGTTCAAAGCCCAGCATAAAGGTAAAACGGGAGATCCCCTTTAGACCCGTTTGTCCGGGAGCGGCCCGATCGAGCCCCAGACCATAATCAAATCCAAGCAATCCGAACATAGGCAGAAAGAAGCGCATACCGGCCCCTACACTGCGACGCAGGCGAAAAGGATTATAATCTTTGTAGTTGTACCATCCATTGGCGGCCTCAAAGAAGGTAAGCGCATAAATGGTACTGCTGGGATTGGTTACCAGTGGGAAACGTGCCTCTAGCTGATACTTATTGAAGATGGTAAAAAATTGGCTGGCACTTTGCTGATCGGGATTGACCGTAGGGTCGGAAGTCTGATATACAGGATAGCCACGGTGTGCAACGATGTCGAAACCAAGCAATCCAAAGTTATTGGTGAGACCGGCATCTCCCACCTGAAAACGTTCAAAGGGAGAGAAGGGAAGATTAGTATTGTAGCGCCCCATAAATCCAAACTTGGCGGCCATCTTCACTACAAACTGACGATTCTTCTCGGCGCCTAATGGCTTACCGATGGGAACATACCATTCAGCATTGAAACGCCACTTGTGATATTCCGGACGACGATATGCATTGTACCCCGATCCTACATTGGTCATGAGCGAATAGGGAGGCGTCAGCTGTACACTGGCCAAAAAGTTCGAACCGCTGGTAGGGAAAATAGGATTGAAGACAGAAGAGCGTTGTAACGCTAATTTGATACTGACATTACTGGAGGTCCCGCTGGTAAAATCGCTGCTGAAGATGGGATAGTTCATCAGCTTGTACTGCGTAAGGTTAAAGGTAAAGACCAGATTAAAGTAGTCATCGGGCCACTTTAATTGCTTACCAAAGGCCACCGAGATGCCACTTGTGTTCAAATAGTTGGTATCGGAGCGGGCCTTATCGATGCGGCCGGTAAAGGGATCGAATGCATTGGAGAAACGACTGCTGTTAAACCCAAGGGTCAACGAATTTCTTTTTTTGCCGCCCAACCAAGGTTCGGTAAAGGAAGCACTATACGAGCGATAGGCCCGTCCGTTGGATTGTAGTCGGACGCTAAGTTTTTGTCCGTCTCCGGTAGGAAGCGGGTCCCAGGCCGATTTCTTCCAAATATTACGAACCGAAAAGTTATTGAAAGTAACTCCCATCGTGCCAGTAAGTCCAATACCACCGCCCCATCCGGCAGAGAGTTCGAGTTGATCGGCAGATTTTTCTTCGAGCTGCCAGTTGATATCCACGGTACCATCCTCAGGATTGGGTACTACTCCCGGATTGATCTTCTCTTGATTAAAGAATTGAAGATTGCCCAACTCACGTTGTGAGCGGATCAGTTGAGAACGACTAAAGAGTTCGCCGGGCACCGTACGCAGTTCGCGCCGCACCACATAATCTTTTGTCTTTTCGTTACCGGCAATGGTCACATTCTTGATACGCGCCTGTGGACCTTCCATAATGCGAATCTCATAATCGATAGTGTCGTTGTACACCGCCATCTCAATGGGCTCGGCCCTAAAGAAAAGATAGCCATCGTCCATGTAATACCCGCTAATATCGCCTCCTTCTTGACCCGCCTCTTTACCCAATCTCTTATTGAGCAACCCTACATTATAGATATCGCCTTTGTTAATACCCAACAGCACATTGAGAATTGAGTCGGAGTATTTTGAATTACCCTTCCAGACAATATCCCCAAAATAATACCGGTTGCCTTCGGTTACCTTGATATCGACATTCAAATGCCCTTTGGCGGTCATGTATTGAGTGTCCGATACGATCTGCGCATCGCGGTACCCATTGGCGTTATAAAAATTGAGGACCTTCTCTTTATCTTCTTCGTATTTCTTTTCGTCGAATTTAGCAGAGCTCAATAACTTGAACCTGAAATAAGGATCTAGAATTCTCTTGGTCTTGGTGATGGATAAAAATCCCCAATCTTTGATGTACTGAGCAAAGGGAATGGGTTGGGTGGTTCCGTAGGGGCTTTGTGCATCATCGGGCTTAAGGGTGATTCGGGTCATTTCTTTGGTACCCTTTAATTGCTTTTTAAGTTTAAGATCATCGAGAGCCGTGTTGCCGTAGAAGTTCACATCTCCGATCAATACCTTGGCGCCTTTTTCTACCTTGATCAATAAAAAATTAGAGTTGGCGAACGCAGGGTCTGGTTTCTCTTCGATCAGCACCTTTACATTCCGAAATCCTTTTTCGCCATAATGCTTGGTGATCTTTTCGACGATCTCCCTGCGGGTATTTTCAGTGATGATGGTCTGCTTGGATAGAGCGAGTTTGGTCAGAATGTCCTCTTCTTCGGATTTGCGTATTCCGGAAAACTTATAATTACCCAATCGAGGCCGCTCCTGCACGTTGATCTCTACCCATACCTTATCGTCCTCTATCTTGGTAACCAGTACTTGCGCACCGGAAAAAAGTTTTTGTCTCCAAAGATTATTAATGGCCTTACCAAATATCTCAGCTCCAGGATGCACGAACTTATCGCCGGCTTGCAGATTGGCGATCGACAGTACGATGGCGGTATCGAGATAACGAATGCCGGTGATCTTGACGTCGGCGATCACGAATTCTTTGACAATACGGGCATTTTGCCACTCGATCAGCTTAGGATCTACCGAGGTGGGACGGGTAGTATCGGGCAGCTCTTGTGCCTGCAGTGGTTGCAACACAGCCACAAAACCCGTAAACAGGCAAACCAGAAGAAAAGAGAAATTACGCAATTAGTTAGTTTTCAATTTATTACTGAAATTAGACTCAAAACAACGGCAGGCAAATTACGTGTAAAAAATCGAAAGTCTTTGTTAAAGCTGTTCGCTGATCTTTCCAAACCGCCTTTCCCTGTTCTGGTAGTCAATAAGGGCCTCGTACAAATTCTCCTTTCTGAAGTCGGGCCACCGAACAGGGGTAAAATAGAGTTCTGCGTAGGCCAGCTGGTACAACAAAAAGTTGCTGATACGGTACTCCCCGCTGGTTCTGATCATCAGCTCGGGATCAGGAAACTTGCTGGTAGTCAAGTAGTTTTG
>JBJTWT010000017.1:0-6198 GCA_046081865.1 Sphingomonadales bacterium
GGTAGGCGAGTCGTTCAATCTGTTTCATGCTAGTGGGTTAGCTATATTTATATAAAGGTAAATATTTGTTTTTATAAAAAAAAATAAAATTGAAATTGAGGAAAAAAATCCAATTAATTATGGACAGGCCATTTAATTTGCAAACTCGCCACACCCCATTTTTTGGTGCAAATTTTGGTGCAAATAAAAAAGCAGCTACGAGGTAAAACTCATAACTGCTTGATTATCAGCTCCCCCTGCTGGACTTGAACCAGCGACCCTCTGATTAACAGTCAGATGCTCTAACCAACTGAGCTAAGGAGGAGTGTGCTTTCGTTTCCGATTGCGGTTCGCTTGGGGCAGAAAGCTGCCAAAAGCGGGGGGCAAAAATAGGGATTTTGGCGGTTGTGGGCGAGGTGTGAGCGCATTTTTTTGAATGGGGCTTTAGCTTTCACGCAAGGATCGCTATTGGCATGGGTGGGTAGTTTTGGGGTCCTTATCTGGGGCGGGCGGAATACCCAAGAACACTCCGTCGGGCCGGCATTCTACGGGCCAAGTCTTTAAAAAATAGCCCTCCCCACTCACATTACGCCCGTTCAGGAGACTAAACTTGTAAGCATGTAAGGGACACACGATGTTTCCATGGGTATCTATATATCCTTCAGATAAGGGAACGGCAGCATGTGGACAGCGGTAGGCAAAACCAAACAGTTGCTCTTTATAGCGCGCTACGCAAAACGTTCGATCGGCTATCTGTACCACGGCAATATGCTCTGCGTTGAACGAAAGTAGATGGGGCTGCTCAGCGATCTTTACCCAATGGAATACTATATCGGTCATACCTCTTTATTCTCCGTAGAAGAAATTGGTCTTGTAAGGATAGCGAATTCTGTAACTGGCTCTTACCTGTTGTAGAATGGTTTGACGAAGGGTATCAATGTTCTGTTTAGCGGTTGCCGAAATAAAAACAGCCTTTCCGCCGGTCTCTTCTTGCCAACGCTGGTTGAGGTCTTGTAAGATCTCCTCTTTGGTGTTGGCTTCTAACCATTCATCAAAGGTCAACGCTTCGTAGCGATCCATCTTATTAAATAAGGTAATAACGGGTTTGTCGAGCGCTCCCAGCTCGGCGAGTGTTTGATTGACTACGGCCATCTGATCTTCGTATTGAGGATGGGAGATGTCTACGACGTGTAGTAAGATATCGGCTTCTCTTACTTCGTCGAGTGTACTTTTAAAACTCTCTACAAGATGATGAGGCAGTTTTCTGATAAATCCTACGGTATCGCTTAGTAAAAACGGAGTGTTATCATATACGACTTTGCTGGTGGTGGTGTCGAGGGTGGCAAAGAGTTTATTCTCCGCAAACACATCGCGCTTACTCAACAGATTCATGAGTGTCGATTTTCCGACATTGGTATAGCCAACGAGGGCAACACGAATAAATTCACCTCGATCTTTTCGTTGTGTGTAGGCCTGTTTGTCAATTTCAGCTAAACGTTTTCGCAGTAGCGAGATCTTGTCGCGGACTATTCGGCGGTCGGTCTCTATCTCTGTTTCTCCGGGTCCGCGGGTACCGATGCCGCCTCCTAATCGTTCTAGGTGTTTCCACATACCGCGAAGGCGGGGCAATATATATTGGTATTGTGCCAGCTCTACTTGTGCTTTTGCCTGGGCTGTCTTGGCACGGCGCGCA
The DNA here is from genome assembly GCA_046081865.1 of Sphingomonadales bacterium. Taxonomy (GTDB): domain Bacteria; phylum Bacteroidota; class Bacteroidia; order Chitinophagales; family Chitinophagaceae; genus JJ008. The sequence continues at coordinate 1,673 of JBJTWT010000017.1, forward strand.
AAAATATCTAAGATGAGGTCGCTGCGATCGATGGTCTTGATGTTGAGCTCCTTTTCAATGTTATTGATCTGGGCTCCGCTTAATTCATCATCAAAGATGGCAATGCGAATATTTTTTCCGGTCACGTATTGCCTGATCTCCTCTAGTTTTCCTTTACCAATAAAAGTGCGGCTATCGGGATGCGGAAGTTTTTGGGTAAAGATCTTTACGGCAACGGCTCCGGCGGTGGTGGCAAGAAATGCCAATTCATCAAGATATTCCTGAACCTGGGTTTCGGTTTGATCTTTTTGGATCAGTCCGATCAAGACGGCCCGCTCTTCGTTTTCAATTTTATTCCGCTTATCGATCATAGCTACGCAGACCTCAAAGTCCACTAATGGCAATACCCGTAGAGAGCGTTCTTACGGCGGGACCGAACCCATCGCGGATAACTGGCGTTAACTGATAGCTGGTAAACATAGAGAAGCGACCGATCCCTACCCGCAATGTGCCCGACAATCGGGTGCCGTTGATGAATCGGGAACTGGATTCCTTGACAACGTAGTCGTTGATGAGATTTTCATTGCGGTTTTGCAATTTGGCGCTGCGGGTATGCACGTTTATCAATTGACCTACTTTGATGCCGAGTGCCACCTTTAAGCCTTTTCCGGTGGCGGGTTGGGCACTGTAGCGTAGTTCAATGGGGGCCTCTACATAGTTGGTGGCCAGCTTGGTCTTTTTAAAGTGATTGGTATCGCGCACATTGGTAAAAGGAAGTTTATTGCCGCCATCCTTTAACCCGACATTCAATTTTGAGAACATCAAATGATCGGACCCGATACCGGCACCAATGCCTACACTAAGTTTAGGATTGTTCTTAAAGGGAAAATCCATCATCACATAAACATTGATGGTTTTAGAGAACCCGCCCATGGCAATGGTATCGGGAACGCCGGTCCATTGAGCATACCCGAATTGCATCATTAGATGATCGTTGGGTCTGCCCGATAGATCGATCTTGGGTTTTGGGGTACTTGACTTTTCTTGTGCAAGAATGGCATTGCAAAAAAGCAACGACAACGATAAGTAAATGATCTTCTTCATAGCTAAATTGGTGGACCCTGTAGGATTTGAACCTACGACCCTCTGATTATGAGTCAGATGCTCTAACCGTCTGAGCTAAGGGTCCGAGGTGGCAAAAGTAACTAAAAGCCAACATACCTGAGAAGGGGATCATCGAAGGGCCCCTTATCTTTAACATATATTATGATGGCTATGCTAAAACGCATTTTTTTGGCGGGAGGGCTTTGGGTTTTGCTGGTGTTGGTGATGGCCCCCGAGGCTAGGGCCCAGATAACGAGGATTGCCTTTGGTTCTTGTGCTCATCAAGACCGTCCGCAACCCCTGCTAAAACTGGCGGCCGGTTACCGCCCCGATCTGTTTATTTTTTTGGGGGATAATATTTACGGCGACACCGATAATATGGATACGCTGCGGGCCAAGTACCGGCGCTGGGGTGCCAAGCCGGAGTTTACGCAATTGGCTGCGTCCACCCGGGTGCTGGCTACTTGGGACGATCATGACTTTGGTCGCAACGATGCAGGAAGACACTATCCTTACAAGGAAGCATCTAAGGAGATCTTTCTTGATTTTTTTAAGGAGCCTTTGCAAAGCGAGAGAAGAAAACATACGGGCATATATCATGCCGAGTATCTAAAGGTTGGTGCCCGGGTGGTGCAGATTCTTTTATTGGATAATCGCACATTTAGGGATGATGTGTTATTATATGATTCATTGGCGGTGCTGCCCCGAAAAAAATATTTTTATCCGCTCGATTACAAACCTCATACGAATAAGGATAGTACGTTGCTGGGAGAGCAACAATGGCAATGGCTGGCCGATCAGCTGCGAGAGCCGGCCGATCTGCGGCTTATTTGCAGCGGCTCTCAATTTGGGATTGAGTTTAATGGGTACGAGGCCTGGGCCAATTATCCGCACGAGCAAGATCGTCTTTGTAAGCTGATTCGTGATACGAGGGCAGAGGGCGTGCTTTTTCTAACCGGAGATGTGCACTATGGTGAGATCTCCCGATTGCGCTCTGCGGGGATGTACCCACTCTATGATATTACCTCGAGTGGCATTACCTCTGTTTGGGATTTTGCTACTCCCAATCGTAACCGAATGGAAGGGCCTGTGATGGATAACAATATTGGGTTGTTGACGATCAGTTGGGAGAGAGATCCTATTATTGAGATGGAGTTGATCGACGAAACGGGCAACTCGCGGAGTTCTTACACTATCAAACGAAGTCAATTGTCATTTATGTCTAATCCTGTGATCGCACATAGAGGGGCCTTTAAGAAAAACGGGTTTCCTGAGAACTCCATCGCTTCTCTTCGCGAGGCCATCCGGTTAAACTGTGCGGGCGCTGAATTTGATGTGCGCATGACGGCCGATAGTGTGCTGGTGGTCAATCACGATGCTCACTATAATAACCTCACCATAGAGACAACCACGTATGCGGAGCTGGCGGCACAGACTTTATCTAATGGCGAACCTTTGCCAACCTTGGCCTCATATCTGCGTGCAGGCAAACAAGAAAAGCCCAGTACCCGATTGATCCTTGAGATTAAGCCTACGGCACAACCGAATCTTGAGCGGCTGGGGTATATTGCCGAGTCGGTCCTAAAAGCGGTAAAAGAGGCGGGCGTAGAGGATTATACGGAGTTTATCAGTTTCGATTATAACCAATTGCTGGTGCTAAAGGAGCGTAAGAAAAATGCCTTGGTGCATTATTTGAATGGCGATCGATCGCCCGAACAAGTAGCAAAAGACGGCATTGACGGGATTGATTATAATTTCTCGGTCTTTCAAAAGAACCCCGACTGGATAGCTCAGGCAAAGCGTTATAAAAGAGTACTTAACGTCTGGACGGTCAATGATATGAGCCAGTTGGATTGGTGCTTGCAACAGGGGTTCGATTTTATCACTACCAACGAGCCGGAGTTGCTTTTTGATCGTTTTAAATAGCAGCGCAATTTTCTTTTGGCAAAAAGCCCCGATTATCTTACTTTTGTACCTGTATTGAAGCATGAAGGGAACGAAATCGTTCCCTTCTTCTTTTTACCTATGGATCAAACAGCATTGATTATCAACCTACAAGAACGGGCGGCCGCCCTAATCGGGGCCGAAAAACACCTTTTTGTGGTAGACGTAAGGATAAAGCCTACGAACAATGTTAAGATCTATATTGATGGAGATCAAGGAGTTAGTGTTGATAAATTAGTTTCATATAACCGAAAGCTGTATCGACAGCTCGAAGAAGAGGGGGTGTTTCCGAACGGAGATTTTTCGCTGGAGCTCTCTTCGCCCGGGTTGGATGAGCCGCTAAAACTGCACCGCCAATATGTAAAAAACATCGGCCGGCCGGTCGAAGTGATCTTGGTCGACGGAACAAAAAAAGAGGGGGTGTTGCAGGTGGTCGGCGACACACAAATCGAACTGACAGAAACCAAAGGAAAAGGAAAGAAGATGGAGACACATACCCATGTGATCGCCTTCTCGGAAATAAAAGCGACAAAAATTCAAATTAAATTTTAAAACAGAAACGGATCAAAAATTTGCCTTATGTCCAGTATTAACTTAATTGATGCTTTCCAGGACTTCAAAGACGCGGAAAACATTGACCGCCCCACGATGATGAAAGTGGTAGAAGATGTATTTAAGACCTTGCTCAGAAAAAAATACGGAAGCGACGAAAACTTCGACGTTATCGTTAATGCCGAAAAGGGTGACCTTGAGATCATTCGTCGCCGGATGATCGTGGAGGATGGAGAGGTAGAAGATCCATTGGCACAGGTGGGTTACAGCGAAGCGGCCAAGATCGAACCCGACTTTGAAGTGGGCGAAGAGCTTTACGAAGAGATCGACCTGCTCGATTTCGGTCGTCGCGCTATTTTAGCGGCCAAGCAAACGCTGGCCAGCCGCATCAGCGACCTAAAGAAAAATGCACTGGCTAAAAAATATGGCGATCGCGTTGGCGATATCATTAGCGCCGAAGTATACCAGGTCTGGAAAAAAGAGATCTTATTGCTCGACGAAGAAGGCAACGAACTGATCCTTCCTAAGAGCGAACAGATCCCGCAAGATTATTTTAAGAAGGGCGAAAGCATTCGCGCGGTCATCAGACGCGTAGACATGAAGAACAATAATCCTGTCATCATCTTATCTCGTACGGCTCCCGAATTTTTGGCCAAGTTGCTCGAGATCGAGGTGCCTGAGATCTTCGATGGTCTTATCGTGATTAAAAAGATCGTACGCGATCCGGGAGAGCGCGCTAAAGTAGCTGTAGAATCGTACGACGATCGTATCGATCCGGTGGGCGCCTGTGTGGGTATGAAAGGAAGCCGTATTCATGGCATCGTGCGCGAACTTAAGAATGAGAATATCGATGTGATCAATTATACGGCGAATACGCAGTTGCTGATTCAACGGTCACTTACGCCCGCGCGTATTACGAGCATGGAATTAGATACCGAGGGTAAACA